>RFQY01000138.1 GCA_009924775.1 Paracoccaceae bacterium | reverse complement strand
GGGCTGGCGCAGCAAATAAGCGGGGTGGAACATGGGCAGGCAAGGCAGGCCCATGGCGCTGGCCCATGTGCCGCGCAGGCGGGTAATGCCGGTTTGGCCCAGCAGTGCTTGGGTGCTGATATTGCCCATCACAACCAGCAGCTTGGGCGCGGCCAGTTCGATATGGCGCTGTAAGAATGGCACCATCATGGCAATTTCGTTTGGGTTTGGGTCGCGGTTTTGTGGCGGGCGCCAAGGCAGCACATTGGTGATATACACTGGGCTTTGCCCCGCGCCAGGCTGGCGCGACAGATCGATGGCGCCCAGCATCCGGTCCAGCAGCTGGCCTGCCGGGCCCACAAAGGGCAGGCCGGCGCGGTCTTCTTCGCGCCCGGGGGCCTCGCCGATAATCATCACCGGGGCGCCGGGCACGCCATCGGCAAAGACCAAGCTGCGCGCCCCCCGTTTAAGTGCGCAGTGTTCAAACCCATCAAGGGCTGCGCGCAATTGCACCAGATCTTGGGCCGCAGCGGCCATCTGCCGGGCCTGCGCCACCGCATCCGGGCCGGGCTGGGCTGTGGCGGGGGTCGGGCGCTGATCTGCGCCGCCTGCGGGCCCGACGGCAGCAGGTGCAGGGGCCGCAGCCGGGGATTGGGCGGCTTTGCGCGCCTCTTGGGGCAGCTCGTAGCGGTTGATCGGGCCATCGCCAATGGCCTCGGTCGCGCCAAGTTCGGCCTGCCATTCCAGCAGGGCCAGCGCAAGATCTGGCGTTAACGAGGGGTGCAGCTTCGATTCCATGGCGCTACCCTAGTCTGCCTTGCCGGTCAGGGAAAGCATCAGGGCCGTGGGGCCGCGGCGCGGCGCAAACGGTCGTTGATGGCCACCCCGACGCCGTGGTCGGGGACAGGGGCCACCGCAATGCCGGCCACGCCCGGCTGGTCAAGCTGGTGAAGATAGCCAAAAAGATTGGCGGCAGCTTCGTTCAGATCGCCCGCCGCCGACAGGTTCAGCGCGCCATCAACCGCGCCAAAGCCCAGCATCACCTCGCCGGGGTGGGGGGCGGTGGCGTTCAGCCGCACCAAGGCACCGGGCGCGTAATGCGACAGCAATTGCCCTGGTGCGGTGATGTCTTTGGGTTGGGCCCCGGCCTTTGGGACGCCTTCGCTCAGCGACTGTGCGGGCAGGCCCAGCACCTTGGCCAGCGCGGCCGCTGTGGCGCCACCGGGGCGCAGCACCTGCGGGTGAGGGGCCAGCGCCACAATCGTGCTTTCCAGCCCCACCTCGCACGGCCCACCATCTAAAACAGCGGCGATTTTTCCCTGCAGCCCGGCCAACACATGCGCGGCAGTTGTGGGGCTGATGCGCCCCGAGGGGTTGGCCGAAGGGGCCGCCACCGGCCCCCCAAAGGCCTGCAGCACTTGGCGCGCCAGCGGGTGGGCGGGCACGCGAATGGCAACCGTGGGCAGCCCTGCGGTGACCAAATTAGACAAGCCATGCCCCGCCCGCAGCGGCAACACCAGCGTCAGGGGCCCGGGCCAAAAGGCATCGGCCAAGGCCTGCGCCTGCGCAGACCACACCACATAGCGCTGGGCGGCCGATGTATCGGGCAGATGCACAATCAATGGGTTAAAGCTGGGTCGCCCCTTGGCGGCATAGATGGCGGCCACGGCATCATCGGCGCGCGCATCCCCCCCAAGCCCGTAAACGGTTTCGGTTGGAAAGGCGACAAGCCGCCTTGCAGACAGTAATTCCGCGGCGCGGGAAATGCCTTGGGTGTCTGGATTTAATGTCTCGGTTTTGGCCATGTCTGACGCCGCGTTCTGTTTGGCACGCCCCATGCGTGCGGATAGTTTGCCGTGGATATGAACAGGCTTACAGGCAGCTTTGGCAAAATCCAAGCTGCTGTTCCCAAGGAGTGCGCTATGCCTTTTCGAGCCCCGTTGGACGAGTTCCGATTCATTTTCGCCCATGTGTCCGATTTCCAAAAGCTGCCCGAAACCGCGCTTTTTAACGATGCAACCCCCGATATGGTGGATGCCATTCTAAATGGCGCTGGCCGCATCTGCGAAGAGGTCATGGCCCCCTTGCGCCGCCCGGGTGATATGACGCCCGCCAAGCTGGAAAACGGCGTTGTGCGCACATCGCCTGGCCACGCCGAGGCGTTTCGCGCTTTGGCCGAAGGGGGCTGGGTGGCCTTGTCTGCGCCGCAAGATTACGGCGGCATGGGGCTGCCGCTGTCGCTGACGACGGCGTTCAACGAAATGGCCGCAACCAGCGCCATGGGGCTGGGGCTGTGCCCGCTGTTGACCCAAGGCCAGATCGAGGCGTTGGAACACCATGCCAGCGACGAGATGAAGGCGCTGTATCTGCCCAAGCTGATTTCTGGCGAATGGACGGGCACGATGAATTTGACCGAACCCGGCGCTGGCTCGGATGTGGGGGCGCTGAAAACCCGGGCTGTGCCCAATGGCGATGGCACCTATGCCATCAGTGGTCAGAAAATCTACATCACTTGGGGTGACCACGATTTTGGCGGCAATATCTGCCATCTTGTGCTGGCGCGCCTGCCCGATGGGGCGGCGGGGACAAAGGGCATTAGCTTGTTTATGGTGCCCAAATACCTGCCCGATGCACAGGGCAACCCGGGCGTGGCCAACAGCCTTAAGGTGGTGAGCCTTGAACATAAAATGGGCATTCACGCCAGCCCCACCGCCGTGATGCAATATGATGGTGCCACAGGCTGGCTTGTGGGCGCCGAGCACAAAGGCATGGCGGCCATGTTTACCATGATGAACAATGCCCGCCTTGCCGTTGGGGCCCAAGGTGTGGGCTGCGCCGAGGGCGCCTATCAACAGGCGCTGGCCTATGCGGCCGAGCGCAAACAGATGGGCGAAATCATTCAGCACGCCGACGTGCGCCGCATGTTGCTGACGATGAAGGCCGAAACCTTTGCCGCGCGTGCAATCACGGTCAATTGCGCTGTGGCGCTGGATATGGCGCGCGCCACCGAAAACCCCGAATGGGCGGCCCGCGCGGCGTTGCTGACACCGATTGCCAAGGCATTTTCTACCGATATCGGGTGCGAAGTGGCCAGTTTGGGCATTCAAATCCATGGCGGCATGGGCTTTGTCGAAGAAACCGGCGCGGCCCAATATCTGCGCGATGCACGCATCACCCCGATTTACGAGGGCACCAACGGCATTCAGGCGATGGATCTTGTGGGGCGCAAGATGATGGATGGTGGCGAGGCGGCCATGCGCCTGCTGGACGAGATCGAAGCCCACACCGAAGCCGCCCGCGCGCACATGCCCGAACTGGCCGAACCCGTCTGGCAGGCCTGCGAAAGCCTGCGTGAAGCGGTGGAATGGATGCTGAGCCAAAGCGATATGAACGCCCGCTTTGCAGGGGCTGTGCCGTTCTTGCGTGGGTTTGCCCGGGTTTTGGGGGCGCATTACCACCTGCGCGCCGCCCTGGCCGAAGCGGCCCCCGGCGCGCGCACCAAACTGGCGCGTTTTTACATCAACAAATTGCTGCCCGAACACGACAGCTTGCTGCGCCATGCCATGGCCGGGGCCGATGATCTATACGACATCACCCCCGAAGAGCTGGCCGCGTGATGGACGGCGGCCAAAGGGGCGTCCGCACCCCGTGGGACACCCCGCCCGAGGCAGGCCAAGCCATCGAAGTTGCCGAAGGCGTGCTGTGGATCCGGCTGCCGCTGCCCATGGCGCTGGACCATGTTAATATCTATGCGCTGGACGAGGGCGACCACTGGAGCATTGTTGATACGGGCGTCAAAACTCGCAAAAGCGTGGCAATTTGGGAAAATATCCTGCGCGACGTGTTGGGCGGCAAGCCGGTTGGGCGGGTGATTATCACGCATTATCACCCCGATCACGTGGGCATGGCTGGATGGCTGATGGAGCGCTTTGGCGCCGAGCATTGGACAACCCGCACCTCGTATCTGACCGCGCGCATGCTGTGTCTGGATGTCGAAGAGGCCCCCAGCCCGCAAGCCTTGGCTTTTTGGCGCGATGCGGGCATGGATGCCGAGATTTACCAGCGCCGCCTGACCGAGCGGCCATTTAATCTGGGCGATATTTCGCACCCCATTCCGATTGGCTATCATCGCCTGACCCAAGGAGATGTGGTGCAGGCGGCGGGGCGCAGCTGGGATGTGCATATTGGCCATGGCCATGCCCCCGAACACCTGACCCTATGGAGCCGCGATTGCAATCTGGTGATTGCGGGGGATCAGGTTTTATCCTCGATCAGCCCCAATATCGGCGTGCACCCGGCAGAACCGATGGCCGACCCGCTGGCCGACTGGCTGGAAAGCTGCGCGCGGCTGGCCACCCTTGCGCGCGAGGATCATTTGGTGCTGGGCGGGCATAAACTGCCCTTCACGGGTTTGCCCATGCGCATGGGGCAATTGGCCGAAAACCACCATGGCGCGCTGAAACGCCTGTTGGCTTTGTTGAAAACCGAACAGGTGGCGGTGGGGTGTTTTCCGGCGCTTTTCAAGCGCAGCATCGATGCGGGCACTTATGGGCTGGCGCTGTGTGAAACCGTGGCGCATTTGAATTACTTGCTGTTCAAAGGCCAAGTAACGCGGCGGCGTGGCCCCGATGGGGCATGGCTGTGGAAGGCGGCCTGACGTGGGTGCGAAAACCGCGCCTGTGCGGCGCCTTGACTGGTGACAGGGCTTAAGGAATCCGCTAATCACCCACAAAGCAACAGGACAGACCAAGCAAGGAAAAGGCAAATGGCTGAACATAAGCACGGCGAAATGGATACTTCGGTGCAGGAAAAAACCTTTGAAGGGTTTATCGGCGCCACCAAACTTGTGGTGGGTGTCAGCATCGGTATTTTGGTGTTCTTGGCGCTTTTCAACAGCTGATTTGGGCAGGCCGGGCAACCGCCCGGCACCACCCTGACCCACAGTTTGCTGTGGTTTTTGCTAAGCGGGTTTTGTATGAAACAATTGGCAGTTGTGCTGTTGGCAGTTCTAGCCTTGGCGGGCTGCGCCACGAAACCCGAAATTGCCCGCAGCGACGACGAGCTGCGCGCCGCCGCATATGTGCATGACGGTCCACCAGAAATTACCCTGTTTACCATGCGCGCTGTGCGTAACGAGGCAGGCGCGCATTCGGCTTTGATGGTGAATGCCAGCCAGCGGGTCATTTTCGATCCTGCAGGGTCGTTTCGCAACCAATCCATCATCCGCCGTGGCGATGTGATTTACGGGGCGCATCCGCCCTTGGTAGATGTTTTTACCCGCTTTCACGCCCGCGAAACCTTTTATGTAGAGCGTCAGCGCCTGCCGGTTTCGCCCCAATTGGCGCAGGCGCTGCTGCGTGCGGTGCAGGCCAATGGCCGGGTCAGTGACGCGCAATGCGCCCTTAGCATTTCGCGGATTTTGGCCCAATTCCCTGAATTTGGCATCACCCCCACATGGTATCCAAACGCGCTGTCCGAGCAATTTGCACGCATCCCCGGTGTGCAATCTGACCAGCTTTATGAATATGATTCGGACGATAACAGCGCCGTGCTAGAGGCCTATGACGCCGTGCGCGCGCGCGCGGCGCAGTAGTGGCGCCGGGCTACCCGGCAAGATAGAGGCCCAGATACAGCGTTCCTGCCCCCAGCACGATGGATAAAATCACATTGCGCGTGGCATAGCCCACCGCCAGCGTCACGCAGGCCGCGGCCAGGCGCGCGGGGTCTGTCTGGCCCTCCAACGCGGCAGGCCACGCCACCAAAGGCGCCACGATGGCGGGCAAGATTGCCACCGCCGTGTAGCGCAGATGCCGCAACAGCCATTCTGGCATGGCGCGGTTGCCAATCAGCCCCAAAAACGCAAAGCGCAGGGCAAAGCTGCCAATCCCTAACAAGACGATCACGGTCCATAGTTGGTTTTTATCAATCATGGGTCCACCCATGTGCCACGCGCGCGCAGGCGCAGTTCTATTTGGGCGCCAGTGATCATCCCGGCCAGGCCCGCAACCATCAGCCCAAGGTTAAAGGGCAGCCATGCAAACCCCAGCGCCATAACCACCGACACCAGCGCCGCAGCGCGGTGGGCGGCGGTGCGCAGCATCGGCGCGGTCAGCGCAATAAAGGTGATGGGTACCGCAAAATCCAAGGCGTAATCAGGCGGAATGGCGGTGCCGGCCCATGCGCCCACCAAGGTCATGACATACCACATCGGGCAGACGGGGGTCATCGTGCCAAAGAAATAGGCAGTTTTTTGGGCCAAGCCCCAGCCCTTGTTTCGCTCGTAGGCCATGACCGAGCAGGCATAGGTTTGATCCACCAGAAAATAAGCAATCAACCCGCGCTGCCAAAACGGGGCGGCGCCCAAATGCGGCGTCAGCGCGGCTGAATACATCGCCATGCGCAGATTGACCGCCAAAGCCGATGCCAAGGCCACGAAGGTGGGGGCGTTATCTTGCAGCAATTGCAGGGCGGTGAATTGTGCGGCGCCTGCAATCACCACCACCGAAAAGGCCAGCGCTTCGAAAACATTCAGTCCGGCTTCGGCCGAAACCACGCCAAACAACATGGCAAAGGGCGAGACCACGAAAATAAAGGGCGCACCATCGCGGGCGCCCTGCCAATATGCGGATCGGGTTGTATCGTGCATGGCGGCACCCTATTTCGGTTCTGGCACAGGCCTAGCGCCGTGCGAAAGGGGATGCAATGTCAATGGTGATCGAAGCGGGGTTCCGCGAGGACGAGCGCGCCGTCGCGGCGCAGCTTTATTGGCAGGCGTTCGGCGCAAAGCTGGGTAAGGTTCTGGGCCCATCATCGCGGGCCATACCGTTTCTGACGGCGGTGATGGACCCGGATATGCCATCGTTGCCCGCGATGCCGAGGGTCAATTGCTGGGCATGGCGGGGTTCAAAACCCCCGAAGGTGGGCTGATCAACGGGGCGCTGCGCGACATGGCGCGCCATTATGGTTGGTTCGGCACGGCATGGCGCGCCGTGCTGCTGATTGCGCTGGAACCCGATCCCGAGGCGGGGGTGTTCCAGATGGACGGTATTTTTGTCGCTCAGGCGGCGCGTGGCAAAGGAGTGGGCGGGCAATTGCTGGATGCGGTCACCGCGCGCTTGGCGGAACTGGCGCTGCGGGTGGTGCGGCTGGATGTGATCAACACCAACCCACGGGCGCGGGCGCTTTATGAACGCAAAGGGTTTTTGGCGATGACCCGCAGCCACACCGGGCCCTTGCGGCATATTTTCGGGTTTCGATCCGCCCTGCGGATGGAACGCCCTGTCGTGCCGGTGCAGGCCTAGTCGAAAATACCCGCCACGCGGCCCAGCAGCATAAAGGCGCGCGCGGTGCGGGTTTGGGCCAGATCCTGTATTTCGGAATCTGTGGCCTCGATTTCAAATTCCTGAAAGGCCTTGTCAAAGCGGCGCAGGAAATGATGCGCGGCGTCGCGAAACACCGGGTCTTGCTTCATACGCCCGGCCACCAGCGCCAGCGGCGTGCGGTCGCGTATGCCCCCAAGTGCGGCGATGGTGCGCCCGCGCTCGCCTGCGGCAAAGCGGCGCCACAATTCCGGGCGTGCCATGTCGGGGCGCATGTCATCTGTGTAAATGCCCTCTTGGCTTAGCAATGTCAGCACATCTTGGCTGGCGTTGATCAGTTCCTTTGCCTTGCGGTCGCGCAGCGCTTTGCGCAGGGCGGCAAACCCTTCGGTATCTTCGGTGGTTTCGGGGAAGTTCAATGCGCGGATGAAATCTGCGCGCGCCAACACCGGTGCAAAATCATCGGGTTGC
>RFQY01000137.1 GCA_009924775.1 Paracoccaceae bacterium | reverse complement strand
CGAACAGCGGGTGAAAAAGATCACCGAGATGCACCAGAAACTGTCGGAAAAACTGGCCGATCCCGCGCTTTATGCCGACGAGCGGATCGCCGATTTGGAACAGTGGAACCGGAAATTCGCCGAAGTGGAAGAGGGGCTGCAGCGCGCCGAGGCGTTGTGGATGGAGGCGCTGGAAAAGCTGGAAGAGGCCGAGGCCTTAAGGTAGCAAAACCCGCACCAGCAGCGGCACCAACAGGCTGGTCAGCACCGCGTTCAGCGCCAGCGCAATGCCAGCATAGGCGCCGGCCTGCGGGTGCACCTGAAAGGCGCGCGCAGTGCCAATGCCATGGGCCGCCACCCCCACTGCAAACCCGCGCGCGCGCCAATCGGTGATGCGCAGCGCATTCATCAGCGGCGTTACCGTCACCGCCCCCACGATGCCCGTCAAAATCACCAAAACCGCCGTCAGCGATGGCAGCCCGCCAATGGCCTCGGCAATGCCCAGTGCCACGGGGGCTGTGGTTGATTTGGGCGCCAGTGACAAAATCACCGCGGGCGCCAGCCCAAAGGCACGCGCCAACCCAATCGCCGACACAGCCGCCACCACCGACCCAACCAGCAGCGCCGCAACGATGGGCAGCACCGTTTTTCGGATGGTGGGCAGGTTATCATAAAGCGGCAGGGCTAGGGCCACAGTGGCGGGGCCAAGAAAAAAATGGATAAACTGTGCGCCTTCAAAATAGGTGGCATAGGGGGTCGAGGTGGCCCATAGAACCGGCGCCAATATCAACACCGCCATCAAAACCGGGTTCGCCCAAGGCGGCGTGCCCAAGGCGCGTGCCAGCTGGGCGGCCGCCAAATAGGCCAGCAACGTGGCCGTCAGCCACAGCAATGGCTCGGTTGACAGATAGCTCCATAATGCGGCCATATCCCCCATTAGCTGTCCCCCTGCCCCCAGCGCCGCAGCGCCAAAAACGTGCCCACCGTGGCCAGCATGGCGGCAAGGGTGGACACCACCAACACAACCGACAAGGCCAGCCAATCTGACGACAAAATCGAAAGATTGCCCACAACGCCCACACCTGCGGGCACAAACATCAACGACAAATTCGCCAGCACCACCGCCACCGTAGGGCGCAACACAAGGGCCAATTGCGGAATAAGGCGCAAGCCCACCAACAGCATCGCCATGCCCAAAACCGGGCCCGGCACGGGCAAATTCAGCCCACGCGCCACCCCCTCGCCCAGCAGCTGGCACGACAGCAATATCGCCAAGGAAAGAACCATCTGCGCCCCCATCCATTTGGTACCGCAGCATTGCCGCCACGCGCGCAAAGTGCCAGCACAATGTGCCACAGCGCGCGCGGGTGGGGCAGATTAGCTGCGTTTTTTGGCCTTTTTATGGGCCAGCAGCTTCTCGGCCAGATCGCGGGCGATTGCAAAAGCGCCCTTGATTTTATCGGCATCAGATTTCCAATCGCGGCGCACCACGATTTTATTGTCTTTGACCTTGGCCAACCCGTTTTGGGCCTGAATAAATTCGACCAAACCCTGAGGGCTGGCAAAACTGTCGTTGTGAAATTGCAGCGTCGCCCCTTTGGGCCCGGCGTCCAGCTTGGAAATGCCTGCGCGTTTGCACATGTCTTTGATCCGCACCACCAGAAGCAGCGTGTTTACCTCTTTGGGCAGTTTTCCAAAGCGGTCGATCAATTCGGCGGCAAACCCTTCCAGTTCGACCTTGCTGTGCAGGTTGCTGAGGCGCCGATAAAGGCCCAAGCGCACGTCAAGATCGGGCACGAAATCTTCGGGGATCAGCACTGGCACACCCAGGTTTAGCTGCGGTGCCCATGCATCGCCTGCGTCGCTTAGCCCCTCCAACTCGCCCGTGCGGATCTTGGCGATCGCCTCTTCCAGCATCTGTTGATACAGCTCGTAGCCCACATCGCGCATCTGGCCTGATTGCTCTTCGCCCAGCAAGTTGCCCGCACCGCGAATGTCCAGATCTTGGCTGGCCAAGGCAAAGCCCGCCCCCAACGTATCAAGGCTGCCCAAAACCCGCAGCCGTTTTTCGGCGGCCGGGGTCAGTTTGGCGCGGGGCTTGGTGGTAAGATAGGCATAGGCCCGGGTTTTCGAGCGCCCCACCCTGCCCCGAATTTGATACAGCTGCGACAGGCCGAACATATCAGAGCGGTGCACAATCATGGTGTTGGCCGTGGGAATATCTAACCCGCTTTCCACGATTGTGGTGGCCAAAAGCACATCGAATTTACCGTCGTAAAAGGCGTTCATGCGGTCGTCCAGCTCGCCCGCGGCCATTTGGCCATGCGCCACAACATAGCTGACTTCTGGAACTTGTTCGCGCAAGAATGTCTCGATTTCCGGCAAATCGGTGATGCGCGGCACCACGTAAAACGATTGACCACCGCGGTAATGTTCGCGCAGCAATGCCTCGCGGATGGTGACGGCATCAAATTCGGACACATAGGTGCGAATGGCCAATCGATCCACCGGCGGCGTGCCAATGATCGACAGATCGCGCACCCCTGACAGCGACAGCTGCAAGGTGCGCGGTATGGGCGTGGCGGTCAGCGTCAGCACATGCACATCGCTGCGCAGCTGTTTCAGCCGCTCTTTATGGGCCACGCCGAAATGCTGTTCCTCGTCGATAATCAGCAGGCCAAGGTTTTTGAAACTGACCCCTTTGGCCAGCAACGCATGGGTGCCCACCACCACATCGACCGTGCCGCGCGCCATGCCTTCGCGGGTGGCGTTGGCCTCTTTGGTGCTGACAAACCGCGACAACGCCCGCACCTCTAGGGGGAAGCCACGAAAGCGTTCGGCGAAGCTTTTGAAATGCTGACGCGCCAGCAGCGTTGTGGGCGCAATCACCGCCACCTGCAGCCCCGCCATGGCCGCGACAAAGGCCGCGCGCATGGCCACTTCGGTTTTGCCAAAGCCCACATCGCCGCAAATCAAACGGTCCATCGGGCGGCCCGAGGACAGATCGGCCAGCACATCCTTGATGGCGCGCAGCTGATCGTCGGTTTCTTGATAGGGAAAGCGCGCTGAAAATGCCTCCCACGCGTGGTGGGCGGGTTCCAACATCGGCGCGCTGCGCAACTCGCGCTCGGCGGCCACGCGGATCAGCCGCTCGGCCATTTCGCGAATACGTTCTTTCAAGCGGGCCTTTTTGGCCTGCCACGCGCCGCCGCCCAGCCTGTCTAGCAGCCCCTCTTCATGGCCAAACCGCGACAGCAGTTCGATATTTTCAACCGGCAAATACAGCTTGGCGCCTTCGGCATATTCCAGCAGCAAACATTCATGCGCCGCCCCGGCAGCGGTGACCACCTCAAGCCCCAAAAACCGCCCCACGCCATGATCGACATGCACCACCAAATCGCCCGCCGCCAGCGATTGCGCCTCGGTCAGAAAATTATCGGCCTTGCGGCGTTTCTTGAGGGCGCGGATCAGCCTGTCGCCCAAGACATCTTGCTCGGAGATCACCGTCATCGCGGCGGTTTCATAGCCTTGTTCCAGCGCCCAAACCGCCAGATGTAGCCCGTGCTTGCCCAAACCGCGCATATCGCGCAGATGCACGGCGCCCACCAAGCCCTCGTCGCTGATCAACCCATCCAGCCGCTCGCGCGCGCCCTCGGAATACGAGGCCACAACCACCGGCCCCTTTTCCATTTTTGCGCGAATATGATCCGCCAGCGATCTGAAAAGACTAAGATTTTCAGACTGGCGTTCTGGCGCGAAATTGCGGCCAATACGGCCACCGGCATCAATGGTGTTGGGCCCGCTGGCCTGCGGCAGGGGGTGAAATTGCAGCACGCGCCGCCCCGCCAGTGCCGCAGACCATGCGGCATCGTCAAGATAAAGCAGCCCCGGCGGCACGGGTTTATAAACGCTATCCATACGCCCCTTTTGCGCCATCGCGATGCGGCGGGTTTCGTATTGGTCCACAATCGCGTCAAAGCGCGCCACGCGGGTTGGCGTGACCTGATCATCCAACGTCACGCTCGCGTTGGGCAGATAGTCAAAAAGCACCTCAAGCTGGGCATGGAAAAACGGCAGCCAATGCTCGATCCCTTGGGTTTTGCGCCCGGCGCTGACCGCCTCGTAAAGCGGGTCATCGGCGGTTTGGCCAAACTCGATACGGTAATTCTGCCGAAACCGGGTGATGGCGGCCTCGTCCAAAATCACCTCCGAGACAGGCGCCAGTTCCACATACTCCAGCGTTTCGGTGGTGCGTTGGCTGGCCGGATCAAAGCGGCGCGCGCCATCCAGCACATCGCCAAAGAAATCCAGCCGCACGGGGCCTGAATCGCCCGGCGGAAAAATATCGATAATCCCGCCCCGGATGGCATAATCGCCCGGCTCGGTCACGGTGGGGGCTTGGGAAAAGCCCATGCGCACCAAAAACCCGCGCAAGGCGCCCTCGTCCACGCGGGTGCCCACACGCGCGCTGAAGGCGGCGGTTTTCAGCACCTCGCGCGCAGGCAGGCGCTGCATCGCGGCGCTGATGGTGGTCAGCAGCACAAATTGCTTGGGCCCGCCATGCACCAGCGTGGCCAAGGTGGCCATGCGGGCGGCGGAAATATCGGCATTTGGGCTAACGCGGTCATAGGGCAGGCAATCCCATGCGGGCAAGCGCAGCACCGGCATGTCGGGGGCATGGAAACGCAGCGCCGCCTCGATTGCGGCCATGCGCTTGTCGTCGCGCGCCACGTGGATCACCGCCCCCCCGCTTTTGGCGCATTCATCCAAAATCAGGCGCGCGTCAAACCCTTCGGGCGCGCCACCAACTGTGATATTAGCCATTGTTTTCCTGCTGCTGGCCAACCTCGAACAGGCTGGAATGGTTTTGCATGCTGTAGCGCATGTTTTGATACATGCCCCAGATAGCGGTCAAAAAGATCGAGACCATACCAATCACCTGCACCCACACCCGCAAACGCGCCAAAACCCGGTTCAAATCTGCGCCCTGCACCGCGTTTTCATGCACATATTGCGCAACCCTGACCGATTTCACCCCCACCAGCGCCATCGGGAAAAACAAACAAAACAGCGCCTGCGCCAATTGCACCCCATAGGCAAAACCCAAAACTGCCAATCCGCTCAGCACAAAACTGCCCAAAGCCACCGAAACCGTGCCAGACACGCGCGCAATCGCGGCCATGCGCGCGGCCATGATCCGCCCCAGCATATCCAGCTCGGCCTGCGCGGCCCCGCCCGCAGCCCGCGCCCGGCTGACCATGTCAAAGGGGATACCCAGCACCCAATGGGCCGCCGTTGACCACATCACAGCCAAGGCAATCCAATACCAAACGCTGGAAAACGAGCCGAAATTCACCACCATTGTCAGCCGATCAAACCACGCCACGCCAACGCCCCTATGAAACCATGCCGCCTGCATATCTGGCCTTTGCGGCAAATCCTACCCTTGAGACAGCGGAATTTTCGTGCCAAGCCTTACACAAGAACAAAATTTGGAACCTAACATGCGCCCCACACAAGCCGCCTTTCCCGCCACCCGGCTCCGCCGCACCCGTCAATCTGCCGCGGTACGCGCATTGGTTCAAGAAAACAGCCTATCCGTGGGCGATTTGATTTGGCCGGTGTTTTTGCGCGATGGCGAAGACGTGGTCGAACCTGTGCCCTCGATGCCCGGTGTCAACCGGCTTAGCGTTGACCGTGTGGTGCAGGCCGCGCGCGAGGCCCACGCGCTGGGCATTCCCGCGATTTGCCTCTTTCCCTATACCGACCCATCCAAAAAAACCGCCGATTGCGCCGAGGCCTGGAACCCCGACAACCTGTCCAACACCGCAACCCGCGCCATCAAAGACGCGGTGCCAGACATCGCCATCATGACCGATGTCGCGCTAGACCCCTACAACAGCATGGGCCACGATGGGTTTGTGGTGGATGGTAAAATCATCAACGACGAAACCGTCGAGGCACTGGTGAAACAGGCGCTGTCGCAGGCGCGCGCGGGCGCCGATATCATCGGCCCCTCTGACATGATGGATGGCCGCATTGGGGCGATGCGCAGCGCGTTGGAATCTGAGGGTTTCAAAGATGTGATGCTGCTGTCTTATGCCGCGAAATATGCCAGCGCCTTTTATGGCCCCTTCCGCGATGCAGTGGGCGCATCGGGCGCGCTGAAGGGCGATAAAACCACCTATCAAATGAACCCCGCCAATTCCGACGAGGCGCTGCGCCTGATCGAGCGGGATTTGGCCGAAGGCGCCGATATGGTCATGGTCAAACCCGGCATGCCCTATCTTGATATTTGTCGCCGCGTCAAAGACGCCTTTGGCGCGCCAACCTTTGCCTATCAAGTGTCGGGCGAATACGCGATGATCGCGGGCGCGGCCCAAAATGGCTGGATCGATGGCGACAAGGCCATGATGGAAAGCCTGATGTGTTTCAAACGCGCCGGCTGTGACGGGGTGCTAAGCTATTTTGCCCCGCAAGTGGCACGTCTGCTCAACGCCTAAGGCCCCATATGGCACGGGCGCTGCCAGCTTGGGCGGCAAACCCTGTGCCGTTTTCCGCCCAAGCCCACAAGCATTGGTGACAAAGCGCGCGCATAGGCCTATAGTATGCGCATAAAAATGGCCGAGCGGGCCCATGGGCATGGCCCACCCCGAAACCGGCTTCGAGCATTGTAAAAACAACAGACAGGCACCCCAATGAACAAATTTTCCCGTCGCGGTTTTACCCTGGGCGCGCTGGCGGCCGCCAGTGTTACCGCCGCTTGCGGCAATGGCGTCAACAGCACAGGGGGCGCAAAAATTGACGCCCGCGTGGATGCCACGCTGATGGAACTTTACAACCGCTACCCCGCCACCCAAGAGTTGGCCGCCAAATCCTCGGGGATGTTGGTGATGCCGCTGATCACCGAGGCCGGGTTTGGTTTTGGCGGCGGCTATGGCCGCGGCGCGCTGCGCGTGGGCGGCACCAGCGTTGATTACTATTCCTCTGCCAAAGGCAGCTTTGGTTTGCAAATCGGCGTGCAGCAATTTGCCCATGTGTTGTTTTTCATGAATGACGAGTCGCTGCTGAAATTCCGCCGCTCGGAAGGCTGGGCCGCCGGGGCAGATATAGAATATGCCTTCTCGGATCTGGGCGAAAACCTCCGCGCAGATACCACCACCGTAACATCGCCCGTTGTGGCGGTGATTTTTGGCCAAGCCGGGCTGATGGTGGGCGCCACCTTGGAAGGGATCAAATACACCCGCATCATTCCCTAAAGGCGCGGGCACACCCTGCCCCTAATCGCAAATCAGGGTCAGCCGCCGGCTGGCCCTTTTTGTTTCATGGGCTTTTAATTTGGTGCGATTGCCCCTGCAAAAAGCGCAACAGCCCTTGGGTAGAGCCATCTTTGCCAGTGCTGTCTTCGCGCCCTTCCAGCATTGGCACCAGCGCCAGCGCCAGCTCTTTGCCCAGCTCAACCCCCCATTGATCGAACGGGTTGATGCCCAATACCACCGCTTCAACGAAAACCCGGTGCTCGTATAGCGCCAAAATTTGCCCCAACCGATAGGGCGACAGCCGGTCATAGGCCATCATCACCGAAGGGCGATTGCCAGCAAAGCTGCGATGGGCCGCCAGAACCTGAGCCTCGGCGCCATGCACGCCACGGGCGGCCAGCATCGCCAGTGCCTCGGACGGGCTGCGCCCGCGCATCAACGCCTCGGCCTGGGCCAGGCAATTGGCCACCAAAAGGCGGTGGTGATGGGCCAAATCCGCCTCGTGCCCCTGCGCCGCTACGATAAATTCGCAAGGCACAATATCGGTTCCTTGGTGTAGCAGCTGAAAAAATGCATGCTGCCCGCCAGTGCCC
>RFQY01000136.1 GCA_009924775.1 Paracoccaceae bacterium | reverse complement strand
GATGGGGGCCGCAGATGGGGGCCGCAGATGGGGCAGGGCATAAAAAAACCGCCCATGGGCGGCTTTTGATCTGCGCAAACCGGGCCGGATTGGGATGCGTGGTTTAGGCGCCCCAGGTTCGGACGGGCCCACAATCCATATGCACGAAATTTGACCGCGAATATTGGCCAACGCCGCCTGCGTGGCAGGCTTGGGCCGCGCGGGCCATCTGCCGCACCGACCGCGAACCCAGCCGCAGATCGGCGGCTTGGCCCTGCACGTGGAGCGAATTTTTTGCCACCCCGCGCGAGCGCGAGCGCAGCATCGCATTGGTTTTCGCGCTGCGATAGCCAGACAACAGCAAATAAGGCTCGGTTACATCCATCAGATTATGCGCTGCTGTCATGATATCTATGGTGCGGGTGTCGATCGCCTTCACCTGATCGGTGCGCCAATCGCGCATAAAGTAGTGAATTTCTTTGACGGCGTCTTTGATATACTCGCCCTCGATCCAGTAGATCATGTCGAGATGTTCGCCCGTGCGACCAGAATACATTTTCAGCCGCCGAATATCGCCCGCCCCACGCAAAAACCCAGCTGCGTTAGAAAACGTGGGTGCCGCGGCCACCGCTGTTGCGGCAAAAGCACCCAATAATGCGCGGCGCGACATGCGTGCCGAAGTGTATTCTGTCATGTCCCAGCGCCCGTTTCGTCGCTTACCTGTGTTGCGTGTCGTTGCACGATGCCTGCCATCTGTTCCTGGATCTGCGCATTTTATGGCACAAAGCGAATCGTCGGCCAAGCCCTGATTGTCGTGAATGCAAAACTTCAAGATGTTTCGGCAATAATTTGCGCATAGCGTTGCCAGATTGCAGCCCAGATCATAAACAGCGGCAAAGCTGCATCTATTTCAAACCGAACCGCCAACCCCGCGCGATTGTGAGTGGACTTGCCCAACCCCGATGGCGCAAAAATGGGGCCACTTTCCGCGAACAAACGTACCATCCCAAGGGTTTCGATTAAATGCTGCTTTCGTTTTTCCGCCCCGCTTCGGCCTTGCGCACAAGCATGGCTGCCTGCCTTGTTGCTGGCACCTTGGCCTTTGCCAGCCCTGCGGCTGCCGCCCAGCAAACCGCTTTTCGCCAAGCTGTGGCCGCCTCGGTTGCGGGGCAGGCGGATGTGGCTGAATTTTACCGCGCCCGCGATTACGCCCCGCTGTGGACTGGCCCCGAGGATACAGCCCGTTTGAACGCGCTTTTGGTGGCTTTGGACCAAGCCGACCAGCACGGCCTGCCGGCCCCGCGCTATGGGATGGTGCCGCTGATGCAGCGCTTGCAAAGCGCCACCACCCCAAAGGACCAAGGCTTTGTCGAGGCGGCGCTGACGCGGGCCTTTTTGCTGTATGCCCGCGATATGAAAGGCGGCGCTTTGGTGCCCAGCAGCGTGGATGACGACATCAAACGCCGCCCGCAGGCCCCAAGCCCGGCCGAGCTGCTGCAGGGGCTGGCAGAGGCAAACCCTGCCGCCTATTTCCGCGCCTTGGCACCGCAATCGAACGAATATACCCGCCTGTTAAAGGCCAAATTGCAGCTTGAAAACGTGGTGGCCGAAGGCGGCTGGGGCGAAACGGTGGCGGGCCAAACATTGAAGCCCGGCCAAAGCGGCGCGGCGGTTGTTGCACTGCGTAACCGCCTGATGCGTATGGGGTATTTACATCGCAGCTTCAGCAAAACCTATGATGCCGATATGCAGGGCGCGGTGCAGCAATTTCAGCTGGCCCACGGGCTAGAGGCCGATGGCGTGGCCGGCCAAACAACCATGGCCGAACTCAACGTGTCAGCCGAGACGCGGTTGAAATCGGTGATCGTGGCCTTAGAGCGCGAGCGCTGGGTAAATATCGATAAATCTGGCCGCCATATTCTGGTTAATCTGGTCGATTACACCGCGAAAATCATGGATCAGGGCGAAATCACCTTCGAAACACGCTCGGTTGTGGGGGCCAACAGCAACGACCGGCGCAGCCCCGAATTTTCCGATGTCATGGAATTCATGGTGATTAACCCCACATGGCATGTGCCCCGCTCGATTGCGGTGAATGAATATTTGCCCGAGCTCAAGCAAAACCCAAATGCAGTTTCGCATCTGGTGCTGTTTGATGGCCGCGGCCAGCGGGTCTCGCGCCAAAATGTGGATTTTAGCGCTTTCACGGCCAATACATTTCCCTTCGATATCAAACAGCCCCCCTCAAACAGCAACGCCTTGGGGCTGGTGAAATTCATGTTCCCCAACCCCTATAATATCTATCTGCACGATACCCCGGCGAAAAACCTGTTTGCGCGCGAAACCCGCGCCTATAGCCATGGCTGCATTCGCTTGGCTCAGCCCTTTGATTTTGCCTATGCCTTGCTGGCGCGCCAAAGCAGCGATCCGGTGGGCGAGTTTAAGCGCATTTTGGCCACGGGCGTTGAAACAACCGTGCCGCTGCGCCAGCCTGTGCCGGTGCATTTGATCTATCGCACCGCCTTTACCACGGCAAAGGGCGGGGTGCAGTTTCGCCGCGATGTTTATGGGCGCGATGCCAAGATCTGGCAGGCGCTGGAGCGCGAGGGGGTAGCGTTGCGCGCGTATCGGGGCTAAGGGAAGCCCCAAGAACATCTGGGGGCGCTCATGGGCTATACAATCGGGCAGATCGCGCAGGCACTTGGGGCCGAGGCCTTTGGCGCATTGGATATTCAGGTGCACGGCGTGGCCGAACCCACCACCGCCAGCGCCACCGATCTGGCCTTGGCCACCAACCCGAAATATGCCGCCGGCTTGGCCCAAGGGCAGGCGCGCGCGGCCATGCTGTGGCCCGGCGCCGATTGGCAAGGCTTGGGGCTGCAGGCCGCCATTATTGCACCGCGCCCGCGGTTCGCCATGGCAGGGCTCAGCGCGATGATGGACCAAGGTCAGGGGTTTGGCACAGGTATTCACCCCAGCGCCGTGATCGACCCCAGCGCAGAACTTGCCGGCGACGTCTGTGTTGGGCCTTTGGCCGTGATCGGGGCAGGGGCGCGCATTGGGGCGGGCAGTGTGATTGGGCCGCAGTGTTTCATCGGGGCAGGCGCGCAATTGGGCGCGCAGGCCTATTTGCGTGAAGGGGTGCGCATCGGGGCCCGCGTGCGCATCGGCGCGCGGTTCATCGCGCAGCCCGGCGCTGTGGTGGGGGGCGATGGGTTTTCCTTTGTAACGCCCGAGCCCAGCAATATTGAACAGGTCCGCAGCAGCTTGGGCGATCAGGGGGCGGTGAAAAACCAGTCTTATGCGCGCATTCACAGCCTTGGTGGCGTGGAAATTGGCGATGATGTCGAACTGGGCGCCAATGCCTGTATCGATCGTGGCACCGTGCGCGACACCCGCATCGGCAATGGTGTGAAATTCGATAACTTGGCACAAATTGGCCATAACGTGGTGATCGGCAACGATTGTTTGATCTGCGCGCAGGTGGGTGTCGCAGGATCGACACAAATCGGTAATAATGTTGTGCTTGGGGGACAAACCGGCGTGTCGGACAACCTTTTCATTGGTGATAACGTCATCACGGGCGGCGCCACAAAGGTGCTGGCCAATGTGCCTGCAGGGCGCGTGATGTTGGGCTATCCGGCGATGAAAATGGATGCCCATATCGACACTTACAAAGCGCTGCGCCGTCTGCCCCGCTTGGCGCAGCAGGTTGCCGAATTGCGCCGGGTGGTTTTCAAGTCGTCAGACAATACCTAAATCGGCAGACAGAAGCTGTTGAAAGGCCCAAAAGACATGAGCGTTCAGGACAAGGTTATCGCAATTATCGCCGAACAAGCGGTGCTAGAGCCCTCGGATGTGGGGTTGGACAGCACCCTTGAAAGCCTGGGTATCGACAGTCTGGGGCTGGTGGAATCGATCTTTGCCATCGAAGAGGCGTTTGATATCTCGGTGCCTTTCAACGCCAACGAGCCCGAGGCCAGCGATTTTGATATTTCCTCTGTTGGCGCCATTATCGCCGGGATCGAGCGCCTGATCGCCGAGCAGGCGGGATGAACCGCGTTGTCATCACGGGGGCGGGCACGATCAATGCGTTGGGCCACACGGTGGCCGAAACCATGGCCGCCATGCGCGAAGGGCGCTGCGGTATTGGCCAGCTAGAACTGCGCGATGTGGAACGGCTGGCGATTTCGATTGGCGGCCAAGTGCGCAACTTCGAGGCCGAAGGCCGGTTTAACCGCCAGCAGATCACCCTGTATGACCGGTTCACACAATTCACGCTGTTTGCCGCCAAAGAGGCGATCGCGCAGTCGGGGCTGGTGTTTTCTGGTGCGCTGGCCGACCGGGCAGGCGTTGTTTTGGGCACAGCGGGCGGCGGTGTCAGCACCTGGGACGACAATTACCGCGCGGTGTATGAAGAGGGCAAAAACCGCGTGCACCCCTTTGTGGTGCCCAAGCTGATGAACAATGCCGCCTGTTCGCATATCAGCATGGAATATAACCTGCGCGGCCCGTCGTTTACCGTATCTACCGCCTGCGCCTCGTCCAACCACGCCATGGCGCAAGCCTTTATGATGGTGCGCGCAGGGCTGACACCGGCCATGGTGACGGGCGGCTCGGAATCGATGCTGTGCTTTGGCGGGATCAAGGCATGGGAAGGGCTGCGGGTGATGTCGCGCGATGCCTGCCGCCCCTTTAGCGCCAACCGCAATGGCATGGTGCAGGGCGAGGGGGCGGGCATTTTCGTTTTTGAAGAATACGAACATGCCAAAAAGCGCGGCGCTGAAATTCTGGCCGAGGTGGTGGGCTATGCGATGTCCTCTGATGCGTCTGACATCGTGATGCCCTCGAAACAGGGGGCGGCGCGGGCCATTTCCGGGGCGCTGAAAGACGCAGGGTTAAACCCCGAAGATGTGTGCTACATCAATGCCCACGGCACCGGCACCGCCGCGAATGACAAAACCGAATGCGCAGCCGTGGCCGATGTGTTTGGCCCCCATGCCGATAAACTGATGATTTCGTCCACCAAATCGATGCATGGGCATTTGATTGGGGCGACGGGGGCTGTGGAATTGCTGGCCTGCATCATGGCGCTGCGCGAAGGGGTGATTGCCCCGACCATCGGCTATGAAGAATTTGACCCCGAATGCGCGCTGGATGTTGTGCCAAACGAGGCCCGCGAGGCCAAGGTTAACGTGGCCTTGTCAAATGCCTTTGCCTTTGGCGGGTTGAACGCGGTGCTGGCGCTGCGGCGGGTATAGGCCCGCCCGCGGGCGCTAGGCCGCGTCTTTCGGGCGTAGCGCCAGCCAGATCAGCGCGCCCCCTGCCAGCATCAAAAACGGCGCCATGGCCAAGTTTACGCTGGCCCAGCCCACCATCGCATCGCCGCCCGAGCAGTTCATCAACCCGCCCGATGACAACGAGGCCACGGTGACGCCGCCAAACACGATCAAATCATTCATGCCCTGCATGCGCCCACGCTCGTGCGGGCCATGCGAGGCGGCCAGCATCGTGGTGGCGCCGATAAAGCCAAAATTCCAGCCCACCCCCAGCAAAATGAGCGCGATGAAAAAGTTTTCCAGCTGCACACCCTGCAGCGCCACAACGCCTGCTGCGCCCAAAATAACAAGGCCCAAGGCCACAATGGTGCGCACGCCAAACCGGGCGATCAAATGGCCGGTAAAGAAGCTGGGCACATACATGGCCAACACATGCGCCGAAACAACATCGGCTGCGATATTTTGCTCAAATCCACAGCCCACCACCGCCAGCGGTGTCGAGGTCATGACAAGGTTCATCAGCGCATACGAGACCATGGCGCAGATCACCGAAACCGCGATGATGGGCGTGGCCAGCAATTCACGGCGGCTGCGGCCCCGGTCATCGGTGGCAGTGGGTGGTTTTGGCCGCGGGATCTCAAGGAAGAAAAACAGCACCGATCCCAGCACATTGACCGCAATCACCGCCAAATAGGTGCCAAGAAACGGGATCACCATGGCTTGGCTGGTTACCTTCACCAGCTGCGGGCCAATAATGGCCGAGGCCAGCCCCCCCGCCATCACATAAGAAATGGCCTTGGGGCGAAACCCGTCCGATGCGGTATCGGCGGCGGCAAAGCGGTAAAATCCCTGCGCCGACATGTAAACGCCGGTGATGAAGCTGCCCAACAAAAAGATCGGGAAGGAGGCCAGATACAGCCCATAGGCCCCAACCGCGCCGCCAATGGCCCCACAGCCCGCACCCAGCCAAAACCCCTCACGCCGCCCGTATTTCTGCATTATGGCCGACACTGGCGTGGCCGCCAACATCGAGCCCAGCACGATAAGCGAAATCGGCAAGGTGGCAAAACAGGGATTGCTGGCCAAAGACTGGCCCGCCAATCCGCCGATGGTAAAGATCATCGGCATCTGCGCCCCCAAAATGGCCTGCGCCATCACAAGGATGAATACATTGCGCTTGGCGCGGCTATCGTCTGGGGTATCGGCGGTATAGGTCATGGCAAAGTGCTAGACCTGCGGCGCAGCAGACGCAAGACAGATTTTGAATATGTTAACGGTCGCGGCTGGGCGCGCTATTCGGCGGCCATGGCCATGCGGGGGGCCAGCGCCTGCCAATCCAATTGCGCGCGCAGCGCTACGTTGGGCCCCAGGCAGATCAGCGCCGGTGCGGTGATGGCGCTGTTTTGCAGCGCCATGGGCAGCTGGCCCAAGGTGGTTTCCACCAGCCTTTGGCTGGGCAGGGTGGCATGGGCCAAAATGGCACAAGGCTCGTCCGCGGGGCGGCCAGCTGCGATCAGGCGGGCGGTGATCGTGGCGGCATGGGACAGGCCCATGTAAATCACCAACATTTGGCTGCCTTGGGCAATGGCCACCCAATCCAGCGAGGCAGGACTGGCCCCGGTTTGGTCATGCCCGGTGACAAAGGTGACGGCCTGATTATGCGCCCGATGCGTCACCGGAATGCCCGCCGCAGCCAAGCCACCGATGCCCGCCGTGATGCCCGGCACAACCCGAAAGGGCACGCCCGCCTGCGCCAGCGCCTGCGCCTCTTCGCCGCCGCGCCCAAATACATAAGGGTCGCCCCCTTTCAGGCGCAACACCCGCAGCCCTTGGCCCGCCAAGGCCACCAGATGCGCGTTGATCTCTTCTTGCCGGGCCGAGGTTTTGCCAGCCCGCTTGCCCATATCCACATGGCGCGCCTGCGGGGCCCAGCCCAGAATATCGCTGTTGATCAGCGCGTCATGCACAACCACATCGGCTTGGCGCAGCGCGTTCAGCCCATGCAAGGTTAACAAACCCGGGTCGCCGGGGCCTGCGCCTACCAGCCAAACCCAGCCGGGCTGAAACAGGGGCCATCCATGGGCCGGAAGGGGAAATGCTGCGCTCATGGCGCAAGGGATGGCGTGAAATGCGCTGCGTGAAAAGGGGGGGCGCTGGGTTTGCGCCGCCGCGCTGCAGACTGGCTTTTTGCCCATGGCCCAAGGCGCGGGGCAGATGGCCGCAATCGGGCCTGCCGGGGCGAATGGCGTTCTACCGCCCGCCCCGGCAGGGGAAAGCGTTCTTATTTTTTATCTGCCGCCTCGGCGCCCACATTTTCGGCAAAGGCCACATCGAAGGCGGCTTTTTGCGCCTCGGAGGCTGCGGTTTGGTTTTGCGCTTTCCATGCATCATAAGGCATGCCGTAGTAGATTTCGCGCGCCTCTTCTTTGCCCATCTCGATGCCGCGTTCATTTGCGGCCTCTTGATACCAGCGGCTCAGGCAGTTGCGGCAAAACCCGGCCAAGTTCATCAGGTCGATATTTTGCACATCGGGGCGCTTTTCCATCAGATGCGCACGCAAGGTGCGAAAGGCTGCGGCCTCTATTTCGATGCGGG
>RFQY01000135.1 GCA_009924775.1 Paracoccaceae bacterium | reverse complement strand
ACGTCTCACCGTCATGCTCAACGGTCTGCCGGCGGGTGGCCGCGGCGAGGCGGAGCCCGCCGTTTGCACCGCGGAAGGCCGCGACGCCCGAGCCGTCCAGCGCGGCCTCGGCGGTCAAGCCGGGGCCGGCCATCTTGGCGAGCGCGGCTTGGGTGTCATCCTGGCGGGCGAGGATGCCCTCCAGCGTGGTACGCAGCCCCTCGGGGCTGGACAGGTCGATAGCCATAATGGCCTCCAGGGCTGCTATTTCAGCAGGTGGGTGATGCCGGGAGCCGCCGGCGCGGTGGAGAGTAGATGCAGCACACCGCACCGCGCGACGTCCGCAGCCATCTCGCCCTCAATCTCTGCGCGTGCCGCCTCGGCGTTGGCGTCCGCCCATGCCTGCGCGGTGTCGCCACCCCACAGCGCGCGGGCGATGGCGAGCGGGGTGGGGCGCCCGGCGTCATCCTCCATCGGCCCCTCCACCTGCGAGAAGCGCGCCCACCATGCCGCGATGGTAAGCATCAACTCGGGGTCAATGCGGCCCGAGGCCAGCGCCCGCGCCGTACGCACGCCGCTTGGCGTGCCACCGCGGCGGTATTCCGTGCGCCAATCGAGCCCCTGCTGTGCCGCGCCACGGATGGCGGCGGGGACCGCGAAGAGCACACCAGCCGCGAGCGCGGCATCCTCCACCGGCGCAGGCTCGGCGGGCGCATCTGCGGGCGGCATCGGCAGCGGCAGCGGGCCCACTGATGGCCCGAGCACGCGGGCGATAGCGTCGGCCTCACTGAAGCCGTGCTCAGCGATGAGATGGGCGATCATCATGCGGGCGTAGTCTGGCACCTCGGCGCCCTCGCCCTCATCCTCACCCTCACCCTCATCCTCGCCGCCGTCCATGGACCACCGCGCCATCTCATCGGCGCCGACAGCCACGAGCGAGGCTTCATAAACCTCGACATCATCGATGACAGAGCGCACCCGCTCCAAGTCGGCGCCCTCGGCGGCAAGCTGCAACAGCTCCATCGGCTGAAGCTCATCCGGTGTGCGCCAGCGGCCCGAGAAGCCAATGGATGCGGCGCGGAGCAAGCCACTCTCAAAGAGGCTTGCTTGCTCGCGGGCGTCGGGCGTGTCGCCGAACCGGACACCGGAGGCCACCACAGAGCGCCCATCCACCCGCACACCAGTCCACGCGCCGATGACGCGGGACCGGTCGTGCTCGCGGAGCATGACCAGCTCATCGCCGGGCTGACCCAACCGCAGGCGCATCGGGCCGGTCAGCCAAAGCTCGCCGCCATAGGCTGAGCCCGTGTTGAGGGCGTAGGTGGTAGCGCCCTCGGGGCGCAGCACATCCATGGCAAGGCGGCCAGAACGGCGGTTCATCGTGCCCTCACTAGCCGCAGCTCGGCGGCGGGATTGATGGCGACGGGCCAGCGAAGGCCCTGCGCTTCATAGGCGGCGGCAGGTGCGGCACCCGCAGCGATGGCGGCGGCGGCCAGACGGGCCCGCTGCTCTTCGGCGGCCAGCGCCTCCAGGGCCGTCTCGGCGGTCCAGTCGTGCGCCAGATGCGCGCCCGCGAGCCGCTGGCCCGGTGTCGCCACCGCGTCCACCACCGGCTGCAAAGCGCGGGTCAGCACCGCGGCCAGGTCGCGGCGCGCCTCGGCGGCATCGCGAACCTGCAACGTGGCCGCGCTATCGTTGGTCACGCTGAAGCCGTACAGGATCGGCGGCTGGCCCAGCGCGAGAATGACGGCCTTCCGCACATCCTCCCGCAACGGAAGCTCATCGCGCGGGGTGCCGACACCAGCCCCGAGGCTCGCCACCTCGGCGCCCTCGGTGGCCACCCATAGGCCCGTGCGCCGCCGCGTCTGTGTGACCAGCCGCACATGATCGGCCAGGTCCGCGGTGCTCTGCGCACGCGAGCGCAGCAGAACACCATCCTCGGTGCCATGCGGGCGCGTGGCCAGGTAGTCACTCAGCCCGCGGTCGCCCTGCAACTCGCCAAGCAGCGCGTAAAGCGGCGATAGGCCCAGCAGATGATCGGGCCGCTCGCGGACCGTCAGCAGCCGCGCGTGGCACATCCGGTCAAGGCCCACGGTGTACTGCGCCGCCTGGGTCTGCACCCGGTAGGCCACCACCCGCAGGCCCTCGGCGTCGGCCACCGGGGTTACGTCCCCCGGATCGTGGCGGATCAGCAGCCCGAGCGCCGGGGATGTCGCTGTGGGCGCACCGCGAAGCTCGACAAACGCGTTCCCGTCCACCAACACATCGAGCGCCATCTGCAGCAGCAGCCCGTGCTCCTGCCCTTGTGCGGTGGCCAGAAGGGCACTGACCGCAGGCATCTCCAGCGGCTGACCATCGCGCGCCCGCACG
The DNA here is from genome assembly GCA_009924775.1 of Paracoccaceae bacterium. Taxonomy (GTDB): domain Bacteria; phylum Pseudomonadota; class Alphaproteobacteria; order Rhodobacterales; family Rhodobacteraceae; genus CAJXSO01. The sequence continues at coordinate 5,743 of RFQY01000135.1, read as the reverse complement.
GTGAGCGGGGTGTCAGCGATGGCGGTGGCGGTGCGGCTGGCGCAGGTCTGGCCGTAGGATGACCCCATGATGGCAGCCACCAGCGCAGAGCGCGAAGCGGCGCGGGCCGCATCCTGGCCGCCGATGGTGGCGGCGCTTTCGCTCGGCAGCACTGCGGGCGCTGGTAGCCCGAGCAAGCGGGCGCGCGTCTCCGCTTCCGCGGCAGGGCCGAGAAGGGAGCGGATGGCAAAGGTGAGGCGGCGCCAGAGGGAGGCCATGGGCGCATCCTACGCCACCACAGCGCCGCATGCAAACAAAGGGCCCGCCCCGGTGGTGCGGAGCGGGCCAACCGGCGGAAGGGGGACCGGCGCGGTCCCCCTAAAGCACGCAAGGCGGTGACGCTACCGCATCAGCTATCGCCAGCAAGCCAGCTCAGCAGCGCGGCGCAGACCGGCGCAGCGATTGCCGCGATGGCACTGTACACCAGCACCCGCACCATCAGCGCGCGGATGCGCTCGATGGCGGCCACCACCTCGCCCAGCTCGCGGCGCACCGCGCTTGCCTCCCCGCGCATCTCATGCACCAGGCGCATCACAGCCATCTCGCGGTCCATTGCTGCTCTATCGGTGGTCATCGTCCCCCCATAGCCAGGTCTGCCCCGGCATCGCGCCCAGCGGCGCACCCGCCCTCACCCGCTCAGCCCGCACCACGCGGACCGGCTCGCGCTCAGGCTCCACCCCATCCCACAGCGGGCGCTGGACCCGCTCATCCACCACCACCGCATCCCAGCCACGGGCCCGCCAGCGGGCGGCCATGGCCTCAGCCACCGCCCGCCGCTGGCGCCCGTAGTCGCACCACTCGCCCCGAGGTGGGCGCGCTCGCACGCGCCACTCGGCGGGCTCGGGGTGCCGCGGGTCTGGCGCGTCCTCAGCGTCGCCGTCCCCGCCGTACCAAGCGCCGGGCCGTTTCACCGCGCGTCCGGCGCCGCCTGTCCAGCCAGCCAGGCCAGAGCCTTGCCGCGCTGCTCTGGCGCCATCTGCGACAGCCGCGGGCGTCCGGCTGCGGTGATGCGGGCGTTCGCCTCTTCATAGCTCAGGCCCAGCTCTTTCAGCCGCATAAACACGCCCGACGCTGCGGTATCCCACGATGGGTGGTGTGCAGCCTGCCGCTGGACCCGCTCATCTGGCAGCTCATCGCGCCCGCGCCGCGGCGGAGCGCGCTCCGCTTCGCCGTCGTCGTCGTCGCGCTCTTCCGCCCCAAGGCCGCAGAGCGCCGAGAGTGTATAGCGGCGGCCATAGGTGATGGTGCTCCCCATCGCCTGAACCGCGGTCAGCGCCTTGTTTTCCGGTATCGGCAGCGTCAGGGATGTGCGCATCCACTCCCCTGAAGTATGGCTGAGCTGCGTGGTCACAGTCACCCGCGCCCCGTCCGAGCTGGCGCCCTGTGTCACCGCCACACCCACCGCGGCCAGCGGCTCGCGCACCGCCTCAAGGATGGCCTCAAGTGTGGCGTACTTGCTGCGCAGATGCGTGTTCCCACGGTCCTTGCGCGCATCTCTCAAGCCAGGCGCCGCAGCCGCAAGTGCGCCCGCAAGCGCGCCGATCGTTGTGCTTTGCTCGATGCTCATTAGTCCCCCAAAGCCCTAAAAGGGCAGCTCCACCGGTTTATCCATCGCGGGCCACCACGCCCGCACCTCTACAGGGCGCCAGCCGCCCGGCCACCATCGCGCCGCGCCGCGAGCCCGCCGCAGCCGCAGCGGGCGCCGCTGAGCCAGTGCCAGAGCCTTGCCACGCTCGCGCGGGGCTGTGGGCGGCACGGTGCCGCAGAGCCCGCCGCACATCGGCACGTCACACCCTGCGCACATGGCGCCCCCATCCATCCGTGGCCGGAAGCCCGCCCATGACCCACACGTTCCACCGGTACGCGGTTTCCTGCGGCGGCTTGGGCCGCCAAACCTGCGCCGGAAGCGTCAGGCCCTCAGCGCGGGCGCGGTTGCGCTCCACGATGGTCTGGACAGCGGCTCGGATGCGCTCTGCTTCAGTCATGGTCACCTCCCTGCCCGGTGTAACGCATACCGCCACGGCGCGCTACGTCACCGCGCACGATTTTATCGGCGACCGCAGCATGCGCCGGTGTTGGCGCGGGGACAGCGGGCGGAACAAAGGCGCGGCGGGGCGGCTCTGGCGACGGGTGGAGCGCGTTGTGGAGCCATGGCACGCGCTGCACAGCCCACCGTTCCAGGGCTTCAAGGTCAAGCGTCCCCGCTTTGTGGTCCAACCATGCTATCTCGATGGCTTGCCGCAGCTCAGCCGCGCGCTTCTCATCGGCGGGCCTGCCGTCGCGTCCCATCTCAAGCTGTGCCCAGCGGTCCCAAAGGGCTTGGAAGATGACACTCATCGGGTCATCACGTGTCGAAAACGCTGACATAGCCTTCCTCCCATGGTGCCAACCAAGTGCGGCGCGGCGGAACAGCCTCACGCCGTGCCTTTTCCTCTGCCTCTTCGCGCTCGATGCGCTCGCGCTCTACCCGCTCGCGGCGCCCGCTTGGGCTCGCATCGCGGCGCTCCACCCATGCGGGCGGCTCCGCGCCAGCCTCTTGCGTGGCATCGAGAGCGGCCAGCTCTTCCGCGGTGGGGCCCTGTGCTCCAACCCACGAGCGGCGCAGCGCATACTCTGGATGGCGGAGGATGAGCGACAGGTCCACCGTGCGATCGGGTCCAGGTGAGCGCGGGTCCTCGCCACGGTGGAACGCTGCGGCGGGGTCGTGGAGCGTCCATACCATCGCATCGATGAGGTCTTGGGCGCTGCTTTTCGCGATGGCGGCCTTGACCCGCGGAACCCATGTGGCCGCCGACAAGCCGCGCCCGCCCGCGTGGCGGGTGAGCCGCAGAGCCTCCAGCGTCTCAAAGGTGCGGGCGGCTTCCGCCGTGGCGCGATCGGCTGCGCTGGGCTTGCGCTTGGGTTCTTGAGCCTGACCAAAGAGCGAGGGCTGGCCCGCGTCAGCGGGCGGAGGCGAAGCCGACATGTGCTCTTTTGATGGCGGGTTCTCTGGTGGGTTCTCTGAGGGGTTCTCTGGGGGGTTTGGGTGCACCACAGACACCGGGGGGTGTCTATTAGACACCGGGGGGTGCACCACAGACACCGGGGGGTGCACCACAGACACCGGGGGTGCATGTGAGACACCGGGGGTGTCTAATAGACACCCCCCCTCCGCTTCCGGCTCTTGCGCCTCTGCATTGGCAGGGAGAGCACCGATGTGCAGGACATAGGTGGGCGTCACGCGCGTGGGGACGTGGTGCACGCTCAGCACACCAGCGGCCTCCAGATTGCGCAGCGATCGTTGGACGGCACGCTCGCGCCAGCCGGAACGGCGACACAGCGAGCGCAGGGCGGGCCAGCATCGGCCCGCGTCATCAGCAAAGCTCCACAGCGCGAGAGCTACAGCAAGCTCCACGCCATCGAGCCCGCTGTCCATGATGGAGCGGGCATCGGTTTGGCGCATGGTTCAGCGCCGAGCGGCTGGGCCGTGGCCCTCAAACGCAGAGCGCACCTGCTTTTGCGACCAGCCCCAACGTTCCATGCATGTGCTACGGCCAAGCGCGTCGCGGTCGCATTGATCAAGCTGCTCGCGCATGTCGAGGTCGATACGGACTGCCTCGGGCGGCCAAGGCTTCGCGATCGCCGCGGAGATGGCGATCCATTCAGCGTGCGTAATAGTAACGTTGACCCAAACGTATGGGCCGATGCGGCGGTTCATGGTGTTTTCCCTGTCATGGGGTGGTCAGCTGCTCTTGCCACCAACCGCGCGCCGCTGTCCGGTGGCCAAACCGGGGCGGCGCGCGGGGTGCGCTCGGCTAAGCGCGGGTGACAGGGACACAGCCGGGGCTTTGCATGGCCCGCCGCAACCGTAACGCAAGCGCGGCGGGAAGTCAAAGCGCAGCCGCTCGCGACGCCACCATCACAGCCAGGTCATCGGCCCAACTCTCCCATACCGCAGCGCGGGCGGGCGCGGGGAGCCGCAGCAGCTCGGGGTGTTCTGCGGTGCGCTGGTCGATCGCGCGGCGGGCGAGCCACAGCAGGTCCTCACGGGGCACGCGGCGGCGCATGGGGTGTAGTCGGCGGGCCGCCAGCGCGGCGATGGTGTCGGGGTTCATGTGGCATCCATGATGGCGCGCCCGATGGCCTCCGCAAGCTGTGGCGGTACTGCGTTGCCAATCTGGCGATAGTGGGCCGCGATGTTGCCTCGGAATGGATGGCTGTCAGGGAAGCCCTGAAGTGTCGCGCACTCGCGCCAGGTCAGCCGCCGCCGCCCAACCGCTAAAAACGCGGCATCGCTCGCACGGTCTGGACCGCCGCTAAAGGTCCAGCCGGATGCGGCTGATGCGCGCGTGCCCTTTACCTCGGTGCACATGACGGTCGGTGATGGCCGGTCAAGCCGCCACGGCTCCGAAGCGGCGCGCCCATCGCGATAGCGCGACAAGCCATCATCAGCACACCGTAGCGCAGGTATGGCGTCCCCCATGGTGTTGTGTGGGAGCGTGTACAGGCTGTGGCCGCTGCTGTGGGTCGGCTCAGGGAGCCAGACCGGTCCACCGCGCCGCGCGAGCAACACGACACGGCGGCGACGTTGCGGCACACCAAAATCTGCCGCATCGAGAACCGCAGACACGCATGCGTATCCTCGCACCGTGAGGTCTGTAGTCCACCGCCCACGCGCCTCATGGAGCGCGGCTTGGACATTTTCGATGACCACCCATTCAGGGCGCATCGCATCCACCCATGCGATTGTCATTGGCCATCCATCGATAGCAATGGATCGCCTCCGGCTATTGGCGCGGCTATGCAGAGGGCACGGTGGCGATGACCAAAGGACATCCACCATCATCCGCTGTCTCACCAGGTCATCCGCTAAAGCCTCGCGAGCCAGCGGCCATGCATCTGGATCATCATCTTCATCATCATTCAGCAACGCATCGCCAGCTTGCAACCACGCTTCAGGCTCCAGCTCGCGGCGCCACTCCGCACATCGCCCAGCCACATCTGCCGCATCTCCATGCAGAACGACGCCGAACCCGCAAGCCCGTAAGGCTTCGCATGCATCATGGTCAACCTCAACAAGCGCCACATGGTCGAACCCAGCGCGCTCTAAGCCAAGCGCGGCACCACCAGCACCAGCAAACAGCTCCAAACAGCGCATCCGCACCTCCGCAAAAAGTGTAACGCAAACGGTAGCGCGGCGCCACACACTGCGTTACACCCATGGAGCGCCATGGAGGGCGCCATCATGGATACACTGTCTCAAGCCGCTATCGCTCTGCTCCGCCTCTCCACACGCCTGGAGGCGGCCCCGGCTCGCGCCGCCCTGCTTGATGTGCTCAAGCTCGCCGCTGAACCTGCGGATGCTCTTGCGAGCGTGTCTGCTGGCCTTGCGGTGGAGCACCACGCCGAGCGCGCTGGCCTCGCCGGTGAGCCGTGCGTGCACAGCATCGGGTACACCGTGCCGCAGCGCACCGCGCAGACGATGGCCGCGCGGATGCTCAGCCTCGGCGGAGAGCCATCGTGGACGCTGGTTGGCGCGGTGATGGCTGGCGCGATGGCTGGCGACCAGGCCCGCAAAGCCATTGCCGATGCTGAGAGCATGCTGTGAACCGCCAGCAGGAAACGCTTTCGGCCATCGCCGCCTATGCGGCGACCGGCCAGGTCCCCACTGCGCTGCGGCTGGCGATGGCGGAGGGTGAGCCAAAAGCGAGCCGCTGGCGCGTGC
>RFQY01000134.1 GCA_009924775.1 Paracoccaceae bacterium | reverse complement strand
GCCAAGCGATAGCTCAGATCGGTCAGCAGGTTGGCCACAACCACCATGGCACTGGCAAAGAACAACACACCCATGATGGTGGGGTAGTCGCGGCGCAGGATGGAATCGAAGGCCAGCCGCCCCATGCCGGGCCAGTTGAACACCGTTTCCACCAGCAGCGCGCCTGAAATCAGGTTTCCAAACTGCAGCCCCGCCACCGTCAGAATGGGTAGGGCAGCATTGCGCAGGGCGTGGTGAAACAGCACAGTGCGTTCGCTGGCGCCCTTGGCCCGCGCGGTGCGGATATAATCCGAGCCCAGCACCTCGAGCATCGAGGCGCGGCTAAGCCGGGCGTATTGGGCCAGATAGATCACCGCCAATGTAAAGGCAGGTAAAACCAGATGATGGGCCACATCCAGCACCTGCACATGCCAAGGCGCATCGCGCAGCCGGACCGATTGCATACCCTCGACGGGAAAAATGGGTAAAACGCTGGCAAACAGGATAATCAGCATAATGCCAGTCCAAAACACCGGCACCGCATAGCCCACGGTGGCAAAAACCGAGACAAAGGCGCTCATCAGCCCATTGGGCTTGCGCGCGGCCAACACCCCCAAAAACACGCCCAGAAAGATGGATAAAAGCTGTGCCACGATCACCAACAAAATGGTGGGGCCGATGCGTTGGCTGATCAGTTCGGCCACAGGTTTGTTGAAAAAGAAGCTTTCGCCCAGATTGCCCGAGGCGACATTGCCAATATAGATGGCCAGCTGCGTTAAGACCGGTTTGTTCAGGCCGTATTCTTCGCGGATCTGTTCCAGCATCTCTTCTGTGGCGCCGCCCATTTCCCCTGCAATCACCACCGCCGGGTCGCCGGGGGCCAAGCGGATAAGAAGGAAGTTCAGCACAACCACGAACAGCATCAAAATCAGCCCATAGGCCACGCGTTTAAAGATGTAGGAATTGCTCATGTCACCTGCGCCTTAGGGAAACAGGGCCGCGCATGGCGGCCCTGATGTGTGATGTCGTTAAGCCAGGCTTATTTCGACCAAGACACGTTATCCATGGGGTGCATGGTGCCCCAAATGCCTGTGGGCACGTCCTGCAAACCGCTTTTATAGGCGGTGTGGTAGGGCAGCGCGTTGATGAAATAGATCGGCACATCCTGCCCGATGATTTGCTGGAATTCACCATAAAGCGCTGCGCGCTTGGCTTGGTCCAGCTCGACCGCGGCTGCGTTCAGCAGCTCGTCTACCTTCGGGTTGCAATATTGCTGGGTGTTCGACCAGATCACGCCCTTGCGGATATTGTCGCATAGATAGGTGCGGTGCACACCAATCACCGGGTCACCCCAGTTAAAGACAACGTCCATCGACAGCTCGAAATCATGCCCGCCCACGCGGCCCGCCCAAGTGGGGAAATCGGGTGCTGCGCGCACTTCTAGTTCGATACCGATCTTTTTCAGCTGCGATTTCATATATTCCGCAACCGATTGCTGCTGCTCTTTGGGGCCGGGAATGTAATCGATGGTCAGCGACATGCCATCGGCAAAGCCAGCTTCGGCCATCAGCGCCTTGGCTTTGTCCAGATCCACGTTATAGGGCGCGATGCTGGCATCAAAGAACGGGCTGCTTTCGATGATCGGCCCGCGCTGAACCTGCGACACGCCCCGGTGCAGGGCTTTGGTGATGAAATCGCGATCCACCGCATAGGCAATGGCCTGACGTACGCGCACATCTTTCAGCTTGTCCGACTGGGTGTTGAAGGCCAGCCAGTTGATCGGGCCCACACCTGCATAGCCCTCGGCGGTGATGGTCAGCCCATCGACCTTTTCAAGGCGGCGAATTTCTTGGCTGCCAGCCATAAAGGGGTACAAATCCGCATCGCCATTTTCCATGGCGATCAACAGCGCCGATGGGTCTTTGACGATACGTACGATGATTTCGTCCAGCTTCGGGCGCCCTTCGAGAAAGAAATTGGGGTTTTTCTTCATCACAACGGCTTCGCCGGGGGTGAATTCGGTCAAGATAAAGGGCCCCGAACCCACCGGCGCGCTGTTGGCGGGGTGCGATTTGGGATCTTGCCCATCACCGTAGACATGTTTTGGCAGAATCGGTGCCAAAGCCGGGGACAGCGCCAGCATCAATGCCGGGTGCGGTTTGCTAAGCTTGAACACGGCTGTATGCGCGTCGGGCGTTTCGACCGCTTCCACCGGGGCAAACATGGATTGGAAGGGGTGGTTTTCTTTGATCGTCATGATCGAGAAGGCCACATCTTCGGATGTGACGGGTTTGCCATCGTGGAACGTGGCATTGTCCACCAGCTTGAAGGTTATGGTCAGGCCATCGGCGCTGGTTTCCCAGCTTTTTGCCAGATAGGGCTGCGGTTCCCAGCCGTTGTCATAGCGCAAAAGCGAGGCAAAAATCTGCGTCGAAGGCACAGCCGTGGCCGTGCCCGATTGTACGGCGCCGTTCAGGTGGCGCGGTGTTTGGGTTGAGGCAATCACCAGCGTGCCTTCGGCAGCCACTGGCGCGGCCGACATGGCGCTGGCTGCAATCACGGCAGCGCCCAATAGGCGGGTCAGTTGTTTCATCATGGTCTCCCTGTTTGCGGTCTTATTGTTTAGTATTTTGCATTCAGGCTAGCGGTGTGTGAAAATACAGAAAAGCGTGTTTTATACACGGCATTTCACCATTTTATAGCTTTACTCTCGCCTGCGGGTCGCAGGACCAAATCGTCAAACGCTTGGGATTGGGCCATTTTTTCACAGATATCCAAAACCGCCTGCACAATCGACGACCGGCGCGAGGCGTTTGTGTAGGCCACGCCAAATTCTGGCGTGTGCAGCGCGCCCGAAATCGGGCGGCAGACATAGCCATTGGTGCCTTGCCTGTCTGATGGGCTGCAGATGTTCAAAACCGAATGGCCAAAACCCGCAGCCACCAGCCCGCGCAGCACGGACGAGGATTTGGTGGTATGGGCGATCTGAAATTTCAGCCCGTATTGGCTGAAAACCGCGGCGAAATATTCAACCGTTGTGGGCAAATCCAACATAATCAATGGCTTGGTGGCCAGTTGCGCCAGCGTAACCTCTTCGGCCTGCGCAAAGGGCGAGCTTTCTGGCAACAGCGCATAGGGCCGGGCGTCGAACATTGGCATGAAAGGCAGGGTATCGGGCATGGTGCGCCGATAGGTCAGCGCCAAATCGATACGCCCGTTTTGCAGCAATTGCACCATGGCCGCTAAATCTGTTTCCACCAGATCCACCCGCACTGCCGGATAGGCCTGTGCCAAAATTTTCATCAGTCTGGGCAGAACATGCGGCGCGCTGGGCGCATAGCAGCCCACATGCAGCGTGCCGGTCAGATCGCCCGAGATCGACATCAGATCTGATTCGAAGATACGCGCTTGGTCTAGAAAATCGGCAATCCGCAGGCCCACACGGCTTCCAGCATCGGTGGGCTGCAGCCCCTTTGCGGGAACGCGGCGAAACAGCTCTTGGCCGACGCTTTGTTCGATGGCATCCAGCGCCGCAGTGATCGAGCTTTGCGAAATGTTCATCTCGGCGCTGGCTTTCACGATCGACCCGGTGCGCAGCGCGGCATCATAATAGCGCAGCTGTTTAAGCGTAAAATACATGGTGTTCCCCGCAAAAATGTATTTTTTCTGCACAGTAAATCTATTTTTGATAAAAACAATGCTGCGCTACCCCTTGGGGAAACAGGGGGAAATCATGGCGCAGATCACCGTCTATCACGCCCGAAACATCATCACGATGGACAAAAATCAGCCCAATGCCACCCATGTGGCGGTGCGCGATGGCCGTATTTTGGCGGTTGGCGGCGCCGATTGCGCCGATCAGTGGGGGCCTGTGACCCATGACAGCACCTTTGCCGATGCGGTGCTGATGCCCGGCTTTGTCGAGGGGCATTGCCACATGATGTCGGGCTTTATTTGGGATTACGCCTATGCCGGCTATCACGACCGGATCGACCCCGATGGCAAGCTTTGGCGCGGCAAAACCGATATCGAAACCGTGATCACCGATATGCGCGCCTATGCCAATTCCATGCCCGATGATGAGCCCTTGCTGACGTGGGGGTTTGACCCGATTTTCTTGCAATCAGAACGGCTGAACCGCCATCATCTAGACCAGATCAGCAGCACCCGGCCGGTGGCGTTTTTGTTTTCGTCGGGCCATTTGATGTGCGTCAATTCGGTTGTGCTGGACATGGTGGGCTATGACGCGGCCACCAACGTCGAAGGGGTGATGAAGGGCGCAGACGGCGCCCCAAATGGCGAGCTGCAGGAAATGGCGGCGATGTTTCCGGTGATGCGCCGCCTTGGCATGGATTATCGCACCAAGGCGCACCAAGAAAAATATATCCACCAATTCGCCAAGGTCTGCGTGCGCGCGGGTGTGACCACCGCCACCGATCTTTTTGCCACCATCACCGATCAAGGCTTGGCCGAGCTAAAGCGCGTCACCGCCCAGCCCAGCTATCCGGTGCGCATTGTGCCCACCATCGCGGCCATGAATGCCGCCCCAGAAGAGATTGCCGCCCAAGCCCATGCCGTGGCCGCCCATAGCCACGATAAGCTGCGCTTGGGGGCGGTGAAGCTGATGACCGATGGCTCGATCCAAGGGTGGAGCGCGCGGGTGCGCGCCCCGGGCTATGTGGGCGGCCAGCCCAATGGTCTGTGGAACACCCCGCCCGAAACCATCTTTGCGCTGTGCGAAGTGATGCAGCGCGAGCGCGTTCAAATGCACGCGCATACCAATGGCGACGAGGCCAGCGAAGTTACGCTAAACGCCATCGAAGCGGCGGCGCGCAAACACCCGTGGCCCGGCGCGCGGCATGTGCTGCAACATGCCCAGATGATGGAGGGCGGGCTGTTTCGCCGGGCTGCCGAATTGGGGGTCTGCGTGAATTTGTTTGTCAATCATATCTGGTATTTTGGCGACCAGCACGCCGCGCTGACCATTGGCGAAGACCGTGCAGCGCGCATGGATGGCTGCCGCAGCGCGCTGGATGCGGGCGTGGCGATGGCCATTCATTCCGACGCGCCCGTTACCCCGATGGGTCCGCTATTTACCGCCTCTTGCGCGGTCAATCGCAAAACCATGTCGGGGCGCGTTTTGGGCCCAGCCCAGCGTATCACCTTAGACGAGGCGCTGCGCGCCATCACCTTGGGGGCCGCCTATACGTTGAAAATGGATGCAGAGGTGGGCAGTATCGAGGCAGGAAAGCGCGCCGATTTTGCAGTGTTGGGCCAAGACCCCACCGCAATAGACCCGGCGCATCTGGCCGATGTGCCGGTTTTGGGCACGGTCACAGGTGGCCATGTGACGCTGCTTTAGATTTTGAAAAAGGACGATCAGATGGCGCCAATCACGGTATTTCAGGCCCGAAAAATCATTACCATGGATCCAAACTGCCCCGAGGCCACCCATGTCGCGGTGCGCGATGGGCGTATTCTGGCGGTGGGCGGCGCGGGCTGTGCCGATCAATGGGGCGATGTGGTGCACGATCACAGCTTGGCCGATGCGGTGCTGATGCCCGGCATGGTCGAAGGGCACGCCCATATGATGGCGGGGGCGATGTGGAAATTCGCCTATGCCGGTTTTCACGACAGGATGGACCCGCAGGGCAAATGGTGGCGTGGCAAGCCCGATATCGCCACCGTTGTGTGCGATTTGACAGACCACGCCCAATCCCTGCCCGAGGATCAACCGCTGATTGGCTGGGGGCTGGACCCGATCTTTTTCACTGGCGAGCGCCTAAGCCGTGCCCATCTCGATCAGATCAGCACCACGCGCCCCATCGCCATTATGTTTTCAAACTTTCACTTGATGTGCGTAAACTCGGCCGCTTTGGCGCAGGCGGGCTACGACCACGCCACCAATGTCGAGGGGGTGGTCAAGGGGCCCGATGGCGCGCCTACGGGCGAGTTGCAGGAAATGGCGGCCATGTTCCCGGTGATGCGCCGCTTGGGCATGGATTTTCGCGGCCTGTCGCAAACCGAAGCTGCGATTGAAAGCTATGGTGCCGTCTGCATGCGCGCAGGTGTGACCACGGTGACGGATCTTTATTCGCAAATGGAAGATGCAGATCTGGCCATTTTGCGCCAAGTCACCGCGCGAGCCAGTTATCCCACCCGGTTGGTGCCAGTGCTGGGGGTGGCGGGCGCCGATCCTGAAACGGCGGCCGCGCGCGCCCAGGCTTTGGCGCGCCAAGGCACAGACAAGCTGCGCTTGGGCGCGGTGAAGTTGATGACCGATGGCTCGATCCAAGGGTGGACTGCGCGGGTGAAATGGCCCGGCTATGTGGGCGGCCAGCCCAATGGCATTTGGAACATGGCGCCCGACGAAATTCGCCGCATGGTGGCCACGATGCAGGCGGCTGGTGTGCAAATGCATATTCACGTCAATGGCGACGAGGCCAGCGAGGTGGCCATAGATGCCATTGAACAGGCCGCACGCCACAGCCCTTGGCCGGGCGCGCGCCATGTGCTGCAACATTGCCAGATGATGGGGCCTGATCAATTCGCCCGCTGTGCCGAGTTGGGCATTTGCACCAATATCTTTGCCAATCACATTTGGTATTTTGGTGATCAGCACGCCGCGCTGACCATTGGCGAAGACCGCGCCAAGCGGATGGATGCGCTGCGCGCTGCGCTGGATGCGGGCGTGCATGCCGCCATCCACAGCGATGCGCCCGTCACCCCGCTGGGGCCGCTCTTTACCGCATGGTGCGCGGTGAACCGGCAAACCATGTCGGGCCGGGTCTTGGGCGCGGCGCAATGTGTCAGCGTGGCCGAGGCGTTGCATGCCATCACGCTGGGGGCGGCCTATACGCTGAAAATGGATGGCGAGGTGGGCAGTATCGAGGCTGGTAAATTCGCCGATTTTGCCATTCTGGGCGAGGATCCGCTGGCAGTGCCCGCACAGGCGCTAAAGGATGTGCCGGTGCTGGGCACGGTTTTGGCCGGTCAGGTGCATCTGGCATGAGCGTGCTGCCACGCTTGCCGCTGACGGTGATTGGCGGGTATTTGGGGGCGGGGAAAACCACGCTGCTCAACCGGCTTTTATCTGAACCTCACGGTCAAAAGATCATGGTGATGGTGAATGATTTTGGCGCGATCAATATCGACGCGGCATTGATCGCGCAGGCCGATGGCGACACCATTAGCCTCACCAACGGCTGCGTATGCTGCACGATGGGCAATGATTTGTTCATGGCGCTGGGCGATGCGCTGGATCGCTGCCCGCGGCCAGATCACTTGGTGATCGAGGCGTCGGGCATCTCGGATCCTGCCAAAATCGCCATGGCCGCGCGGGCCGAGCCAGATATGGCCTATGGCGGCATCGCGGTGGTGGTGGATGGGCAAAACTGGCCGAAACTGGCCGATGACCCGCTGATCGGGGCGCAGATGCGCGGGCAGGTTCAGGTGGCCGATGTGCTGTTGGTGTCAAAAACCGGCGGGATGGTGCCGCCCAGCTTGGCGGTGCGTTTGGCGGCGCTGTCGCGGGCGCCGTTGATGGATTTGGCGGATCTGCCGCAGGTGGCACCCGTGCTGTTGGGGGGCGTGGCGCCCGCGCCACAGCCGGGGGCGCTGCCGGGGGGGATGGCCGCTCATCCGGCCTATGTGGGCTGGTCCCACCAAGGGCCCGAGCAGTTTGAACGCCGCACGCTTGAGGCGCTACTGGCGGCGCGCCCGGCGGGGATTTATCGGCTAAAGGGGCACGTCTTAAGCCCAGATGGCGCGCTAGAGGTGCATGTTGTGGGCCCAACGGTGGATATCAAACCCGCCCAATCAGACAGCACCCGCATGGTGGCCATTGGGCTGGCAAGCCAGATAAACCGCGAAACCATCGCGGCTTGGTGGGCAAGCGCAGCCGCCTAGCAGCTTAGCAGGAAAATTTGTTTTGGTCTTGGTCAGCGGGGCCGCAAAACAGCCGATACAGCAGGCCGATCACCTCGTAGGTGTTGTTATCGGCCAATCTGTAATAGATCGTCTTGCCATCGCGCACAATCGCACTGGTGCCGCGAATATCGGCGGGCAGATCGCCCACAAGGATTTCCGGGCCATAAGAGGCCACGCGCAGCTTTGAATGCGCCAGCCACAGGTAATTCACCCGTTCGGTCACATGGTCGGAAAATTCGTTCCCCAAGGCCC
>RFQY01000133.1 GCA_009924775.1 Paracoccaceae bacterium | reverse complement strand
CGCTGCCAGTTGTTTGGCCCCGGCTCGCGCCCCGCAATTTTCGAAAAAATGGCCGGCAGCGCAGCAGATGTGATCAATATCGATCTGGAAGATTCGGTGGCGCCCAGCGACAAAGACAGCGCGCGCCGCAATGTTATTCAGGCGATTGGCGATATTGACTGGGGCAATAAAACCCTCAGCGTGCGCATCAACGGCTTGGATACGCCCTATTGGTACCGCGATGTGGTGGACCTGCTGGAAAACGCCAGCGAGCGGTTGGACCAGATCATGATTCCCAAGGTTGGCAATGCCGCCGATATTTACGCCGTAGACGCATTGGTCAGCGCGGTCGAGGCCGCAAAGGGCCGCAAAAAGCGCATCGCCTTCGAGGTGATTATCGAAAGCGCCGCAGGTATCGCCCATGTCGAAGAGATCGCCGCAGCCAGCCCGCGCCTGCAAGCCATGAGCTTGGGCGCGGCAGATTTTGCCGCCTCTATGGGCATGGCCACCACCGGCATTGGCGGCACGCAAGAGGGCTATTACATGCTGCGCGAGGGCCAAAAATACTGGTCCGATCCGTGGCATTGGGCCCAAACGGCGATTGTTGCTGCCTGCCGCACCCATGGGGTGCTGCCGGTCGATGGCCCGTTTGGCGACTTTTCGGATGACGAAGGTTTCCGCGCCCAAGCGCTGCGCTCGGCCACGCTGGGCATGGTGGGCAAATGGGCCATCCACCCCAAACAAGTGGCCTTGGCAAACGAGGTTTTCACCCCCTCCGAGGCAGCCGTGCAAGAGGCGCGCGAAATTCTGACCGCCATGGAAGAGGCCAAAGCCAAAGGCGAGGGCGCCACGGTTTACAAAGGCCGCTTGGTCGATATCGCCTCGATCAAACAGGCCGAGGTGATCGTGCGCCAGTGGGATATGATCAACGCCTAAGCGGGCCAAGACCGCAAAATAAAAGCGCGTCCCTTAGCGGGGCGCGCTTTTTTCTTGTTATTTTGCCTGCCCGCTATTTTGCTAACATGGTGCGGCCCACCAATTCTTGGCTAAAGGGCACAGGGTGGGGGGCGCGCCCCAGCCGTGCGCGATATACCGGCAGGCTTTCCGACACCCGCATCACGTAGTTGCGGGTTTCGTTAAACGGCAGGTGTTCGATCCAGTCCACGATATCCACCTGCCCTTGGCGCGGATCGCCCAATTCTGCCATCCACCGTTCGGGGCGGCTGGGCCCGGCGTTATAAGCGGCGGCCATCATCACCACATTGCCCTCAAACCGTTCTGCCAGATGTGCCAGATACGCGGTGCCAAGGCGGGCGTTATAGGCCGGATCGGCCAGCACCTGCTTTGGGTCATGGGTCAAGCCCAGCTTTTTGGCCATCTCGGCCGCTGTGGCGGGCATCAATTGCATCAGCCCCTGCGCGCCGGCGCCGCTGACAACCGCTGGGTCAAATTCGCTTTCACGCCGGGCAATGGCCAGTGCCAATTCGGTGGGCACAGCCATGGCCATGTCTTGCAAGGGATGCAGCGCGTAATAAGGCCCCGGCAGGGTAATGCCACGGCCTGCCGCCTCTTTGCCGATCATCACGGCCAAATGCGGGGCAGACAAATCTTGGGCCATTTGCCCAAGCTGCCCCAGCGCCGTGGCATCCAGCCCCTCGGCCAGATGGATGAAAAACTGTTCAGCCAGCGAGGTTTGGCCCGCGTTCAACGCCAAAACTGCGGCCTGAAACACTCGGCTTTGGGTGAATTGGGCTTGGCGCCAGTCGGGGTAGCGTTGATCGCCGCGCAGGCTGGCATCTGGGGGCAGGCCGCCCCGTTCGGCGGCCAGCAGCCCGTAAAAACTGGTTTGGTGTTGCCCGCCCTCTGCATAGGCAATACGCGCCGCGCCTTGATCGCCCAGCGCCTCTTGCGCCCGGCCAATCCAATAGCCTGCGCGCCCCAGCGAAATTGGCGTAGATACGGCGCTGCGCAAGCGTTGAAAATGATCGCGCGCCAATGCCGGGTCGCCCAAATACCGCAGGGCCAGATACCCCGACAGCCATTCTAATTCGGCAAAGGCGCTGCCACTGGGCAATTGGTGGCTGCTGGCGGCCATATAGGCCTGCGCCGCCTGCCCCTCGCGCATCAGGCTACGGGCCAAATAGGTGCGCCAGCCCGCCCAGCGCGTGGGCTGGCCCAGATCAGCGGCGCTGCCGCTGCGTTCCAGCAGCAATTGCAGCGCGTCCTCGGTGCGGCCCTTTCGAATGCGCCAGTGAAAGCGGTCATAGGCCAGCCCGGGGTTGGCGGCCAAGGCGGCGGGCACGGCGGCAATCAGGCTGTCCACGCCATCACGCTCGGCGCGCAGGGCGATGCGCGCGCGCGCCAGTGCCTGCCAGTCACTGGGCAAAAGGGGCAGCATGCGCTGGGCCTGTTCTTGGGCGCCGCGCCACAACAAATTGTCGGTTCGGGCAATGTGATGCGGGGCCAGTTCGGCGGGAAAGGCGGCCAAAAGCGCCTGAAATTCGCCCTCGTCCAGCGCCAAGTCTGGCCACAGATTGGCCAGCATCTGTGCTGCGGCGGCCTTTTGGCCGTTGGCCACCAAAGCCCGGGCATAGGCCAGCGCGCCCGGCCCGGTTTGCGGTGGATCACTGGCAAAAAATGCCAATACATCTGCGGTGCTGGCATTGGCGGCCTGCGCCTCGGTGCGTTTGCGCAGCAGCGCCAAGCCGGGCCAATCGGGGTTGCGGGCCAAAAACGCCCGCGCCTCGGCCAAGCTGCCGGCGCCCGCCCGCAGGCGGTGCCATTCGATCAAATCGGGTGCTGGCGCACCTGCCCGCTGCGCCAAGGCGCGCGCATTGTCCCAATTGCCCGCGCGGGCCGCGTCTAATGCGCTGGCCAAAGGTTTGGGCCCGGTTTGCGCCACAACGGCGAAGGGCAGGCAAAGGGCCACACACAGCCCCAGAATGCGCAACATGGCTTGCATTTTCCACTAAGATTACCGATAGAACGGCGCCAGCCTATCTGCCTTGGCGCGGCGCTGCAATTCACGAACTTGGCAGTGGCACGGCAGGCCGCTAGGGTCACCAGAAATCGCACGGGCTGTGGGCCCATTTGAAAAAGGAGCGTATCATGTTCAAGGGAAGCCTTCCCGCCTTGGTAACGCCGTTTAAAAACGGCGAAGTGGACTATGAGACGCTGAAAAAGCTGGTCGAATGGCATATTGGCGAGGGCAGCCATGGCTTTGTGCCCGTGGGCACCACGGGCGAAAGCCCCACGCTGACCCATGAAGAGCACGAGCGCGTGATCGAAGTGGTGGTCGAGGCCGTTGCGGGCCGTGTGCCGGTGATTGCCGGGGCGGGCAGCAACAACACGCTGGAGGGCATTCGCCTGATCCAGCACGCAGAACGCGTGGGCGCCGATGCCGCATTGGTGGTGACGCCCTATTACAACAAGCCCACCCAACGTGGGCTGGTGGCCCATTTCACCGCGCTGCACGATTGCTGCGCCCTGCCGATCATTATTTACAACATCCCCGGGCGTTCGGTGGTGGATATGCTGCCCGACACCATGGGCGAGCTGGCCAAACTGCCCCGTATCGTCGGGGTGAAGGACGCAACTGGCGATCTAAGCCGGGTACCAAAGCAGCGCATCACCTGCGGCAAAGACTTCATTCAGCTGTCGGGCGAGGATGCCACGGCGCTGGGCTTTAACGCCCATGGCGGGGTTGGCTGCATTTCGGTCACCGCCAATGTGGCACCGCGCCTATGCGCCGAATTCCAACAGGCAACGCTGGCGGGCGACTATGCCAAGGCGCTGGACATCCAAGACCGCCTGATGCCCCTGCACGAAGCCATTTTCGCCGAACCGGGTGTGGCTGGTGCCAAATATGGCATGTGGCGTCTGGGCCTATGTTCAGACGAGGTGCGCCTGCCCCTGACAAGCCTGACAGATGCCACCAAACAGCGCATGGATGCCGCCATGCGCCATGCTGGGCTGATCGATTAATCAGCCCAAACGGGTCAAACAAAAACGCCCCCGGGGTGGGGGCGTTTTTTTATTGCAGCCTTGGGCTTAGATGCCCACGTCGATAATGGCCTTGGCCAAGATCGGCACGCTTTGCGCGTTTAGGCCTGCGATGTTCAGGCGGCTGTCGCCCACCATGTAAATGGCGTGTTCGGCGCGCAGGCGTTCCACATGCTCGGGGCTGGCGCCAAGCCGCGAGAACATGCCGCGGTGCTGGGCGATAAAGGCAAATCGGTCTGATCCTGCCAGTTTTTGCAGCTCGTTCGCCAGTTGGGTGCGCAGCCCCAACATGGAAAGGCGCACCTCTTCCAGCTCGGCGGCCCAATCTGCGCGCAGCTCTGGTGTGTGCAAAATGGTGCTGACAATGCGCGCACCATGATCGGGGGGGAAAGAGTAATTCTGACGGTTGAGGAAGTTCAAATTTCCCTGCATCAGACCTTTGAGGCTGGCATCGTTAGAGATGGCCATCAAAATGCCGGTACGCTCGCGGTAGACACCAAAGTTTTTCGAGCAGCTGGCGGCGATCAGGCATTCGGGCACCGATGCGGCCACCATGCGGGTGGCGGCGGCATCTTCTTCCAGCCCATCGCCAAACCCCTGATAGGCGATATCGATCATCGGGATCGCGCCCTTGCGGTTTAGCACCTCGACCACGGCCTGCCATTCTGCTGCATTCAGGTTGGCGCCGGTTGGGTTGTGGCAGCAGCCATGCAACAGCACCACATCGCCCGCCTGTGCCTGTTCCAGATCGGCCAGCATGGCATTGGCATCTACGCCACGGGTTTCGGCATCGAAATAGCGGTATTCCACCACGGGCATGTTGAGATATTTCAAAATGCTAACGTGGTTGGGCCATGTTGGGTTTGAGACAAAGACACGCGCGTTGGCGTTGACCATGCGCACCAGCTCGAAGGCTTGGCGCACGGCGCCGGTGCCGCCGGGGGTGGCAACTGCGGCCACATTGGCGGCTGCCACGGCATCGCCCAAAACCAGCGAAATCATCGCATCGGCATAGGCCGGATCGCCTGCCAGTGCCACGTAGGACTTGCTGTCTTGGTCTTGCCAAATCTTCTGTTCGGCCGCTTTCACCGCGCGCATCACGGGCGTCACGCCTTGGGCATTTTTGTAAACGCCAACGCCCAAATCAATTTTGGTTGGGCGCGGGTCGTCTTTGAACAGTTGCATAAGCTGCAGGATTTTATCTGCAGGCTGTTCCTTTAGGGAAGAAAACATCAATGGTCTCCGGTTGCGACGGGCAAGGTGGGGAAGGCCCCCCATTCTGTCCATGAGCCGTCATAAAGCGAATGGTCGGTCTTGCCGATACGTTCCAGCGCAAGGCTGATAATTGCGGCTGTCACCCCCGAACCACAGCTGGTGATTGCGGGCTTGCCAAGATCTACGCCCGCTGCGGCAAAAACTGCGCGCAAGGCATCGGGCGATTTCATGGTGCCATCGGCATTCAACAAGGTGGTGAAGGGCACGTTTTTCGAGCCGGGAATATGCCCGCCCCGCAGGCCTGCACGTGGCTCGGGCTCGGCGCCGCTGAACCGGCCGGCCGAGCGCGCATCAAGAATTTCGTGATCCCCCAGTTTCGAGGCCGAAGAAACCTGGGTTACATCGCGCACCAGATGTGCTTGGCGGCGCACCGTCATATGGCGGTCGCGCACCACGGGGGGCAGATCTTCGGTTGGGCGGCCTTCGGCCAGCCATTTGGGCAAACCGCCATCCAACACCGCGATGTTTTCTTGGCCCATCAGCTTGAATGTCCACCACACGCGCGGCGCCGAGTAGATGCCGATATTGTCGTAGACCACCACTTGGTGGCCATCCCCCACCCCCATGGCCCGCAGTCGGGACATGAATTTTTCGATCGGGGGGGCCATATGCGGCAATTCCGAGCGGTGATCGCTGATATCGTCAATATCGAAATAGCGGGCACCGGGGATATGGGCCGCATTGTAGGCGGCTTTGGCATCGCCCTCGACGCCGGGCAACAACCAGCTGGCATCTAGAATGCGCAGATCTGGGTCTTTCAAATGTGCCGCCAGCCATTCGGTCGAGACCAGCACCTTCGGGTCGTCAGTGGCCATGGTGATCCCCCAATTTGATGTCTTTTAACTGCCTACATCGGGGGGCGGATGCTGACAAGTGTTGCAGCACTAGCCAGAGTGCCGCAACAGGCGCTGTTTTTGGCGGTCCCAATCGCGCTTGGCTTCGGTTGCGCGTTTGTCGACGTTTTTCTTGCCCTTGGCGATGCCCAGTTTCAGCTTGGCGATGCCGCGATGGTTAAAATACAAAACCAAAGGCACCAGCGTCATGCCTTTGCGCTGCGTTGCATTCCACAGCCGCGACAGATCTTTTTTTGAGACCAGCAGCTTGCGCTTGCGGCGTTCTTCGTGGCCCCATGTTTTTGCCTGTTCGTAAGCGGGGATATAGCTGTTGACCAGCCACAGTTCGCCCTCTTCGACCGCCGCATAACATTCCACGATATTGGCCGCCTTTTGGCGCAGCGACTTCACCTCGGAGCCCAGCAGCATGATGCCGCATTCGATATCTTCCTCGATGGCATAATCATACCGCGCCCGCCGGTTTTCGGCGATAATCTTGTAATTCGGGTCTGTTTTCGTCTTGGCCATGGGCCTGTGATTATCTGACCGGCTGCGCGCTGTCCATCGGGGCTGAGGGGCGGGTGCCAAATATGGTGGCGATTACCAATCTTGCCCGCCCTTTTCGTTGAAATGCGCCACCAGAAAATCGATAAACGCCCGCACCTTTGGCTGGGTAAAGCGGCCGGGTGGGTAAACCGCGTAAATGCCCGTGCGTTCGATGGGCAGATCTGGCATGACATCCACCACTTGGACCTGTTCCATGGCATTGGCGTATAAAAACGAGGGCAAATAGGCGATGCCCAGCCCGGCAATGCAGGCATTGAGCAGCGATTGCCCATCGTTCACCGACAGCCAGCCTGCGCTGCGAATCTGGCGCTCTTCGCCGGAGGGGGCCGTAATTTTCCACGCATTGCCCGACGCCTGGTTGGAATAGTGCAGCAACTTGTGGCTGTTCAAATCATCCAAACGCGTGGGCCGGCCGTGTTTTTCAAAATAGCTGGGCGCGGCAATCATGCGCATTTGCGTTTCGGTCAGTTTGCGCGCGCGCAGGCTGCTGTCTTCCAGATCGCCCATGCGAATGGCCATTCAAAGCCTTCGCTGATCAGTTCCACATAGCGATTGTTCAGCACCATATTCACCGTGATGTCGGGGAATTGCTGCAAGAAATCCCCCAAGATCGGCGAAAGGTGGTTAACCCCGAAATCTGTGGCCACGCTTAGGCGCAACAGCCCGGCTGGCGCCGATTGCATCGAGGCCACCAAGGCATCGGCCTCGCCTGCATCGCTTAGCACGCGGCGGGCACGGTCATAATAGGCCAGCCCAATCTCGGTCGGGCTGACGCGGCGGGTGGTGCGGTTTAACAGCCGCGCGCCCAAACGCGCCTCTAGGCTAGAGATATGTTTCGAGACAGCCGATTTTGAAATGCCCATCTTCTTGGCCGCATCGGTAAAGCCGCCTTGGTCTACGACGGTTGCAAATGCCTCCATCTCGGTCAAACGATCCATGCCTTTTATCCTTTTCGCTGTTGGCTAAGCGCTGCGAGTAAAATTCGCGCCGAATTCGGGCAGCACTGGGGCATACCCAAGACAAAAGAGCGGTTTTATTGGTATCGTTCTGCGGCAGGAAACAACACAGCCCGCTTTTGGCCGTAGTCTTGCGGCCTTGTGGTGAGCAGGGGCTGGGCGCATTCTGCTGCCATGAGCACGCCCACACCCCATGCCCCCGAACCGCTTTTTTGGCGCTTGGCGCCCATGGCCTTTGTGCTGTTTTGGGCGGCGGGCTATAGTTTTGCCAAAATGGGCTTGCCCCATATAAAACCCATGACGCTGCTGGCACTGCGCTACAGCCTTGCGGTGTTGGTGCTATTGCCGGTGTTGTTGGTCCATCGCCCCACATGGCCCAGCGGCTGGCGCCATTGGATGGCCATTGCTGCCACCGGGTTCTTGATACAATGCGTCTATTTCGGCTTGGCCTATAAGGCGATGGATTATGGCATGAATGCGGGCACCACGGCCATTATCATGGCCTTGCAGCCCATCTTGGTGGCCACCTTGTCGCCCTTGGTTACCGGCAGCCGCTATACCACGCAACTGTGGCTTGGTTTGGTTTTGGGCTTGGCCGGTGTGGTTGTGGTGATTGCCGCCGGTGGCACGCTGGGGCCCAGCCCTTGGGTGGCGGTGCTGTTTGCGCTGATGGCGCTTGCGGGGATGACGGCGGCAACCTTGTTTGAAAAATGGCATGGCCGCCGCAC
>RFQY01000132.1 GCA_009924775.1 Paracoccaceae bacterium | reverse complement strand
CTTCACCTCACCCGTGGGCCGCGGTGTTGCCGCCGTTTCCGCAGGCAAAATTGGGTAGATAACCTGTGGCATCTGCCCACTAAGGCTGTTTAGGAACGCCACGATCTTGTCTGCCTCGGCATCGCTTAGGTCTTCGCCAAGCTGGCTTTCGCCCATGACTAGCCAATTGCCAATTTTCCCGAGACGCGCGATTTCAAGTCAGATATGCCCAACATCAGTATATATCTTTCCAGCAACTCACCGATTGCCCACCCCACTTCACGGCCTGTGGAGGTTGGAAAGACACCCTTTGCCCCGGCGCGCGTGACAAGCGTTATGCCACAGGTCTATTCTGCCTGATCCAAATCTGCTGCAATCGCAGCCGGCGTTACATGCATCGCGGCGGCGGCTGCGGCGGCGGCCATGCTGCCCGCACATCACGCATCGCGCCAAGGGATAGGGTATCCAGTAACCCCAAAATATTTAGGGTTATATCGCAATAAAAACATTTTTTATCGATTTCAGAAATTGCAAAGCTTTGCCGGCCAACACGCCATCAGCAAGACGCTAGGAGCATGTCATGAAATCCAGAACCAAAGTCGTTGTCATCGGCGGCGGCATCGCGGGGTGCTCTACCTTGTATCACCTCACGCAAGAGGGGTGGTCAGACGTGGTCTTGGTCGAGAGGGACGAACTTACCTCGGGCACCACATGGCACTCGGCGGCGCAGGTCACGAATTTTGGCATGAACCAAACGATGGTCGGCCTCAAATCTCATTCCATCGCGCTCTACAAGAAATTGCGCGACGATCCAGAATATCCTGTCGGGTATCACCATGGGGATGGCGGCATTCGGCTGGCCAACACCGAGGCGCAAATGCAAGGCTATCGCCATTTCGCCTCTATGGCCCGCGGTATGGGTGTGGAATTCGAGGTCATCGATGCAGCCGAATGCGCGCGCCGTCACCCATTGATCTCTACAACGAACCTGCTTGGTGGGCTTTGGGACGGCCAAGACGGCGATATCGACCCGGCCCAGCTGTGCCAGGCATTGGCGTTTCACGCGCGCAAAGCCGGGGCAGAGGTTTATCGAAACACACCCGTGACCGGCCTTACACAGCACAAAGACGATACCTGGACGGTGCACACCCAACAGGGTGACATCGATTGCGATATTGTTGTGAACGCCTGTGGCTACCGCGTGAATGAGGTTGGCGCGATGATGGGCGTTCAGCACCCAGTGGCCTCTATGGAGCACCAATATTTCGTTACCGAAGACATTCCCGCCATTGCGCAGGCCGGGCACCGGATGCCGCTGCTGCGCTGCCCAATTTCAGATTACTATTGCCGACAGGAAAAAAACGGCCTGCTGGTGGGGTTTTATGAACAAGGGTGCAAAACTTGGGGCATGGATGGCATCAGCCCCAACTTTTCCAACGATCTGTGCCCAGACGATCTGGATCGCATCATGGACGTGCTGGAAGGCGCATTTAAAAGAATGCCTGCCTTGGCCGAAGCCGGTATCAAGCGGGTTGTAAACGGCCCAATCACCTACACGATTGATGGCGCGCCTTTGGTTGGCCCTATTCCGGGGAAAAGAAACGCTTTTTGCATTATCGGCCTGCGCGCGGGTCTGGGTGAGGGCGGCGGGCACGGCTGGCTACTGGCGCAGCAGATCGTCCATGGCGAAGCGTGCTATGACACCTGGGTGATCGACCCACGCCGATTTACGGGACATGCCACCGTAGAGCTAACATCGCGCAAGGCGATAGAAGACTATCAAAACGAGTTCAGGTTTCATTTCCCACACGAACATCGCCCCGCTGGGCGCCATGCCAAAACAACCTCTTTGACACCGGTTTTTGCCGCAGAGGGGGCGGAATTCACGGTGGTCAACGGGTGGGAGCGGATAGATTACATAAAGCCATCGCCAGATTTCCATACCACGCTTGGCTTTAGCTTTGACGAGGCATTCGATGTGGTCGCGGCAGAGGTCGCCAATGTTGCCACCAATGTTGGGTTAACCGAAGTCAACGGATTTAATCGCATCGAAATCACCGGCGCCGACCGCCATGCCTTTCTAGATCGCATGATCTGCGGCGCTGTGCCCAGGCGCGTGGGCCGCCTTAGCCTTGGTTATTTATTGAATAATCACGGATGCATCAAATCTGAAGCAACGCTTGCCAACCTTCCCGCCTCGGATCGCGGGCCAGAAAGGGTGTGGTATGGCGCGGCAGCAGCGTCAGAATACCACGACATGGACTGGCTTAGCGCGCATGTGAAGGCAGGCGAAGACGTGCAGCTGCGCAGCCTGACCAATGACCAAACGATCCTAGTGCTTGCAGGCCCAAAGGCGCGCGCTGTTTTGTCGGGCTGCGCACGGGGGGATTGGTCGGCCGAAGCTTTCCCATGGCTTTCGGTCAGGGAATGTTGCATCGGTTTCGCGCCCGCCACCGTCATGGGCGTCAGCTTCTCTGGTGAGTTGGCCTATGAGATCCATGTGCCAAACGCGTCGCTTTATGCGGCCTATCTGGCGTTGCGACAAGCGGGCCACGACTATGGCCTTCGGCTGTTTGGCGCCCGCGCGGTCGAATCGATGCGCATGGAAAAAGGGTTCTTGCATTGGAAGGCCGAACTGAACACGGAATTTGACCCGTTTGAAACGGGCTTGGCTAGGTTCGTGAAACTCGACAAAGGCGATTTTATTGGAAAAGAGGCGCTGCAAAAACGCCGATCCTTGGGGCCAAAGCGAAAATTGGTAACGCTTAGCCTAAAGACAAACCACGCCCCTGCCCGTTCGGGCGCATCATTGCTGCGCGACAACAAGGTGGTCGGCACCATCACATCTGGCGACTACGGGCACCGCGTTGGCATGAACCTCGCCTATGCATTCGTTGACGCTGAACTGGCTCACACCGGTGCCATCATTGAATTGGACCTATGTGGCCAGCGTGTCGAGACGCAGATCATCGATCCATCGCCCTACGACCCAACATTTGCGCGAATGAGAGGCTAATGGACAGACACCCACGACACCGCTTTGCCCAGCCCCAACATCTGCGCGCACCCGCAGGCAACAACGCCGCATAAAGCATTTGCCCGCCCGCATCCGGCCCAAACCCCCGACCGGGGCACACACCTAAATCGGCGTTTTACACGCAAGCTGCCCTGCTATGCGGCCATCAACCGTTGTTCGGCGGCCATCAACCACAGCCGATCGATGTGGTCGATCACATCAACATCAAAGCGCTGCTGCTCTTTCCAATATTTGCCCGACGGCACGAAATAACCGGCCTTGTCCTCGGCGCCCAAGGCCTTGGCCACGCACGCCCCCTGAAAGCGGGGTGGCTTGACGCCAGCAAGTTGCGCAAATCCGGCCCGCGGATAAAGCAGACGGCTACGGCGCGCATCCGACAGGTTTACCACCGCACAGCCCGCTTGCGCGGCCAACACCCACAGGCGCGCCGATTTGGCCTCGAGCGATCGCAAGGTCACATCATCGCGCAGCGGATCTGCCGTGCCGGTGCCGTAAAAATGCGTGGGCCCCTGTTGGGGGTAGATCATATCGCAGCCAATCATGGCAATCACGCGCGGCTTTAGTGCCCCCAGCGCCCAATAGGCGGCGGTGAATGCCATGGTGCCACCGGCATAGACAAACCCACCATAACGGTTTTGCACGGGAACATAATCTTTGGCGCCAACCAGTTTTTGCCCGCTGGCCAACGCCTGTGGCCGGCGATCATCGGGGAAATCTTCGGGGTGGATCAACCAATCCCAATCGGTGCGCACACGCCAGGCATTGTTGATGGCGACAAATTGCTGGTCTGGGCCGCGTGCCATCTGCTGTGCCTCCAGCACACCAGGGCCAGAGCCCATGATAATTACCGTATCTGCCGTCACTGTCCAATTTCCTCATCATCTTCAATGCGTTCAACCTAGCCCGCCAGTGTGACAAAGCCACAAAACCGGGCCGCGCCCTTGCCTTGGGTGGGGACCAACCAGCGCCATAGCCCTAAAATAAAGGGGCCCCAGCCGCCCCAGCGGCCCAAAAAAACTGATCAGCCTTCTGTGAATGGCCGGGCTGGGGGGGCGGCCTATATTCCAGTTGCAGTTCAGACATGTATTGGAGTTGCCTTATGCGCCTGTTGCCCGCCTTGACCGGTTTGATCTGCGCCACCTACGCCAGCGCCAGCCCGGTTCAACTGTCAGGCTTTGCGATCGATGAAACCGAGGTTAGCGTCGCGCAATTCGCCGCTTTTGCCGCCAAAACCACCCTCACCACAGCCGCAGAACGTGACGGCGGCGGGTTTGAATGGGGCGCGGGGTGGCAGCGGCGGCCCGGCTGGACCTATCGCGCCCCACAAGGATTGCCCGCCCAAAGCGACGAGCCGGCCGTGCATGTCAGCTGGACCGAGGCAGATGCCTATTGCAAGGCTGCGGGTGGGCGCCTGCCGACACGGGCAGAATGGCTATCAGCCGCCTATACCGAACAGCGCCCCTTGCCCCCCGATGGCTTTGCTACCGGCGTGACCTACCCCTACCCCGTTGGCGCCGATGCCAAGGGGATGAACACCAACAGCACCCAGCACGTGCCCGTGGGCACCACAAAACAGGGGGTAAACGGGCTTTTTGATATGGGCGCCAATGTGTGGGAATGGTTGGCCGACCGGCAAGGCGACGCCGCCCTGACAGCGGGGGGCAGTTGGTGGTATGGCCCCAGCAAAACCCGCGCCGAGGGCATGCAGTGGAAACCCGCCTCTTTCTACGCCGTCTATGTCGGCTTTCGCTGCGTTTACTAAGGCCCGGGTCTGCGCCCGAAACCATGGCAACATACCGCTATCGGGGGCGGCTGGCCCCAAAACGCAAAGGCGCCCCATATTGGGGCGCCTTTGACAGTTGGGATAGGGGGCTGCTTATGTCCAATCTGTCTTGGCCTGCCTGCGCAGAGAACGCCTGCACAAGCCAAGCAGATCAGCAGGGCTTAGCCACATTTGGAATGGCCGCAGCTTAAGCAGGTCATGCAGCCTTCGACCATTTGCAAATCAAACTGGCCACAGGACGGGCAGGCCTTGCCGCGCGGTGCGTCTAGGTTAACCACTTGGGCTTGGGGGTCGCTTTTCAGGCCCAGCCCCTCGCCTTCGATGAAGCCGATTGAAATCATGTGGCGTTCGATCACACCGCCGATGGCTGCCAAAATCGAGGGGATATATTTGCCGCCAATCCACGCCCCGCCGCGCGGGTCGAAGACGGCTTTCAGCTCTTCCACAACGAACGAGACATCCCCACCCCGGCGGAACACAGCCGAAATCATCCGCGTCAGCGCCACGGTCCAGGCGAAATGCTCCATGTTTTTCGAGTTGATAAACACTTCAAAGGGCCGGCGATGACCGTTGATCAAAATATCATTCACCGTCAGGTAAATGGCGTGCTCGCTATCGGGCCATTTCAGCTTATAGGTGCTGCCCTCCAGCTCTTGCGGGCGGTCCAGCGGTTCCGACATGTAAATCACATCGGCGCCCTGATCCACCTCGGGGGTTTTTTCGCTGGTTTCGCTGACGCTTAGAACGCTGCCCGTCACATCGTTGGGGCGATAGGTTGTGCAGCCTTTGCAGCCGGTTTCATAGGCGGTCATGTAGACGTCTTTGAAATCGGTAAAGCTGATATCTTCGGGGCAGTTGATGGTTTTCGAAATCGAGCTGTCCACCCATTTCTGGGCCGCCGCCTGCATCTTGACATGATCCAAAGGCGCCAAGGTTTGGGCGTTAACAAAGTAATCGGGCAACGGCACATCACCAAAGCGATCGCGCCACATTTGCACGGCGTAATCTACCACCTCTTCTTCGGTGCGGCTGCCGTCTTTTTGCAGCACTTTGCGCGTGTAGCTATAGGCAAACACCGGCTCGATGCCCGAACTTACGTTGCCCGCATACAGGCTGATCGTGCCAGTGGGCGCAATCGAGGTCAGCAGCGCATTGCGAATGCCGTGGGTGGCGATGGCCGTGCGCACATCCTCGTCCATGGCCTGCATCGTGCCCGAGGCCAGATATTTTTCGGCGTCAAACAGCGGAAATGCGCCCTTTTCTTTCGCCAACTCGACCGAGGCCAAATAGGCCGAACGTGCAATCGCCTTTAGCCAACGTTCGGCGGTGGCGGCGGCCTCGTCGCTGCCATACCGCTGGCCCACCATCAACAAAGCATCGGCAAGCCCGGTCACACCCAGCCCGATGCGGCGTTTTGCTTGGGCTTCTTGCGCCTGTTGTTCCAGCGGAAAATTCGAGGCATCCACCACATTGTCCATCATCCGCACCGCGGTTGCGACCAAATCGTTCAGCGCGCCCTCATCCAGCGTGGCATCGGCACCAAAGGGGTTTGCCACCAGCTTGGCCAGATTGATCGAGCCCAACAAACAGGCGCCATAAGGCGGCAGCGGCTGTTCACCACAGGGGTTGGTGGCCGCGATGGTTTCGCAATAGGCAAGGTTATTGGCCGCATTGATGCGGTCAATGAAAATTACCCCCGGTTCGGCAAAATCATAGGTAGAGCGCATGATCTTATTCCACAGATCGCGCGCCTCTACGGTGTGATACACTTTGCCGTCAAACTGCAGATCCCAGCTGCCCCCAGCCTTGACCGCCTCCATAAACGCATCGGTCACCAGAACCGACAGGTTAAACATGCGCAGGCGCGCGGGGTCAGATTTGGCCTCGATAAAGCTTTCGATATCGGGGTGATCGCAGCGCATCGTGGCCATCATGGCCCCACGGCGGCTGCCCGCCGACATGATCGTGCGGCACATCGCATCCCACACATCCATAAACGACAATGGCCCCGAGGCATCTGCCGCCACGCCTTTTACATCGGCGCCCCGCGGCCGGATGGTTGAGAAATCATAGCCGATGCCGCCGCCTTGCTGCATGGTCAGCGCGGCCTCTTTCAGCATGTCAAAAATACCACCCATGCTGTCGGGCACGGTGCCCATAACAAAACAGTTAAACAGCGTCACCTTGCGGCCCGTGCCCGCCCCTGCGGTAATGCGGCCAGCGGGGAGGTATTTGAAATCATCCAACGCGTCGTAGAATTTCTGCTCCCAATGGGCCGGGTCTTTTTCAACCGAGGCCAGCGCGCGGGCGATACGGCGCCAGCTGTCTTCGACGCTGCGGTCAACCGGCGTGCCATCGGCCTCTTTGAAGCGATATTTCATATCCCATATCTGTTCGGCGATCGGGGCAGCAAAACGGGTCATGGCGCGATTCCTTTGTCTGTCGGCAGACGTGTGAGATAGACCATTTCACAAGAATTCCACAACAGCTTGAAGCATAATATCCATAAGCTACCATATTAGGTAGGAAATGTGGGGGATTCTGTGGATAAGTCTGTGCATCTGCTTAAGCTTAGCGTCGGCACTGAAAGCGTGGAAGATCTGGCGCAGTGGCAAAACGGCTATCGGCAGCGATTTGGCGATGGCCTGCCGCGCCACGTCACGCGCATGTGGCCCAAGCGCGAGGCCGAAGTGCTGAACGGCGGCTCGATCTATTGGGTCATCAAGGGGCTGGTGCAATGCCGGCAAAAAATCTTGGCGCTGGACGCGGTCGAGGGCCAAGACGGCATTCGCCGCTGCGCCATCGTGCTGGACCCGGCGCTTATCCGCACCACCACCGCGGCCAAACGCCCCTTTCAGGGCTGGCGCTACCTACCCGTGTCAGACGCCCCGGCAGACCTGCCAGCCAACCGCCAAGACGAAGACAGCCTGCCGCCGGAATTGGCCGGCGCGCTGGCCGATATCGGGGTGTTATAGGCCCAGCCGGGCCGATAAATTGGCCATTGCCGCCCGGTCGGCTGCGTCCATCTCGGCGCGGCGGGCCCGAAACAGCGTGGCCTGCGAGCGCAACACCAGCCCATCGCTAAGTATTTTCAGGTGATTGGCGCGCAGCGTGTCGCCGCTCGAGGTGATATCGGCAATCGCCTCGGCGGTTTCGTTTTTCACCGTGCCTTCGGTGGCGCCTTGGCTATCGACCAGCTGATAATCTGCCACGCCATTATCGCGCAGGAAATCGCGCACCAAACGGTGGTATTTCGTGGCCACCCGCAACCGAAAACCATGCTTGGCCCGAAAGGCGGCGGCGGCGGCATCCAGATCATCCAGACAATCGACATCGGCCCAAAACGCCGGCACCGCAATCACCAAATCGGCATGGCCAAAGCCCAGCTGGGCCAGCTCTTCAACCTGCTGTTCCCAGCCTGCCAGCTTTTCGCGCACCAAATCGGTGCCCGTTACCCCCAGATGAATACGCCCCGCCGCCAGTTCCCGCGGAATTTCCCCCGCCGACAGCAACACCAGCTCGACCCCGTCGATGCCTTGCACCATGCCCGCATATTCCCGCTCGGACCCGG
>RFQY01000131.1 GCA_009924775.1 Paracoccaceae bacterium | reverse complement strand
AACCGCGCTGGCTGAACACGGCGCTTAGCACCGTGATGGGGGCGGCGGGCGGCTTTGGCGGTTTGCCCAGCGCGATGGCCGAATTGCCGGTCACAACCTGTGTGATCTTGGGCGCCATTCAGGGCGTGGCGGTCGAGCAAGGTTTTGACCCGCGCGCCGAAAATGTGCAGTTCGATTGCCTGCGGGTTCTGGCCAGCGCGGGCCCCTTGGCCCATGACGATGGCTCGGATCTGGCATTTATCGCCACCCGGCTGACGTTGACGGGGCCCACCGTGCAACGCTTGGTGGCCAGCGTGGCGCCCCGCTTTGCGGCGGCCTTGGGCCAAAAGCTGGCCGCGCAAACCGTGCCGGTGTTGGGGGCGGTGGCGGGGGCCGCGACGAATTATGCCTATACCAGCTATTACCAAGAAATGGCGCATGTGCATTTTGGCCTGCGCCGCTTGGCGATCGAGGCGGACATACCCCATGCCCAGCTGATCGAGGCGCTGCGCCAGCACGTGGCCCCGCCGCCCGCCGCTTAAACGCGCGGCGCAATGCCGCTTGCAAAGGCGGTGCAATTTGCCCAGCCTGCTTGTGGGAGGACCACCATGAGCAGCGCACCCCATTACGCCATAGACCCGCAGCAATTTTGGCACGATCCATACCCCGATTTGGCGGTGATGCGCGCCAAAATGCCGGTGTGTTACGTGCCCCAGTTGGGGGCCACCTTGGTGACCCGGCGCGATGCTATTTTCACCTATGAAAAACAGATCGATATATTTTCCTCGCACCAGCCCGAGGGGCTGATGACCCAGTTGATGGGGGAAAATATGATGCGCAAAGATGGCGCCCCCCATATGGCCGAACGGCGCGCCATTTTCCCCACGGTTTCCCCCAAAACCGTTCAAAACATTTGGAAGGCCCAGTTTGCCGAAGGCGCGGCGCGGGCCTTGGCGGGGCTGCAAGGGCGGGCACAGGCCGATTTGGTGCGCGATTATGCCATGCAGACCAGCGCCGAGGCGCTTAAGGCTATGACGGGGCTGACCAATATGGCCTGGCCCGAAATGGACCGTGTCAGCCAAGGAATGATTGATGGCTGCGCCAATTACGCGGGCGATCCGGCCATTACCGCGCGGTGCAACGCCTGCACGGCCTCGATTGATCGCCACATTACCGAACGTATGCCAGCCCTATTGGCCCAGCCCGACCATTCGCTGATTTCGGTGCAGCTGCAAGCAGGCCTGCCCGAGGCGCAGATGCGCGCCAATGTGAAACTGGCCATTTCTGGCGGCCAGAACGAGCCGCGCGATGCCATCGCGGGGGCCGCTTGGGCCGTTTTGTGCCACCCTGAATGGCGCGCTGCCCTGCGCGAAGGCCAGATCACTTGGATGCAGGTTTTCGAAGAATATGCCCGCTGGATCAGCCCTATTGGCATGTCGCCGCGCCGCATTGCACAAGAGCATCAGTTCGAGGGTATTCACGTCAGCCCCGGTGACCGGCTGTTTTTCATGTTCGGGTCCGGCAACCGCGACGAGGCGGTTTTTGAGGCGCCCGATGTGTTTGACCCCACCCGCGATACTGGCCCCGCCATTTCATTTGGCGCAGGCCCGCATTTTTGCGCCGGCGCCTGGGCCTCGCGGTGTTTGATTGCTGAAATTGCGCTGCCGATGTTGTTTGATGCCTTTCCAGACATGGCGCTAGAGGGGCCGGCGCCCTTTGGCGGCTGGGCCTTTCGCGGGCCCTTGCGGGTGCCTGTGCGGCTGACGCGCGCCTAGGGCAGGGTGCGCAGATAGTCTGTGATATCCTCGCGCACCGATTGTTGGCCATTATCGCGCCCGCTGTGAATGATGTGGCGCACGCGGTCCAAATCGACACGGCGCAGCATATGCTTGACCGGGCCGATCGAGGCAGGCCGCATCGACAGCGTGGGAATGCCAATGGCGGCCAGGCACACCGCCTCGACCGGGCGGCCCGCATCCTCGCCACAAAAGCTCAGCGGGGTGTCCGAGGCCGCGCAGCGCTGCACGATTTGTTCAAGAAAGCTTAAGAAGCTGACATTCAGCGTGTCATAGCGGCGGCGGACGCGTTCGTTTTCGCGGTCGGCGGCAAAGAAAAACTGCTTTAGGTCATTGCCGCCAATCGACAAGAAACCAACCTCTTGGAAAAACGCATCGGGGGCAAAAGCCAAGCTGGGGGTTTCCAGCATGGCGCCGATTTCCAGCTGTGCGGGCAGGGGGTGGCCTAAGCGGCGCTCGCGGTCGATGGCTTTGTCCATTTCGGCGCGTGCTTGGCGGTATTCCTCAAATTGCGCCACGAAGGGAAACATCACCGACAAGGGCCGCCCATCGGCGGCACGCAACAGCGCTTGCAGCTGCATGCGCAGCACGCCGGGCTTGTCCAACCCCACGCGGATGGCGCGCCAGCCCAAGGCTGGGTTCGGCTCGTCTGTGGGCTTCATATAGGGCAGCACCTTGTCCGAGCCGATATCGAGCGTGCGAAACACCACGCGCTTGCCTTTTGCCGCGTCAAGAACGCGCGAATAAAGCGCCGATAATTCCGAGCGTTTGGGCATTTGGTTGCGCACAAGGAATTGCAATTCTGTGCGAAACAGGCCCACGCCCTCGGCGCCCGATCCATCAAGGCTGGGCAGGTCTGCCATCAGCCCTGCGTTCATCTGCAAGCCAATGGTTTTGCCACAGCAGGTTTCGGCGGGCACATCGCGGATCGAGGCGTAACGCTCTTGCGCCTTTGCCTGCATGGCGATTTTATCCAAAAACGCGGCGGCGACCGTGTCATCGGGGCGCAGATGCACCACGCCTTGGTCGCCATCCACCATGATGTGATCGCCATTCAGCGCCTCGGTGGTGATACGGGCGCAATGGATCACCAAAGGAATGGCCAAGGCCCGCGCCACAATGGCTGCGTGCGACCCGACCGAGCCCTCTTCCAGCACGATACCTTTTAGCCTGCGGCCATAATCCAGCAATTCGGCGGGGCCGATGTTGCGGGCAATCAAGATGGGGTCGGTGGGCATTTCTGCGCCCGTTTCCGTGCCTTGCCCGGTCAGGATGCGCAGCAGTCGATTGGAAAGGTCATCCAGATCGTGCAGGCGTTCGCGCAGATAGGCATCGCTGACTTGCGACATGCGCGCCCGTGCGGATGATTGCTCTTTTTCCACCGCAGCTTCGGCGGAAAGGCCACGGTCGATATCTTCCTCCATCCGGCGCATCCAACCCTTCGAGTTGGCAAACATCCGGTAGGCTTCCAGCACCTCTAGCTGTTCTTTATCCCCACTGCTGGCCCCCGCCAGCATTTGATCGACGCCAACGCGCAGCTGATCCACCGCCTCGCGCAGCCGCTCGCGTTCGCGCACGGGGTCTTCGGCCACGGGGTTGGTAATCACCACACGGGGCTCGTGCAGCCAGACATGGCCGCGCGCGGCCCCTTCTTGGCCGGTGGTGCCACGAAACAGAACCGGCTGCTGGTGGCGGGCCTTCAGTGCTGCGCCTTCGCCCACAAAGGCGCCCAATTCGGTCATTTCGGCCAAGACCATGGCCACCACTTCTAACGCATAGATTTCATCAGACGAGTATTGGCGCGCCTGTTTCGACTGCACCACCAAAACCCCCAGTTTTTCGCCCAAGCGCTGGATCGGGATGCCAAGGAAGCTAGAGTAAATTTCTTCGCCGGTTTCGGGCATATACCGAAAGCCCTTTTCGGCAGGTGCATCGGCGGTGTTGATGATGTGGCCAGCCCGCGCCACGCGGCCCACCAGCCCCTCGCCCAGCCGCATGCGGGTTTGGTGCACCGCTTCGGGGTTTAGGCCTTCGGTGGCGCATAGTTCTAGGGTTTCGTCATCGCGGAACAGGTAGATCGAGCACACTTCGGTGCCCATCGAATCGGCGATGAGGTGGGTAATCTTATCCAGCCGCTCTTGGCCTGCGGCCTCGTCTGCCATGGTGTCGCGCAGGCGGCCCAGCAGTTTCCTGCTTTCGCTTTCTGTTCTTTCCTGCATGGCGCGTCGCTTTCCCCCGATCGCTATTCGGCTTGGCCATGGCCTGCCGACGCAAACCATAGACCACAAGGCTGGGCCAAGCGAAACGGGAATTTCGTGTGGTAGCGGTAAACTAAACCTAAAAACCTGTGGTCATTCGCCAAAAAGGCGAAAAGCGCCACAAAATGCGACGCTATTCCCCAGCCTTCCGCCACGGTTTGGGCAGATCAGGCTTTTTCCAGCTCGAACGCGTCGTGCAGGGCCTGCACGGCCAGTTCCATATATTTGCGGTCGATCAGCACCGAAATCTTGATTTCCGATGTGGCGATGACCTTGATGTTGATGCCCTCGTTTGAAAGGGTTTCAAACATCTTCGAGGCCACGCCGGCATGGCTGCGCATGCCGATGCCCACAACCGACACTTTGCACACATCGGTATCGGCCTCTAGGCGGTCGAACTTGATGGTGCCTGCATCGCGTGCATCCAACAGCGCTTTTTCGGCGCGCTTTAGCTGGTCGATGGGGCAGCTAAAGGTCATGTCGGTCACGCCTTCCTTGTGGCCTTGGTAGCCTTGCTCGGACACGTTTTGCACGATCATGTCCACATTCACCCCTGCCTCGGCCAAGGGGCCGAAAATCGCGGCGGCAATGCCGGGGCGGTCTTCGATGGTGACAACGGTCATTTTCGCCTCGTCGCGCGAAAAGGCGATACCCGAAACGGCTTTGGATTCCATAATAAGCTCCTCGGCGCAGACCAGCGTTCCCGCGCCCTCTGAAGGTTCCTCGAACGAGCTGAGCACGCGCAGCTTTACGTTATACCGCATGGCCAATTCGACCGAACGGGTTTGCAGCACTTTCGCCCCAAGGCTGGCCAATTCCAGCATTTCCTCGAAAGCGATCTTATCCAGTTTGCGGGCCTTCGAGCTGATCCGCGGATCGGTGGTGTAAACGCCATCGACATCGGTATAGATGTCGCAGCGTTCCGCGCCAAAGGCTGCGGCAAACGCCACTGCCGTGGTATCCGAGCCGCCGCGCCCCAGCGTGGTAATCCGCCCCTCGGCGCTGACGCCTTGGAAGCCTGCCACAACCGCCACTTTGAAACCTTCGGCGAATTTCGCATCGATATTGTCGCGCGGGATGTCGATAAACCGCGCCGCGCTATGGGCCGAGGTGGTGTTGATGGGCACTTGCCAGCCCTGCCAGCTGCGTGCCGGCACACCCATTTCCTGCAAGGTCAGCGCCATCAGGCCGGCGGTTACATTCTCGCCCGAGCTGACCACGGCATCGTATTCGCGCGCGTCGTAAAGCGGGGATGTTTCGCTGACATACCCCACCAGCTTGTTCGTTTCGCCTGACATGGCAGAAACGATGACGATCACATCATAGCCGTTGGCAACCTCCATCCCCACGCGTTTTGCGGCGCGGCGGATGCGGTCCAGCGTGGCAACCGATGTGCCACCGAATTTCATTACCAAAATGGGCATCAGATTCCCCCAACCAAAAGGTTGCGGCGGGGTTTATGACGCCCGGGGAAAAAGGGCAAGCAGCGATTAAGTGGCTGCGGCGCAATAGCCGTGGTTTTCAGGCCTTTGGGCTGCTGGGCGGCGGCGTTAGAATGGGTGCTCATCACCCGCCCAAGTGCGAAAACACCCGCTGTCTGCCATATCCAGCGCGTCAAACCGCGCAGCCAGCCCTTGGGCGGCCTGATCGACGGTGATATCGGCGGCAGAGCCACCCATATCGGTTTGCACCCAGCCCGGGTGGTAGATGCCCACCGCAATATCCAAGGGGCGCAGATCCACCGCCAAATTACGCCCAAGGTTCAAAACTGCGGCCTTCGAGGCGCGGTAAATATAGCTGCCCCCCGGGGCCCGCGTGTCGCTGGCCATCTGGCTAGAGATGATCGCAATTTTGGGGGATTGGGACAGTTTCAAGTTGGGCAGTAACGACTGGATCGTCAAAAATACCCCGGTCACATTGGTGGCAAACGTATCGGCCCACATCTGCGCAGGGTAGCCATCGGCCATGTTTTGGCCCTTGTCTGGGTAAATGCCGGCGTTGCACACCAGCAAATCTACCGTTTGGCCGCCCAAAGCCGCGCCAAAGCCTACAAAGGCGCCTGCGTCGCTGACATCAAGGGGCAGCAAGCCATTCCCACCGGCGCGGCTGGTGCCGGTGACCTGCGCACCGCGGGTTTGGTAGAGCTCGGCCAAGGCATGGCCAATGCCGCGGCTGGCCCCTGTGATCACTACATGCATGGCGTTCTCCCTAAGTTAATTGGTTTTGCGCCCCGGAATAAAGGGCAGTGGGGCAACGGGGATGCCGTCTTCCAACAGTTTGCGCGCCTCGTCTGGCCGGGCCTCGCCGTAAATCGCGCGCTCGGGGGCGGTGCCATCGTGCATAGCGCGGACTTCTTTGGCGAAATTCATCCCGACATAATCGGAATTTTGTTCGATCTTTCGGCGCAGTTCGGCCAATTGCTGTTCGACCGGGCTGGCGGGCCGTGTCAAGGCGCCGGGCGCCACCGGGGCCTCGGCCACGGGCGCCGGGGCGGTGGGTTGGGCGGCTTCGGCGGCTTGGCGGGCGGGGCGCACACGCGGGGCCATCAACGCCTTTTGAACGCTGGCCGAGCCGCATATCGCGCAGCTTACCATACCTGCGCCTTGTAATTTCTCAAAAGCCGAAGCCGATTGAAACCAGCTGTCAAACCGGTGACCTTCGGCGCATTTCAGGGAAAACTGGATCATATCCTGCCGCCTTGCCATTGACAGAAGTACATATCTGTCTGGGCAGAAAGTTCAAGCTGTGCCGCCCTTCAGCTTTTTGGGATCAAATGCCAGCACAATCTGTGCCAAGGCCGGATCATCCAGTTTGGATGCGGCCTTTTTCAGGCCAAACCACTTGCGGCGGCGCTGCCCGGCTTCGGGGTATTTATCGGCCAACCCTTTGACATGTAAGGGGTATACATGGCCAATGCAGGGCACAACGCTGCGATCGTCTTGCCATTTGAAATAGGGAAAGCTGCCCAAAAGCAGGTTTTGCGCCTGCCCTTTTGCGCCCGCCTCTTCCCAGGCTTCTTGGGCGGCGCTTTCGGCCAGTGATTTGCCCGGCACCTGCCAGCCCTTGGGCAGCAGCCAGCGCCCGGTGCCGCGTGATGTAACCAACAGCACCTGCACCTTTTTCTTGGTGGTGCGAAAGCAAAGCGCCATGGCCTGCGGGCGCGCGGGTGACTGCGTGGCCCCGGTTTGAACGCTGTTTATGCCTGCCAATTGCCCCACTGACCCATTGTGCCCCGATGCCTGTTTTGGTTATGCGCCGAGGATGACGGCATTCACGATTGTATTCAATGCTGCAGTTAGGGTTGTGTTCGTATTTTCAATGATCTTTTTCGCTGTGCATATTCAAGCAGCATATTGCCCTGATACGCTTGGGCAGATTAAGGCTGTCTTTATGAGCCATCCAAACAGCATAGCGTTTCACAGCCGGGCCATTTTAGCCCTTGGCCTGCCGTTGATTGGCAGCCATTTGGCGCAATTTGCCGTCACCATGACGGATGCCATCATGCTGGGCTGGTATGATATCGAGGTGCTGGCCCAACAAGTGCTGGGTGGCATGCTGTTTTTCGTGCTGTTCATCTTTGGTTCGGGCTTTGCCTGGGCGGTGATGCCGATGGTGGCCGAGGCCGAGGGCGCGGGCCGCCCGCGCGAGGTGCGCCGCGTGACCCGCATGGCGATATGGATCTCGGTGGCCTTCGGGGTGGCCAGCATGCCGCTTTTTTGGTGGTCGGCCGGGGTGCTGCGCGGCTTGGGCCAAAGCGCTGTGGTGGCGGAGGGCGCGCAAGACTATCTGCGTATCGCAGGCTGGGGCATTTTCCCGGCCCTGTTGGTTATGGTGCTAAAATCGTATCTATCTGCGCTAGAGCGCACGCAAATGGTGCTGTGGGTGACGGTGGCTGCGGTGGTGGTGAATATCGTGGTGAATTACGCGCTGATATTTGGCCATTGGGGTGCGCCGGAAATGGGCATTCGCGGGGCGGCTTGGGCCTCGGTGGCGGTGCAGGCGCTGTCGGCGGTTTTGCTGTCGATCTACGCGGCATGGGCCACGCCAGAACACACGCTGTTCAAACGCTTTTGGCGTGCCGACCCCGAGGCCTTGGCGCGGGTGTTTCGGCTGGGCTGGCCAATTGGTGTGACCGCTTTGGCCGAGGTGGGGCTGTTTGGCGCCTCGTCCATTATGTTGGGCTGGCTGGGCACGCTGCCCTTGGCGGCCCATGGGATTGCGCTGCAAATCACGTCGGCCACTTTCATGGTGCATCTGGGCTTGTCGAACGTGGCCACGGTGCGCGCGGGCCGGGCGCTGGGGCGTGGCGATCTTGCGGGGCTGCGCCCCAGCGCCCGGCCCGCACGCACCGTGGCCACGTTCGACAAGCCCAGATGCACCATGAAAG
>RFQY01000014.1 GCA_009924775.1 Paracoccaceae bacterium | reverse complement strand
GCAGCTAAGCCCCGGCACAGCAGGGTCAGGCCTCCCGGGGCCCGGCGTGGCGCCCCGTGGCACCCCGTGGCGCATTGGGCCAAACTGCGCCGCCCATCCGAAAGGGTTCTTTGACGGGGCCCGCATTCGGGTTAGCATGGCGGCATAATAAAACAACAGGCCGAGCAATGCTGACAGTTTTAATCCCGCTCTTTGCGGGCCTATGGATCGCCGTATCTGGCCCCGCCACGGCCAGCCCCGTGGCGCAATCGCTACGCCCCGAGGCACGCCCCAGCCCCCAAGCCAAGGCCAAGGCCGAGGCCGGGGTGCTCACCACATCGCCCCGCCCCATGGGTCGGCCCACCACCTTGACCGCGCAGCCGCGCGCCAACACCGCCGCACCGGGCAGCAAAGACCGCGCATTCCAAGGCTGGCTGGCCCGCTACAAGGCCCAAGTGGTGGCCCAAGGCATACGCCCCGACGTGGCAGAAGCAGCCTTTCGCGGCATCCGCTACAATGCCTCGATCGTGAAGAACGACCGCAACCAAGCCGAATTCAAACGCCAGATCTGGGATTACCTAGACAGCGCCGCCAGCCCCTTGCGGGTGAAAAATGGCAAAGCCGCACTGGCCCGCCATGGCCGCATTTTAACCCAGATCGAACGCGCCTATGGCGTGGAAAAAGAGGTGGTTTTGGCGGTTTGGGGCATGGAAACCGCCTATGGCGAACGGCGCGGCACGCTGGATGTCATCGAAGCGCTGGCCACCTTGGCCTATGATGGCCGGCGCGGGGCGTTTTTTGAAAAGCAACTGTTTGCCGCGCTGCAAATCTTGCAGTCAGGCGATGTCAGCCCCCGCGCGATGAAGGGGTCGTGGGCCGGGGCCATGGGCCATACGCAGTTCATTCCCACCTCGTATCTGGCCTATGCGGTGGATTTCACCGGCGATGGCAAACGCGATATCTGGTCTGACGATCCCACCGATGCGCTGGCCTCGACCGCTGCGTATTTGCAGCGCCATGGCTGGCAAAAAGGCCAACCATGGGGCATCGAGGTGCGCCTGCCTGCAGGGTTTGATGCCAATCTGGCCAGCCGCAAGATAAAGCGCAGCCCAGCCCAATGGGCGCAAATGGGCATCACCGATATGTCTGGCCGCGCGCCACGTAACCACGGGCCAGCCTCTATTTTGCTGCCCGCGGGGCTAAAGGGCCCTGCCTTTATGATCTTTGATAATTTCACGGTGATCACGCGCTATAACAACTCGACCGCCTATGTGATGGGGGTTGGGCATTTGTCTGACCGTATCAAAGGTGGCGGCGAATTTGTGGCGCCATGGCCGCGGGGCTATGCCGCGCTAAGCTACGACGAGCGGTTGGAAATGCAGCGCCGCTTGCAGCAACGTGGCTTTGACGTGGAAAAAATCGACGGCATTATCGGCCCCAATACGGTGGCCGCCATTCGCGCGTTTCAAACGGCGGCGGGCGTGGCGCCCGATGGCTTTCCCAGCCAAGATGTGTTGAAGCTGCTGCGCGCGCGCTAGCGGCGGCAAAACCCCCCTTTTCTTTGTGGGCGTTTTCCCCTATACGCGCGCATCCGTTGCAGGAATCTGCACGGTTTTTGGACCTTGCTGGACGACATCCCGGCTTGTGCCCGTCACACTCAATCAAAGGAGATCCCGATGTCGATCACAGTTGAAGAAAAAGCCCGCGTTATTGCCGAGTTTGCCACCAAAGAAGGTGACACCGGTTCGCCCGAAGTTCAGGTTGCAATCCTGACCTCGCGCATCAACACGCTGACCGAGCACTTCAAAACCCACAAAAAAGACAACCACGGCCGCCGCGGCCTGCTGATGATGGTGGCCCAGCGCCGTAAGCTGCTGGACTATCTGAAAGCAAAAGAAGAGGCACGCTACCAGTCGCTGATCCAGCGTTTGGGTATCCGCCGCTAAGCGGACAGGCCTGTTGGCAAAATGGCCCGCCTGCGCTGCAGGCGGGTTTTTTTGTGCGGGGCGTATTTGTGCTGGGTGTAAAAGGGCGCAAAATACCCCCGCGTGCGCAGGCCCACAGGGGATTGGCGCGCGAGGGGTCTTTTACAGCGGCAAACCGGGCGTCAAAGGCCCAGTTTTTGGCTGACGATCTGGTTAACAGCCGCCGGGTTGGCCTTGCCGCCGGTGGCTTTCATCACCTGCCCCACGAACCAGCCCGCCAGTTTGGGGTTTTGCTGGGCCTTTTCCACCTGCGCCGGGTTGGCGGCGATAATGGCGTCTACGGCTGCCTCGATTGCGCTGGTGTCGGTCACCTGCTTCATGCCCCGCGCCTCGACAATCTGGGCGGGTTCGCCACCTTCGGTATAAACGATTTCAAACAGGTCTTTGGCGATCTTGCCGGAAATATCGCCCTTGGCGATCAGATCGATAATACCGCCCAACTGCTGCGGCGATACCGGGCTGTCGGCAATGTCGCGATCATCTTTTTTCAGGCGGCCAAACAGCTCGTTGATCACCCAGTTGGCCGCCATCTTGCCATCGCGCCCTTCGGCCACGGCTTCGAAGTAATCGGCGTTTTGCACCTCGGCGGTCAGCACACTGGCATCATATTCCGACAGGCCCATTTGCAGCACGAAGCGCGCCTTTTTTGCATCGGGCAATTCCGGCAGGCTGGCGGCGATATCATCAACCCAGGCCTGTTCTATTTCCAAAGGCAGCAAATCCGGGTCGGGGAAATAGCGGTAATCATGCGCCTCTTCCTTGCTGCGCATCGAGCGGGTTTCGCCCTTGTCGGGGTCATAGAGGCGGGTTTCCTGTTCCACCTTGCCACCGGCCTCGACAATCGCGATCTGACGGCGCGCTTCGTATTCAATCGCCTGCTGGATAAAGCGCATCGAGTTCATATTCTTGATCTCGCAGCGCGTGCCCAAATGGCTGAAATCGCCGGTTTCTTGGAACTTCTCGTAGGCGCCGGGCAAGCAGATGGACACGTTCACATCGGCACGCAGGTTGCCGTTTTGCATATTGCCATCGCAGGTGCCCAGATAGCGCAGGATCTGGCGCATCTTGGTCACATAGGCGGCCGCCTCTTCGGGGCCGCGAATGTCGGGGCGGCTGACAATCTCCATCAGGGCCACGCCGGTGCGGTTCAAATCCACAAAAGACATGGCCGGGTCCATATCGTGGATAGATTTACCCGCATCTTGTTCAAGGTGAATGCGTTCGATCCGCACGCGGCGCGCCACGCCCGGCCCCATATCGACAATAATCTCGCCCTCGCCAACGATGGGGTGATAGAGCTGGCTGATCTGGTAGCCCTGCGGCAGATCGGGGTAGAAATAGTTCTTGCGGTCAAAGGCCGACCAAAGGTTGATTTGCGCCTTCAGCCCCAGCCCCGTGCGCACCGCTTGGGCCACGCAAAATTCGTTGATCACAGGCAACATGCCCGGCATGGCCGCATCCACAAAAGCCACATTGGCGTTTGGCTCGGCGCCAAAGCGTGTCGAGGCGCCCGAAAACAGCTTGGCGTTCGAGGCAACCTGGGCATGCACCTCCATGCCGATCACCAGCTCCCAGTCGTGCTTGGCCCCTGCAATGACCTTGGGCTTGGGCGTTTCAAAGGTAAGATCAAGCATCGCTGCCCCCTTAGTGGATAGATCAGCGGCGTTCTAATTGGTCACTGCAGGCGGGGCAAGCGTAATGGCGCGCGCAAGCCAGGCTTAGGCCGACAAACTGGGCCTTAGCCGCGAAATTTGCGCACGCCGCCGCAGGCCCGGTTGAAAAAGGGGCACGGCAGGCGGAATTTTACCGCCCTCTTCTACCACCGGGCGTGCCGCAGTGCCTGGCAAGGCCACGGGTTGGGCAGCCTGCATCCAAACAGGGGCATGAATTTCGCGCAAGCGGCCCTGCAACACCTGGTCCAGGGCCTGGCGCAGGCCTTGGGCCATGGGGCGCAGCACCCCCGACTGAAACGCCGGCCCGGCAAGGGTAAGGGCGCCAAACGCGGCCAGATCGTTGGCGTAATGGGGGTTTTCGGCGTTGTCCAAAATGGCCGTCACCGCATTTGCAAAGCGATCCACATTCAACACGGTCAATGCTTTGGGATCGTGGCGCAGCGCGTCTAGGTAGACCCACGCATACCCGCCCGCGCCCCAAACCGAGGCACACCGCCCAGCAATGCGCTGTGCCTGCGTCTCGAGCCTGTCGTAATCTCCAAACCAGCGCGGCAGCAAATGCACCCCGAAATTGCGCATATGGTGGGGGTTGCCCGGGTCAAGATCGATCAACCATTCATAGGCTGTGCACACCTCTTCGGCGCGGGCGGGCAGGG
Organism: Paracoccaceae bacterium; assembly: GCA_009924775.1. GTDB lineage: Bacteria > Pseudomonadota > Alphaproteobacteria > Rhodobacterales > Rhodobacteraceae > CAJXSO01. The sequence goes on along the minus strand of RFQY01000014.1, from coordinate 24,536 downwards.
CCGCAAACAGCGCACAGCGCGCCGCGGCATAGGCTGCGCTGTTGCGCGTAAATTGCCCATGCGTGGCCAACACCGCCTGCACCTGCTGAAAATGTGCCTGAAATTGGTGCCAATGCGCCTGTGGCACATCCGAAATCCACCCCTGCCCACGCCATGCAAGCCCCGTTTCAATCAAGGCGTAAACCAGCACCAAACCAAGGGCAAAATCATCTTCGAAATCTTCCAACGCCTCTTCCAGCGCGGAAATCCCGCCGCCGGGCGCATGGGCGGCCACCAGCCCCGGGTCTGCCAAAACCTGCAGCAGGGGGCCGATGGCATCGCCCGCAGCCCCGCGCGCCAAAAGCGGTGCATGGGCCACACCCCCCAAGGTGCGATCCAAATGCCGGTCGGCCATTTTCATTTCATGGGACAAATCTGACCAACGCTCTTGGCGGGCCAAAAACAGCCCGCGCGTGGCGATTGTGGCCTGCGCCTGCAGATCTGGCCCCTCGTGGCGCAGGGGCAGCGCATGGGCCTTGGCAAAATCGGCCACAACCTGGGCAACCGGGGCCGAAACCGCAGGCTTTTGGCGCGGCAAGATGCCAAGCAACCGAGAGGGGGCAAAGAAAGAGGGCATGCAAACAGCTCGCTACTGAAATAGGTGCAGGTAATTCGCCAAATATTTGCGGCTGAAAAAAGGCAGCACTGGGGTGTTTGCGTGAAGACATAAAAAAGGGGCGCCCATGGGCGCCCCCGGTTGGTGCAAAGCGCAAGGCGCGCCTTAATCGCCCAAGGGCAAGGCCACAAACCGCGGCTCGCCGGCGCGGCGCACCAGCAACAACAGCGATTTGCGCCCCGCCTCTTTGGCCTCGTCTATGCGGGCCTGCAGGTCGGCGGTGGCTGCCAGCTTTTGTTGGCCCGCTTCGGTGATAACATCGCCCGCGCGCAGCCCTTTTTCATAGGCGGCACTGGTTTCATCGACATCCACCACAACCATGCCTTCGATACGCGCGTCCAGCTCTAGCTCGGTGCGCAATTCGTCGTTCAGCATTTTCAGCGACAGGCCCATCAATTCTAGCTCGTCGGCTTTTTCAGGTGCGGTTTGCGCGGCAGGCACGGCGGCTTCGGCCTCTTCCCGGCGGCCCAGCGTTACCTTCAGCGTTTGGGTCTTGCCATCGCGCAACACCACAACGCGCACGGATTTGCCAACATCGGTATTGGCCACGGTGCGCACCAAGCCACGGGTATCTGCCACCTCTTGGCCATCAAAGTTCAAGATCACATCGCCTTGCTGCATGCCGGCCTCTTTGGCGGGGCCATCGGGCACGTCGGTGACCATGACGCCACGGGTGTTTTCCAGCCCTTCCAGCGCCTCGACCATATCAGGGGTGACATCTTGGATACGCACACCCAACCAGCCCCGGCGGGTTTCGCCGTATTCTTTCAGCTGGTCCACCACCTTTAGCACCACATTCGATGCCATCGAAAAGCCAATCCCGATCGAGCCGCCATTGGGCGACAAAATGGCCGTGTTCACGCCAATCACTTGGCCGTCCATATTGAACAATGGCCCACCAGAATTGCCGCGGTTAATGGCGGCGTCTGTTTGGATGTAATCATCGAACGAGCCTTGCAGCGCCCGGTTACGGGCCGAAACAATCCCTGCGCTGACAGAAAAGCCCTGCCCCATCGGGTTGCCCATGGCCAGCACCCAATCGCCCACGCGCATCAGGTCGCTGTTGCCAAAGCTGACATAGGCCAAGGGCTGATCGGCCTCGACTTTCAGCAGCGCAATATCGGTGTTGGGGTCGGTGCCCACAACCTTGGCCACCAGTTCCTCGGCGGGTTGCCCCTCGCCGGGGAAAAACTCGATCAAGATTTCATCGGCGCTTTCGATCACATGGTTATTGGTGACGATATAGCCATCCTCCGAGATCACAAACCCAGACCCCAAAGCCGAGCTGCGGCGCGGGCGATCGCCCCCGCCTTGGCGGTCGCGGAAATCGCGAAAGAATTCTTCAAAAGGGCTGCCCGGCGGCACAATGGGGTTTGGCCCACCACGGCCTGCCACCGTGGTCGAGGTGGTGATATTCACCACGGCAGGGCTGATTTTATCTGCCAGATCGGCAAAGCTTTCGGGGGCGCCTTTGGCAAAAGAACCAAGCGTCTGCGCCAGCAGCAGCAATGCGGCCAACAGGCCAAACCAGGCGGCCCGCAGTCCGGGGTGCGGGCGTGAAAGTGTTTTTACTGCCTGAAAGGTCACTTGGGTATCTCCTATTTCTTCGCAGGAAAACATGCGCACACCATCCATCTAGGGCGCGGGATGTGCAACACAAAGCCCGTCGCGCGGCGTCAATTGGGCGTGATGGTTTGTTACCATGCCCCGGCATTGGCCTGTGCGGAACTCTACGCTTCCCAATAGCCCTAAAAACATGTATGGCCCCGGCATCTGAGACGTTGCGCCCTGACCCTGGCGCTCGAAACTAAGATGGAAAGGGTCGGCGGCAATGGGGCCGCCATGCAAACGGGAGACCCGGCAGGGGCTGGGTGCGCTCCCTTACAGGATACGATAGATGTTCAACGTGACGACGAAAACAATGCAGTGGGGCGATGAAACGCTGACACTGGAAACGGGCAAGGTTGCCCGTCAGGCAGATGGCACCGTGATTGCCACGCTGGGTGAAACCAGCGTCATGGCCAACGTGACCTTCGCCAAAGAGGCCAAGCCGGGCCAAGATTTCTTCCCGCTGACGGTTCACTACCAAGAAAAATACTACGCCGCGGGCAAAGTTCCCGGCGGCTTTTTCAAGCGCGAAGCGCGCCCAACTGAAAAAGAAACGCTGACAGCACGCCTGATCGACCGGCCCATTCGCCCGTTGTTTGTGCCGGGCTTCAAACACGAAGTGCTGGTGATGTGCACCGTTCTTAGCCACGATCTGGTCAACGACCCCGATATCGTGGCGATGATCGCCGCCAGCGCCGCGCTGACCATTTCGGGCGTGCCCTTCATGGGCCCGATTGCTGGCTGCCGCGTGGGTTTTGTGGATGGCGACTATGTGCTCAACCCCTCGGTTGATGACATGCAGGACCTGCGCCTGAACCCCGAGCAGCGCCTTGATCTGGTTGTTGCCGGCACCAAAGACGCCGTGATGATGGTGGAATCGGAAGCCTACGAGCTGACCGAAGCCGAAATGCTGGGCGCGGTTGTCTTTGCCCACCAGCAGATCCAGCCGGTGCTGGACCTGATCATCGCGCTGGCCGAAACTGCGGCCAAAGAGCCGTTTGATTTTGCTGCCCCCGATTACACCGCCCTGTACGAGCGCGTGAAAAGCTTGGGCGAAGATCAGATGCGCGCCGCCTATGCGATCTTGAACAAGCAAGAGCGCGTGGCGGCCGTGGCCGCTGCAAAAGAGGCCATCAAGGCCGCGCTAAGTGCAGAAGAACTGGAAGATGCAAATCTGGGTTCGGCACTGAAAAAGCTGGAATCGGGCGTTCTGCGCAGCACGGTTGTGAAAGAAGGCAAGCGTATCGATGGCCGCGCCCTAGACCAAGTGCGCCCCATTGTATGCGAAACTGGCCTGCTGCCACGCACCCATGGTTCGGCGCTGTTTACCCGCGGCGAAACCCAAGGTTTGGTTGTCACCACGCTAGGCACCGGCGATGACGAACAGTTCATCGATGCCCTGCATGGGAATTTCAAATCGAACTTCCTGCTGCATTATAACTTCCCCCCCTACTCGGTTGGTGAAGTTGGCCGCGTTGGCAGCCCTGGCCGCCGCGAGATTGGCCATGGCAAGCTGGCATGGCGTGCGTTGCAGGCGGTTTTGCCTGCGCCCACAGATTTCCCCTACACCATTCGCATCGTGTCTGAGATCACAGAATCGAACGGCTCGTCTTCGATGGCGTCGGTCTGTGGTGGCTCGCTGTCGATGATGGATGCGGGCGTGCCGCTGAAGGCGGCCGTTGCTGGCGTGGCCATGGGCCTTGTGCTGGAAGACGACGGCAGCTGGGCTGTGTTGACCGATATCTTGGGCGACGAAGACCACCTTGGCGACATGGATTTCAAAGTGGCCGGTACAGAGGCAGGCATCACCAGCCTGCAGATGGACATCAAAGTGGCCGGTATCACGCCGGAAATCATGGAAAAGGCGCTGGAACAGGCCAAAGCTGGCCGGTTGCATATCTTGGGCGAAATGAACAAGGCGCTTTCGGGCGCTGGCGCGTTCAGTGCCCACGCACCGCGCATTGAAACCATGCAAATCCCCACCGATAAGATCCGCGAAGTGATCGGTTCGGGCGGCAAGGTGATCCGCGAGATCGTCGAGGTTTCGGGCGCCAAGGTAGACATCAACGACGATGGCATCATCAAGATCGCCTCGTCGAACGGCGATGCCATCCAAAAAGCCTATGACATGATCTATTCGATCGTGGCTGAACCCGAAGAAGGCAAAGTCTACAAAGGCAAGGTTGTGAAACTGGTCGATTTCGGCGCCTTTGTGAACTTCTTTGGCAAGCGTGATGGTCTGGTGCATGTCAGCCAAATCGAAAACCGCCGCCTAAACCACCCCTCGGACGTGCTGAAAGAAGGCCAAGAGGTATGGGTCAAGCTGCTCGGCTTTGATGACCGTGGCAAGGTGCGCCTGTCGATGAAAGTGGTCGATCAGGAAACTGGCGAAGAATCCACCAAAGAGGCTGCAGAAGACGCCGAATAAGGCGCCTGCCCCTGCACATAAAAAGCCCCGGCATTGGCCGGGGCTTTTTTTATGGCGTGTTGTGGTTGTCGGCCCATGGGCAGCCCAGCGCAGGCCGGGCTGCAGCCAATATGGGGCCTTATTCGGCGGCCCAGCCTGCCACGGCTTTGACTTCTAAGAAGTCTTCAATCCCCCAAACGCCACCCTCGCGGCCATTGCCCGATTGTTTCATGCCACCAAAGGGGGCACCGGCGCTGCGGCTGTGGCCGTTCATTTCCACCATGCCCGAGCGCAGCTGCAAAGCCAGCCGGTTGGCGCGGGTGCTGTCTTGGGTTTGCACATAGTTGGTCAGCCCGTAAACCGTGTCATTGGCAATTTCCACGGCCTCTTCTTCGGTTTCAAACGGGATGATCGCCAGCACCGGGCCAAAAATTTCTTCGCGCGCGATGGTCATCTCGTTCGTGACATCGGCAAACACCGTGGGGCGCACGTAAAACCCTTTGTTAAAGCCTTCGGGGCGGCCCGTGCCACCCGCCACAAGGCGCGCACCTTCATCGATGCCTTTTTGGATCAGGCCCTGAATTTTGCCCCACTGCGCCTCGTTCACAACGGGGCCAATGTGGCGGCCTTCAACATGGCTGTCGCCCACCGGAATGCCACTGGCCACCTGCGCCGCGGTTTCCACCGCTTGCTCGTAGATGCCGCGCTGCACCAGCATACGGCTGGGGGCATTACAGCTTTGGCCAGTGTTGTTCATCATATGCAGCACGCCGCGCTTGACCGCTTTGTCATCTGCATCATCGAAAATGATGTTGGCGCCCTTGCCACCCAATTCCAGATGCACGCGCTTTAGCGTGTCGGCCGCGTTCTTGGAAATGGCAATGCCCGCGCGGGTCGAGCCGGTAAAGCTGACCATATCCACGTCTTTGTGCCCCGAAAGCTGGGTACCCACACCCATGCCATCGCCATTGACCAAGTTGAACACACCCGCGGGGAAGCCTGCCTCGTGCATGATTTCGGCAAAAACGATCGCATCCAGCGGGCTTTCTTCCGAAGGTTTCAGCACCATGGTGCAGCCCGCAATCGCCGCTGCCACCACTTTCAGCGTGACTTGGTTCATCGGCCAGTTCCACGGCGTGATCAGCGCGCACACGCCCACCGGCTCGTACACAATACGGTCATTGGGGGCATGATCGCCCAAGGGGCGGATGAACTGGAAATTCTTTGCCGCTTTCAAAAAGTTGCTGGTGTGCCAGACACCGGCGCCCACCTGCTGGGTGCGGGCCATTTCAATGGGCGCCCCCATGCAAATGCTGATGGCTTGGGCCAGATCCTCTGACCGGCTTTTGTAGACCTCAAGCATCTTTTCAACCAGCGCAATACGCTCGGCCACGGGGGTGGCCATCCAGCCGGGAAACGCGGCTTTGGCTGCGGCAACAGCGGCATCGGTATCGCCCTGCCCGCCCATCGAAATCACCGCACAAGGCTCTTCGGTAGAGGGGTCGATCACGTGATGGTCGCGCGGCACAACCGGGTCTACCCATGCGCCGTTGATGTAAAATTGGCGTTTCTCGATCATCTCAAAGCCTCCGTCGAAATTCATGATTCCGGCACCCACCGGGTTGTCGGCGTTACTGTGTCACCGGCCTTGACGCAGGACAAGGGCGGATCAAGCAGATTTGCCCAAACGCCACGGCACACCGCCCCAGCGACATCCTGTCACCCCGGTTGCATTGTCTGGCAACGGGGCTGGTATCCGGCAATTTAGAATGTATCTAAGAAATGGAATATTCACTGCAAAACAGGAGGGCTTCATGGGCCTGCGTATCAACGACATCGTGCCAAATTTCACCGCCGAAACCGATCATGGCACAATCACCTTCCATGATTGGATCGGTGATAGCTGGGCTATTATGTTCAGCCACCCCAAAGATTTCACCCCCGTTTGCACCACCGAATTTGGCGCCGTGGCGCAGCTGGCCGATGAATGGGCCAAGCGCAACACCAAGGTCATTGGCCTGTCGATAGATGGCGTGGCCGAGCACAAACAGTGGAAGGGCGATATCGCGGCTTTTGCCGGTGCCCAACCCACGTTCCCCATCATCGCAGATACCGGGCTGGAAGTGTCCAAAGCCTTCGACATGCTGCCCGCCGAGGCCTATTTGCCCGATGGCCGCACCGCCGCAGATTCGGCCAGCGTGCGGTCTGTATTTATCATCAGCCCCGATAAAAAAGTGCAGCTGATCATGACCTACCCCATGTCGGTTGGCCGCAACTTTGCCGAAGTCCTGCGCGCCCTCGACGGCCTGCAAGCCACCTTTGGAACCCCCATCGCCACACCGGCCAACTGGACCGTGGGCCAAGACGTGATCGTGGCTTTGTCGCTGACCGATGACCAAGCCCGCGAAAAATTTGGCGAAATCGACGTAAAACTGCCCTATCTGCGCACCACCAAACTGGGCGCCTAAGCGCCTTTTTGCAGATAATTTGTGACCAAGGGGCCCTAATCGGGCCCCTTTCCTTTTGGCGCACCATTTTGCCTGTAGACAAGCGCCAATGCTGCGCTTAACGGGCGCAACTGAATTTCTATTTTGTCATGGCAAAAAGCGTGGCACCGTAGGGATGTTTCCTTGCAGAGGTGCCCATGAGCACAGACAACCACGGCAGGGCTGTAGCCCCCATCGTGATCGGCTGGCGCGAACGTATCGCGCTGCCCGATCTGGGCATCGTGCTGCAGGCAAAAATCGATACGGGCGCACGCACATCGGCGCTGCACGCCACCCGCATTCGCCGCTTTGAAAAAGACGGCCGGGCATGGGTGCGCTTTCATATCCCCCACAGCTCGGGCGTGGCCGCCACCGATTGCGAGGCGCCGCTGGTTGATCAGCGGGCGGTGAAAAACACCAGCGGCCTACCCCAACAAAGGCTGGTCATTGAAACCGGGCTGGTGCTGGGCCATCGCCGCTGGCCCATTGAAATTACCCTTGCCAACCGCAGTGCCATGGCCATGCCCATCATTTTGGGCCGCACAGCCATTCGCCGCCGGCGTATCCTTGTGGATGCGGGCAAATCCTTTCTGGCCGGGCCACCGCTGGTGGCTGGCATATTGTTTGCGCAAAAAGGCACCCGCGAATGAAAATCGCCATGCTGACCCGCAACCCAAAGCTCTATTCGCACCAGCGCCTGAAACAGGCCGCCGAAGCGCGGGGCCACGAGCTGGACATGATCAACACGCTGCGCTGTTCCATGAACATCGCCTCGCGCCGCCCCGAAATTTACTACGAGGGCGCCAAACTGCCCCGCTACGACGCGGTGATCCCGCGCATTGGCGCCTCGGTCACGTTTTACGGGCTGGCGGTGCTGCGGCAATTTGAAATGCAAGGCGTCTACCCGCTGAACGAAAGCGTGGCGATCGGGCGCTCGCGCGATAAGCTGCGCTCGATGCAATTGCTGGCGCGCGATGGTATTGGCCTGCCGGTGACCACCTTTGCCCATGACCCAAAGAAAGCTGAAGAGGTCATCAAACTATCGGGCGGGGCGCCTGTGGTGATCAAGCTGCTGGAAGGCACCCAAGGCATCGGCGTGGTTTTGGCCGATACCGAACGCTCGGCCAAATCGGTGATCGAGGCGTTTCGCGGCGCCGATGTAAACATCTTGGTGCAAGAATTCATCAAAGAGGCGGGCAGCACCGATATCCGCGCCTTTGTGATTGGCGGCAAAGTGGTGGCCGCCATGCAGCGCACCGGCGCCGAGGGCGAATTTCGCTCTAACCTGCATCGGGGCGGCACCGCAAAGGCGGTGAAAATCACCCCAGAAGAGCGCTCGACCGCGCTGCGCGCGGCGCGGGCCATGGGGCTGAATGTCTGCGGTGTGGATATGCTGCGCTCGAACCACGGGCCAGTGGTGATGGAGGTGAACAGCTCGCCCGGGCTGGAAGGCGTGGAAGAGGCCACCGGAAAAGATATCGCCGATATGATCATCGCCTTTATCGAACGCACCGCGCGCGATGGCGCCACCCGCACCAAGGGCAAAGGATGACAACCCGGCCCGCCCCCTTTGTGCTGGCCGGCCACAGCGTGGCACCCGGCACCCGCTGCACCATAGAACTGCCGGTTTCCTCGCTGTCAGATCACACGCCCGTCACCATGTCGGTGCATGTGATCCACGGCAAACGCCCCGGCCCGGTGATGTTTGTCAGCGCCGCCATCCATGGCGACGAGGTGATTGGCGTGGAAATCGTGCGCCGCCTTTTGCGCGCCAGGCCCCTGCACAGCTTGGCGGGAACGTTGATGGCCGTGCCAATCGTCAACACCTTTGGCTTTTTGAACCATGCCCGCTATTTGCCCGACCGGCGCGATCTGAACCGCTGTTTTCCCGGCACGCCCGAGGGCTCGCTTGGGGCGCGGCTGGCGCATATCTTTTTGGAACAGATCGTCAAACGCGCGAATATGGGCATCGATCTGCACTCGGCCGCCATTCAGCGCACCAACTTGCCACAAATCCGCCTGACACCCGGCAATGCCCGGCTGCGCCAGCTGGGCGAGGCGTTTGGCGCCCCAGTCATGCTGCGCTCGAAGCTGCGCGAAGGCTCGCTGCGGATGGCCGCCGAAGAGGCCGGCGTTGACGTTTTGCTATACGAAGCAGGCGAGGGCCTGCGCTTTGACGAACTGGCCGCGCGCACCGGCGTGGCAGGGATTTTGCGGGTGATGCACAAACTGGGCATGATCAGCGCCCGCGGCGTGCCTCGCGCCCCCGCCCCCCCCGTCACCAGCGATCGCTCGGGCTGGCAACGGGCGCCTGCGGGGGGGCTGTTTCGGGCCTATCGCACCACCGGCGACGTTGTCAAACCTGGCGAGATTATGGGCATCATCGCCGATCCTTTCGGTCTGGCCGAGGTGGAATTGCGCAGCGATGTGGGCGGCGTTGTTGTGGGGCGCACCAATATGCCCGTGGTCAACGAGGGCGAGGCGCTGTTTCACATTGCCGAAATCACCAAGCCGGCTCATGCCGAAGCGGCGGTCGAGGGGATGGCCGCGCAAATGGAGGCCGAGCCGCTGTTTGACGAAGACGAAATCATCTAGGCCTGATCGCCGCCCCATCGGGGGTGCAACACCACCTTTGCCCCGCGCTGCACCCGCGCAACAAGGTGGATCACATGCTCGTTGATCATGCGCGCGCACCCGTTGGAACTGGCGGTGCCCACCGTCCACGGCTGGTTGGTGCCATGAATGCGCAAATACGTATCGCGCGGGCCATCAAAGAGGTAAATTGCGCGCGCGCCCAACGGGTTGTTCGGCCCCCCCGGCATGCCACTGCGATATTTGGCATAGGCGGCTGGGTTGCGGCGGATCATCTCGTTGGTGGGGCGCCAGCGCGGCCATTCGGCCATCCATTTTACGTGATAGGTACCCGGCTCCCACAGCGCGGGCTTTGATACTGCCATTATGTACCGCCATGCCTTGTAATCTGGCAGGGTCAGGTACAGGGCAAACAGGTTTGGATCGACATGAATTTCACCTGCAGGCAAATACTCATCCAGCGCCACGATTCTAGGGGCCAATTCTGGCCCGGGCTGAAACCGCTGGGGTTTTTGCGCCAAGGCCACATGCGGCGTGGCCACAGCCACGGCAAGACCGCCAACAAATGCACGACGCGACAGCATCAGACCCCCCTATAAACCAGCCCCAGTCTACCGAGTGTATACCAAGCAGATCAAGCCCCTATGGGTTGTGTTCAAACCGCGGGGGCCTAAAAATCGGCCGGTGCACGAAAACTTAGGCCCTTGCCGCTTTCGGGGTGGTTCAGGCGCAATTCTTCGGAATGCAGCATCAGGCGGGGGAAATCCAACGCGGGCCCATGGGCATAAAACGGATCGCCCAAAATCGGGTGGCCCAAGGCCTGCATATGCACCCGCAACTGGTGGCTGCGGCCCGTGCGCGGCATCAGGCGCAGGCGGCTTTCGGTGGCACTGCTGCGCAGCACGCGCCAATCGGTGACCGCAGGCTTTCCGGTATCGTGGCAAACTTTCTGCAGCGGGCGGTTGGGCCAATCCACGATCAGCGGCAAATCCACCGTTCCGGTTTTTTCCCCCACCTGCCCCCAAACCCGCGCCACATAGGTTTTGCGCGTCTGGCGTTTTTCAAATTGCTGGCCCAACGCGCGCTGGGCATGCGGGGTCAGGGCAAACACCATCACACCCGATGTATCGCGATCCAGCCGATGCACCAGCAACGCGGTGGGAAAGGCGGCTTGCACGCGGGTCAGCAAACAATCGGCCAGATGTTCCCCGCGCCCCGGCACGGAAAGCAGCCCTGCCGGTTTGTTCACCGCCAATAGCGCGTGATCATCAAACAAAATATCCAAGGGGCCGCTGGGCGGGGAATAGGTGCTGCTCATGCGCGCGCCTTAGCGAAGAATGGGCTGGCCGTAAATGCCCGGGCCAACGGCCAGCCCCAAAAGAACCGCGCTTAGGCGGCCAAATCTGCCATAATGCGCGACAGGTGGTAATCTGTGTCACCCAATTGCGCATCCAGCATCACCAAACGCTTGGCATAATGCGACACGGGGTATTCCCATGTCATGGCAATGCCACCATGCATTTGAATGGCCTCTTCCGCCACCAAACGCCCAGCGCGGCCGATCATGTTTTTTGCCATTGAGGCAAAGCGCCCCGCTTGTGGGCCACCCAGTTCAGACGCGGCCTTGATGGTGATCGAGCGGGCCTGTTCAATCTCGGTCAGCATATCGACAGCGCGGTGCTGCAGCACCTGAAACTTGCCAATCGGCACGCCAAATTGCTTGCGGGTTTTCAGGTAATCCACAGTGGTGGCATGCACCACATCCATCACGCCCACGGCTTCGGCGCATAGGGCCACGATGCCGGCGTTGACCGCATCCGAAATGATCGCCCCGGCATTTGCCGCCAATAGCTGCGCGGGCGTGCCATCCAGCAACAGTTCGGCGGCGCCTGCGCCATCCATCATCGGATAGCCCACCACCTGCGCGGCGGCGGCCTGCACCTCAAACAGCGCCGGCGCACCATCCAGCATGGCAGCAACCAAGAAGATATCGGCCACTTGCCCGCCATAAACGCTGGTCTTGCGCCCGGTCAGCACATGGCCATCCCCCTGCGCCACGGCGCTGCATTCCATTGCCTGAAGATCATAGGGGGCATCTACCTCGGCCAGGGCCACGGCGTATTTCGCAGCCCCCGACAGCAGCGCCTCTTGGTCTAGCTGCAGCGCGGTCAAGATCCGCGCGGCCATGGCGGCGCCCAGCATCGGCTCGGGGCACAGGGTGCGCCCCAGCGCCTCGAACACCACGGCAATGTCAAAACCAGTGCCGCCAAAGCCACCCGCGCTTTCGGGCGACAGGGCAAACAGCGCCCCCAGCTCGGCCAGTTCGGCCCATTTGCCATCGTCGTGGCAGGGCAGATCATAGGCCACGGCGTTGCGGTGCTCGACCGGGTATTTATCGCCCAGATAGCGGTTCAGGCTGTCTGCCAGCATCTGGCGGTCTTCGGTAAGGTTGAAATCCATATCAGAGCTCCAGTGCTGCTTTACTAAGAATATTCCGCTGGATCTCGTTCGAGCCGCCGAAGATCGAGGTTTTGCGGTTGTTAAAATAACGCGCAGCGTTGTGTTCGGTGCCATCGGGGCCAAACATGATGTTGCCCTCGGCCAGATAGCCGGGGAACGGTGCCGCCACCGGGCCCAGCGCGCGGCGCGCCAGATCTTTCAGCTCTTGGTGAATGACGGTGCCCTTGATCTTCAAGATCGAGGTTTCCGGCCCCGGCGCACCTTGCTGCTGTGCTTTGAACAGCATGCGCAGGTTGGTGATTTTCATCGCCTCCAAATCCACCTCGGCCTGCGCGATACGCGCGGCAAACAGCGGGTCATCGATCAGGCGCTTGCCACCGCGGCGCATTTTGCGCGCCAGCGCCTTTACCTCTTCCAGCGACTGCATGGAAAAGCCCACGCCCGCAATGCCGGTGCGTTCATGGGTCAGCAAAAACTTGGCAATGGTCCAGCCTTTGTTTTCCTCGCCCACAAGGTTTTCGACGGGCACGCGCACATCGGTGAAAAACACCTCGTTTACCTCGTGCCCACCTTCGATCAGGCGAATCGGGCGCACCTCGATTCCGGGTGTGTTCATATCCACCAGAATAAAGCTGATACCTTGCTGTTGCTTGGCTTCGGCATCGGTGCGGCACAGGCAGAAGATTTTATCGGCATGCTGGCCAAGGGTGGTCCAGGTTTTTTGGCCATTGATCACCCAATGATCACCATCGCGCACCGCGCGGGTTTTCAGCGAGGCCAAATCGCTGCCAGCGCCCGGCTCGGAATAGCCTTGGCACCACCAATCCTCGCCCGACAAAATGCGCGGCAGGTAATAATCTTTCTGCGCTTGTGTGCCAAATTCAATCAGCACCGGCCCCAGCATATTCAGCCCAAAGGGCACGATGCGGGGCGCATAGGCGCGGCAGCATTCTTCCTCGAAGATGTGGCGCTGTACGGGCGTCCAGCCGGGGCCGCCATATTCTTTGGGCCAGATCGTGGCCAGCCAGCCCTTGCGCTGCAAAATGACGTGCCAGTCTTCCATCATCTCTTTGGTCAACTCGCCGCCCTTGCGCACCGCCTCGGTCATGGCGGTGGGCAGGTTATCGGCCAAATAGCTGCGCACTTCGTCGCGAAAGGCGATGTCGTTTTCAGAAAAACTCAGGTCCATGATCAACCTTCCTTGTTCAAATCTGCAAATGTTTTTCCAGTTTCGGCCATCTGCTGCAAAAGAGCAGGCACCTGCCAATACTGGGCATCTTCTTGCGCGTAGCGCTGGATACGCGCCACCAATTCGCGCGCGCCCAGCGTATCGGCGTAATGCAACGGCCCCCCACGATAGCGCGGGAACCCATAGCCAAAGACAAACACCATATCCACATCGACCGGGCGTTTGGCGGTGCCATCTTCCACCACGCGGGCGGCCTCGGCGATCATGGCGGTCATATAGCGATCGACAATTTCTTCATCGCTGAATGCCCGCGGGGTGATCCCTTTTTCGCTGCGCACCGCATCGATAATTTCCAGCGCTTGGGGGTTTGGCACCGGGGCGCCACCGTCGTAATTGTAATAGCCCCGGCCTGTTTTGCGGCCAAACCAGCCATTTTCACAAATGCGGTCGGCCACATCACCGGCGTAGCGCTCGGCGGGGTTGCGGGTGGCGGCCTTGCGCTTGCGGGTCATCCAGCCAATGTCCAAACCGGCCAAATCGCCCACTTTATGCGGCCCCATGGCAAAACCAAATGCCTCTAGTGCGGCATCCACCTGCGCGGGGGCGGCGCCATCCAGCACCAGATACGAGGCGGTTTGAGAATAATGCGCCAGAATGCGGTTGCCGATAAACCCGTCGCAGACCTGCGCCAAGACACCCACTTTTTTCAGCCGCTTAGCCAAGGCAAAGCCGCTGGCCAGCACATCAGGCGCAGTGCCCGCACCCTGCACGATTTCCAGCAAGCGCATCACATGCGCGGGGCTGAAGAAATGCAAGCCCAGCACATCTTGGGGGCGTTGGGTGCAGGTGGCAATCTCGTTGATATCCAGATACGAGGTGTTCGAGGCCAAAATCGCCCCCGGTTTGCAAATGCGATCCAAGCGGCCAAAGATGTCTTTTTTCACATCCATCTGTTCAAACACGGCTTCGATCACCAGATCGACATCGCCCAGATCTTCCATTTTCAGGCTGGGGGTCAGCGCGGCCAAAACACCATCGCGCTTGTCGGCGGGCAATTTCCCCCGCGACACCGCACCATCGATGTTTTTCGTGATCGTATCGACACCGCGCTGCAGCCCTTCGGGCGCGACCTCGACCAAAACCACATCCAGCCCCGCCAAAAGGCACGAGGTGGCAATGCCCGACCCCATGGTGCCGCCACCGATAACGCCCACTTTGCCAATATCGCGCGCGGGGCCTTTGGCCTCGGCCACGTTGGATACGGCACGCTCGCCAAAAAACGCATGGATCATGCCAGCCCGCTGGGGCGTTTGCATGCAGTCAATAAAGGCTTGGCGTTCCACCGCCAGCCCTTCGGTGCGGGGCAGATAGGCGGCGCGCACAGCCTCGACAATTTTATGCGGGGCCACCAAATGCGCTTGTTTGGCCCGCAGCATGGCGGCGGTATCCTCTAGCGCCTTGTCGTCTTTCGGGGTGGCCAGATCGCAGGTGCGCCGGGTGGGCAGGGTGCCTGCCAGCACTTGCGCGGCAGCGGCCAAGGCCACATCGCGCGGCGCGCCGGTTTCCACGCGGTCCAGCAGGCCCTTTTCCAGCGCCTCGCGCGCCGAAACCATGCGCCCCGACAGCGCCATATCCAACGCCATGGGAATGCCCGCAAGGCGCGGCACCCGCTGGGTGCCACCGGCACCGGGCAGCAGGCCTAGGTTGATTTCGGGCAGGCCCACGCGCAGCCCCTCGATGCCGATGCGGGCATGGGTGGCAAGGCCCAGCTCGAACCCGCCGCCCAGCGCAGTGCCATGCAGCACGCTGATCACCGGGGTTTGGCTGTCTTCGATCACGTTAAAGACATCGGGCAACGCGGGCGGCATCGGCGGCTTGCCGAACTCGCGGATATCGGCGCCCGCCACAAAGGTGCGCCCAGCTGCGTAAATCGCAATAACTTGGGCTTGGGCATCGGCGTTCAACACCTCGATCGCCTCTTGCAGCCCTTGGCGCACGGCTTGGCCCGTGGCATTGACCGGCGGGTTATCGATGCAGATCAGCGCCACATCGCCCACCCGTTCGATAGAAATTCGTTCGTTGATTTTTAAAATATCCGACATGCGTTCCCCCCAAGCACAATATGCGACACGCCCGAAATTAAACCGGGTGGTGCGGGCAGTCAACTTTATGGAATAGGTTTTCGCAATGCGGAAATTGCGTGTTACGCAGCGTTCCGAACGCTGCGCCACAGGCTGCTAAACGCAAACAGCACCGCCGCGGCGCACACAATACTGGGGCCAGCGGGTGTGTCATGGTAAAATGAAACGCCCAATCCGGCGGCCACCGCCGCCATGGCAACCAAGGCCGCCAGCAGCGCCATTCGCTCTGGCGTGGCAGCAAAGGGGCGCGCAGCCGCTGCGGGCACCAGCAAAAGCGCCGCAATCAGCAGCACCCCAACCACCTTGATCGCCACCGCAACCACCAAAGCCAAGGCCAATGTCAGCACCAATTGCTCGCGTCGCGGGTCCAGCCCGGATGCGCAGGCCAAATCCGGGTTCAGCGTTGTGGTCAGCAGCGCCTGCCAGCGCCACACCAGCAGCCCCACCACACCCAGCGCACCACCCCAAATCACCCCCAGATCCCCGGTGGTTACGGCCAAAATATCGCCAAATAGATAGGCCATCAGATCGATGCGCACATCTTGCAGAAACGACACCGCCACCAACCCAAAGGCCAGCGAGGAATGCGCCAACACCCCCAGCAGCGTGTCCATGGAATAGCCCCGCCCCGACAGGCTGCTGACCGTCAGCGCCATCAGCAAGGCCACCGCCACAGCCCCGGTGAAAACCGGCAAGCCAAAGGCCAAGGACAAAGCCACACCCAAAATCGCGGCATGGGCGGTGGCATCGCCAAAATACGCCATCCGCCGCCAAACCACGAAACAGCCAATAGGTGCAGCCGCCAGCGCTACGCCAAAGCCTGCCAATAGGGCCCGCAGCAGAAAATCGTCAAACATTTTGGCCCTCGTCTTGGCGATGGATATGGGCGGGGGCATTGCTATGGGCGTGGCTATGGCTGTGGCTGTGGCTGGGGTCGGTGCAGCCCTCGGCCTCGTGGCTGTGGTTGTGCTCGTGGCGGTACAGGGCCAGCGCGCCCTTTGTGCCGGTGCCAAACAGCGCCCGGTATTCCGGGGCGCTGGCCACCAATTCGGGCGTGCCTTGGCAGCAAACATGCCCGTTCAGGCAGACCACCCGGTCACTTGCGGCCATGACGACATGCAGCTCGTGGCTGACCATCAGCACCGCACACCCATATGTGCGACGCACCATTTCGATTTGGTGGTAAAACGCGGCCGAGCCCGCCTGGTCCAGCCCCTGTGTGGCTTCGTCCAAGATCAAGATATCGGGGTTTTCCAGCAAGGCACGGGCCAAAAGCACGCGCTGAAATTGCCCGCCCGACAGATCGGCCATTTGGCGCGGCTCTAGATGCGGCACGCCTGCTTGGTCCAGCGCGGCGGCAACATCGCTGGGTTTGCGCCGCCGGGGCAGCGACAAAAACCGCCCCACCGTCAGCGGCAATGTCGGGTCGATGGCCAGCTTTTGCGGCACATACCCAATGCGCAGGCCGGGCGCCCGGCTGATCTGGCCGGTGCTTGGGACAAGCGCACCAATCAGGCAGCGCAAAAACGTCGATTTACCCGACCCGTTGGGCCCAACAATGGTCACGATCTCGCCGCGTTCGATGGTGAAATCGACAGCCGACAAAACGGTTGCAGCGCCCAAACGCACAGACAAGTTGGTTACAGAAATCAAACTCATTCAGGGGCACTTTGCTGACACGAGGGGCACAGGCCCTGCGCCTCGACCACCGCGCGCTCGATCGCGAAGCCTGCATCATTGGCCGCATCGCCCAACCCGTTTTGCATTGGTTCTATCTGCGCCTCTTGCACGGTGCTGCACTGGCGACAAATCAAAAAGGCGGGCACGTGTTGGGCGCCGGAATGGCTGCAGGCAACATAGGCATTCATAGCCTCGACCTTATGGGCAAACCCGTGCTTTACCAAAAAATCCAAGGCCCGATAGGCCACGGGCGGCTGCGCACCAAAGCCGCTGGCATCCAAATGGCCCAACACCTCGTAGGCGCCCATCGTGCGGTGATGGGCCAACAACACCTCTAGGGTGCGGCGGCGCACTGGCGTGAACTGCAGCTTGCGCGCGGCGCAATAGGCCTCGGCTGTGGTCAATGCATCACTGATGCAGGCCGCGTGGTCGTGTTGGTGGAATCCGTGCGCCTTTGTCATGGGGTGGTTTTACGCTGGCACCAAGGGGAATGCAATATTATAACATAACTCTTGATATGTTATATCATTACATATAATTCACCGCCAACCAACCATAGGAGCCACCATGCCAATGTCATTTTCTGCCCCCTTGCGTCGTGTTTTCTTGGCCATTGGCACCGGCCTGGCCAGCCCCGCCCTTGCCGCCCCGAATGTGGTGGCCGATATCGCGCCGGTGCATGGGCTGGTCTCGATGGTGATGCAGGGCGTGGGCACACCCACATTGCTGGTGCCGCCCAGCGCCTCGCCCCACCACATCAGCCTGCGCCCCTCGGATGCACGGGCATTGCAGGGGGCGGCGCTGGTGGTCAGCGTGGGCGAAGAGCTGGCACCATGGCTGGAAAAACCGCTGCAAAGCTTGGGCCAAGATGCGCAGATCATCACCTTGCTGGACCTGCCCGGCACAACGCTGCACATGACCCGCAAGGCCGAGGCATTTGGCACATCAGATGACAAACACGACCATGAAACCGAACAGGGGCATAAACATGAAACCGAGCATGGGCATGAGAGCGGGCACAAAGACGAACACGCCAGCCACGATGATCACGCCCATCACGCAGGCGATGGGCACGATCACAGCGGCCTAGACCCACATGCCTGGTTAGACCCGCAAAATGCCGTGCTATGGCTGGGCGCAATTGCCCAAACCCTGGCCCAGATCGACCCAGAAAATGCCGCCATCTATCAGGCCAATGCCACCGCAGGCGCGCAAGAGCTGGCGCAGATACAGGCCGAATTGGCCAGGACCCTACCCAAAGCGCACGGCGGCTATCTGGTGTTTCACGACGCCTATCAATATTTCGAGGCGCGCTTTGGCCTGCAGCCCGCAGGCGCGATCAGCCTAAGCGATGCCAGCAGCCCCAGCGCCGGGCGTCTGGCCGCGCTGAAACAGCAGATTGCACAGAATGATATTGCCTGCATTTTCACCGAACCGCAGCTAAACAGCGCCGTGATCAACGCGCTTGATAATGCCAGCATTCCCACCATCGAGATCGACCCGCTGGGGCGCGCCCATGCCATGGGGCCGGGCCACTATACCGCCACCTTGCGCGCAATGGGGCAGGCCTTTGCCAGCTGCTTGGCTGGCAACTAAGTGCATGGCCTTGCCTTGGGCCGGTATTTGCTTTTTTGTCCCTGCAGACACGGGGCACAGGCATAAGGGGCAAGGCCATGAAAGCATTGGTGATGGAGCGGTTCGGCGCGGCGCTTGACCTGCGCGAGGTGCCCGATCCGCACTGCCCCCCCGATGGGGTGATTGTGGGCATTCAGGCCTGCGGGGTGTGCCGCTCGGATCATCACGCATGGCGGGGCGCCGACCCTGATGTTGTGTTGCCGCATGTGATGGGCCACGAATTTGCCGGCATCATCCAAGAGGTGGGCCGCGATGTGCGCCGCTTTGCCGTGGGCGACAGGGTGACCGCGCCCTTTATTCTGGCCTGCGGCACCTGCCCCGATTGCACCACCGGCGACCCCACCATTTGCAACCACCAAGAGGTGATTGGCTTTACCGGTTGGGGCGCCTTTGCCCAAAGGCTGGCAGTGCCAAGGGCCGATTTCAACTTGGTGCATCTGCCCGAAACCTTGGGCTTTGCCGAGGCCGCCGGTATGGGCTGCCGCGTGACAACGGCCTTTCGGGCGGTGGTAGACAGGGGCGCGCTGCAGCCCGGTGAATGGCTGGCGGTGCATGGCTGTGGCGGCGTGGGCCTGTCTGCCATCATGATTGGCGCGGCACTGGGCGCGCAGATCGTGGCAATCGATATCAACCCGCACGCCTTGGCCGCAGCGCGGCAAATGGGGGCCACAGCCGTGCTGGATGCCAGCCAAACCGACGACGTGGGCCAAGCCGTGCGCGACCTGACCGATGGCGGCGCGCATGTCTCGATCGATGCGCTTGGGGTCAGCCAAACCTTTCGCAATTCGGTGTATAGCCTGCGCAAAATGGGGCGCCATGTGCAAATCGGCATGCCGCTGGAACACCACGCCACGGTGGAATTGCCTTTGCTGGAACTGGTGTATTCCCGCCAAATCAGCCTTGCAGGATCGCGCGGGATGGCGGCGCGGCGTTTTGGCAGCCTGTGGGGTATGATCGCCGCGGGGCGGCTAGATATCGCACAACTTGTCACGGGGCGCATACCGCTTAGCCAAGCCGAAACCGCGCTGCGGCGGATGGATGGGTTCAGCGGCGTTGGGGTCACGGTCATTACCGAGCTGGGGGCCTAATCGGTAGGGCCTAGTCGGTATCCAGCAAAATCACCTCGACCCGGCGGTTGGCCAGCCGCCCCTCGTCGGTGCGGTTGCTGGCAATGGGCGCCAAAAAGCCCATACCTTCGGCCTGCAGGCGGTCCTTGTCGATGCCATAATCAGCCACCAGCCGCGCCACCACTTGGGCCGCGCGCCGGCGCGACAGGGTGATATTGCCCTCTAGCGCGCCCACCGCATCGGTATGGCCCACCAAGGCCACGCGGCTTTTGGGATGCGCGTTTAGAAACTGCGCCAGCAGCGCCAGCGACTGAAACGGCCCCGCCCCCAGCTCGGCAGCGCCCGAGGTAAATTCCAGATCGGCCATGATCGCGTGACCTTGGGCCAAAAGCTGCGCGCCCAACCCCTGCAGGGCCTTTTGGACGGATGGGGGGGCCGGTGCAACCAGTGCAGGGGCGCTTGCGTGGGCCTGAACGGGCGGCACGGTTTCGGCGTTGGATGCCACGGTCACCAGCTGAATAAAGCCCGCGTTGCCAAAGCGGCTGACCAACAGGCTGGCATGGGTGTCAGCATCTAGCTGCAGCGCCAAAAAGCGATAATCGCCCAGCCCCACGCGCATGGCAGGGGCCGGCAAAACCAAAATATCAAAACGGAAATCAAACCCGCCGCATTGCGCCGCCTCGCATTCAAACAGCACCTTTGCCCCGGCTTGCAAAAATTGCTCGCGCAAGGGCTGCAGCAGCTGCAGCGTGGTCAGCCCACGCCCCTCTAGCCGCCATGCGCGCAGCTGCACCCGCCCCTCTAGGGGCAGGCCAGGCACCGCGCCCGCGGCATAGGGGCCCAAGGGCAGAACATAGCTATCTGGGTTTTGCGCTTGGTCGGCGGTGGGCACGGCATTGGCAGGCAAGGCCAAATCCAACGCCTGCCCCTGCGCCACCGGGGCGCAAAGCAAGGCAAAAAATGCCGCTGGCGCAACTGCCCATTTCATCGGTTTTGTGCGTGATACTCGTCGTTGGGGCGCATATCGATGGCCGAGGCGACGCGGTTCGTCATGTTGTAAAAACCCGTGACATTGGCAATGTCGAAAATATCGCGGTCGCTAAAGCCCACATCGCGCAGCGCTTGGCGGTCGGCCTCTTCCACGCGGTGGCTGGTTTCGGTAACTTTCACCGCAAAATCCAGCATCGCACGCTGGCGGGCATCCAAAGGTGCCACGCGGTAATTCATCACCAGCATTTCCCCCAGCATCGGGTCGCCAGACAGGGCGCGCACCGCTTGGCCATGGGCGGTTAGGCAATAAAAACAGCGGTTGATCGAAGATACCACCACCGCAATCATCTCGCGCTCTAGCTTTGACAGGCCACTTTCGGCCAGCATGATGTTATTATAAAGGGCCGAAAACGCGTTCAGTTTGTCGATGTCAAAAGCATGGGCACGCAGCACATTGGGCACCAGCCCCAGCTTGTCTTGGCAGATATCAAAATATTTCTGCGTGGCCTCGGGCAGCGGGCTGACGGCTGGCAAATCAAGGGCTGTGGGGCGGCTGTCGCGGGTCATGCAAGATCCTCCTTGTGCTTGCGATAGTGATACTGTCCCACAACCTGCATGCCGAGGGAAGAATAGAGGGCATTGCCGCCCGTGTTCCCCTGCGTGACAGCCAGCGCCAAGTGGCTTGCCCCTTGGTCTTGGGCCCAAAACGCCGCCTCGCGCATGAAATAGCGCCCCAACCCCTGACGGCGCTGATGGGGTAAAATATGCAGCGCATGCACCATGGCGATGCCATTATGCATGGCCACAAACCCACTGCCGCCGGGGTGGTCGTTGAACCGCGCCAAAAGCGAGGTTTTCGGCCCCAGTGCGCGGTACATCACCGCCACGCGCGGGGCCATGATGCCGCCTTCTGCCCAAATATCCAGCTGGATGGCCAGCGGTTCCCAGATGCAAAAGGTGCACACCCGCGGCGGGCGTTCGGTGGCAATAGCCGCAACCGGTGCGGCGTATAGATTGACCGGGTCCACAACCTGATAGCCGCGCGCGGCCAGCATGGCATTAAAGGCGCCCTGATCGTGGCGCAGCTGAAACAGCCGATGTTGGCCCATGTCCAACATCTGCGCCTCAGCCATGTCGATATCGGCCTCGGTCACGGGGCCCGTGGCGGTGGTGGCAGACACGCGCTGCCCCCCGCCCTGACCTTGGCGAAACAGCCACGGCCCCTGCTGTGCATATTGGGCCGCGGGCCATGTGGCCTCGGTCACGTCGTAAAGCTGGCTGGCACTGGGCATCATGACGGGAAAATTCCTGCAAGTTTGGTCATTGCGGCATCTACCCGGGCCCCATCGCTGCCGCGGATCACAATATTGGCCCCATAGGCCCCGTTTTGCTGAAACGGATAAGACCCGATCGACAGATCGGAAAACTCGCCCGCCAGTTCCGCCAAGGGCGCGGCAATCTCGCCCTCGCCACGCATGATACGGTAGCTTTGCGACATCAACGGCACACCGCCGGTAAGCCCGGGCAAAATGCTGGCCACCATCGCCTGAAATACAGCCGGAACGCCGGCACAAACATGCACATTTTCCACCGTAAAGCCCGGCGCGGTAGAGACCGGATTTTCGATCAATGTCGCCCCATCGGGAATGCGCGCCATACGCAGCCTTGCCGCGTTCAGCTCGGCGCCAGTGCGGGCGTAATGGGCGGCCAACAACGCGCGGGCGTCTTCGCGCACGTCGATATGGCGGCCAAAGGCGCGCGCCACACAATCGGCAGTAATGTCATCATGGGTCGGGCCAATGCCACCGCTGGTGAAAACATGCGTATAGGCACCCGACAGCGCCAGCAGCGCCGCCTCGATGGCGGGGGCATCATCGCTGACCACGCGCACCTCGCGCAGATCAATGCCAACCTTCGTCAGCTCTTGGGCTAAATGGTGCATATTGGAATCGCGCGTGCGGCCCGACAGGATTTCATCACCAATAACAAGCATTGCGGCTGTGGGGTTTGGCATTGGCCTCTCCTTGCGTGGTTACATGTGCCGGTATAGGCATGTGGCATGCGCTTTCAAACCCCCCTTATTCCAGCCACATTGCTGCGGCGATACAAGCGGTTTCTGGCCGATTGCCAATTGCCCGATGGGCGCGAAATTACCGCCCATTGCGCCAACCCCGGCAGCATGATGGGGCTGGCCCAGCCCGGCACGCGCATTTGGCTAGAGCCAAATGACGACCCGCGCAAAAAGCTGCAATTTGGCTGGCGGCTGGTCGAACATTGCGATGGCCATTTCACCGGGGTCGATACATCCTTGCCAAATCGCGCGCTGAAAGCGGCGTTGCAGGCGGGCCAGATCGCGCCGCTGCGGGCACCCAACCTGCGGGCCGAGGTGCCATATGGGCAGAACTCGCGCGTGGATTTTTTGCTATCGGGCGATGGGCCCGATACCTACCTCGAGGTGAAATCTGTCACCTTGTCGCGCCAAGGCGGGCTGGCCGAATTCCCCGACAGTGTCACCGCGCGCGGGCTGAAACACCTGCATGATTTGGCCGCCATGGCGCAGGCGGGCCACCGTGCGGTTTTGTTCTTTTTGGTGCAGCGCACCGATTGCACCCGCGTGGGCCTAGCCGCAGATATTGACCCAAACTATGCCAAAGGCATGGTGCAGGCGCTGCAGGCAGGGGTGCAGGTGATGGCCTATGATTGCGCAATTTCCCCCCAAGCCATAGATCTGCGCCACCCCCTGCCATTTTTGCAGCCATAAATGCACGCGGCGCCCGCACTGGCACCGGCGGCAAAACTGCCTTAAGTAAGGGGCGACACGCAAAGCGATAGAAAGGCCAGACCCCGTGACCGACAAGCATCTAGGGCGCTCAACGCGCGAAGGCATTCGCATTCACGACGACGCGGATTTTGCCGGGATGCACCGGGCTGGCGCCTTGGCCGCGCAAATATTAGACGAGATCGCCGAACATGTGACGCCCGGCCAAACCACCGCAGAAATTGACCGCATCATCGAGGCCAAGGTGGTGCAGGCGGGGGCCACATCGGCCACGATTGGCTATCGCGGCTACAAACACGCCAGCTGCATTTCGGTCAACCACGTCGTCTGCCATGGCATTCCCGGTGACAAAAAGCTGAAAGATGGCGATATTTTGAATATCGACGTCACGGTCATTGTGGATGGATGGTTTGGCGATACCAGCCGCATGTATGTGGCAGGCGCGCTAAACCGCAAGGCCGAGCGGCTGATCCAAGTCACCCATGACGCGCTGATGCTGGGCATCGAACAGGTGCGCCCCGGCAATACCTTTGGCGATATCGGCCATGCCATTCAAACCTATGTCGAAGCGCATCGCATGTCAGTGGTGCGCGATTTTTGCGGCCATGGCTTGGGCCGGGTGTTTCACGCCCCCCCCAATGTGCTGCATTACGGCCGCCCCGGCACCGGGCCAGTGCTGGAAGAGGGAATGTTTTTTACCATCGAACCCATGGTCAACCTTGGCCGCCCCGAAACCAAAACCTTGGCCGATGAATGGACAGCCGTAACCCGCGACAAATCGCTTTCAGCGCAGTTCGAGCATTCGATCGGGGTAACCAGCACTGGCGCCGAGATCTTCACGCTGTCG
>RFQY01000130.1 GCA_009924775.1 Paracoccaceae bacterium | reverse complement strand
AGGCGCCATCAGCAAATGCAGCGCAGGCCCCAGCCGCGCGGCCAAATCTTGGGCATGGCCCAACCAGCCATCACACGGGGCAAAGCCGGGGCCAATGGCTGTGCCATCTTGGCCCGGGGGGTGCAGCAAAAAGACCATATCGCCCGCATAGTGCCACAGGTCGGCCAAATGCAGCTGGCACTGCCCCTTGGGCGCACGCAACCGGCCTGTGCTAAGCAATTGGCACAGGTTGCCCCAACCCTGCCGGTTTTGCGGCAGGGCCGTCAGGGCCACACCTTCGGCAAAGACCAACAATGCCGCAGGCAGCAGGCGCGGGGCCTGCAACGCGGGCGATTGTGCGGGGCGGCCATCGGGCAAGGGCGGGCCGATCACGCCATCGCGGGCCTCGGTGGCGCGGCGATCGGCCAATTCCCGCGCCAATGTGCGGGCTTTTGTATGGGCGCGCACAATGCCCGATACAGAATTGACATCGGCAATCGCCACGGCAGGCAGGCCCAACACCATGGCGCGGGCCACCAGCTCTTCGGGGTGCGATGCCCCGGTGAGGAATGTGAAATTCGAGGTGGCGCAAAGCTCGGCAAACATGGCGGCATGATATTCATGTTTTGTTCTTTTTTCGAGTCCAAGATCGCCGCAGCACACCCGCCCCATATGGGCATAAAAAATAAGTCTAAGATTATGATATTTATCGGCTTATTAGAAATTTGGCCCTGCCGCCACGCGCAGCGATGTTGCAAACCAAGCCACCGGCTGGCATGGGCAAGACCACCATCATCATACCCCGAGTCGCGCCATGCACAGCCCCCCTGATCTGGGCCCCGCCCAGCATGCCATGATTGCCGATCTGGTGCGCCAGACCGCGCAGGAAGAAATTATGCCGCGGTTTCGCAGCCTGCGCCCCGCAGATATTGCGCAAAAATCCGGCCCCCTTGATCTGGTGACCAAGGCCGATACCGCGGCCGAGGCGATGCTTACCGATGGTCTGCAGCGCCTGTTCCCCGGCGCCGCCATTCTGGGCGAAGAGGCCGCCCAAGCCACCCCCGGCCTGCGCGAGGCAGCCGCCAAGGCGCCGCTGGCCTTTATCATCGATCCGGTGGATGGCACGTGGAACTTCGCCCATGGGTTGGCCCTGTTCGGGGTGATCATCGCCGCCACGCGCTTTGGCAAACCAATCTTTGGCCTGATCCATGATCCGGTGGCGCAAGATGATATCTTGGCCTGCGAAAACAGCCCCGCCCGCCATATCAGCGCCGATGGCCGGGTGCGGCAGTTATTGGTGGCCCAGCCCAAACCCATCGGGGCGATGCAGGGCTATGTGCATCTGTCCTTGATGTCAAAAGCCCGCCAGCACGATCTGGCCCCACGCCTGACGCGGTTTGCCCGCACCGATGCGCTGCGCTGTTCGGCCCATGAATACCGCCAAGCCGCCCAAGGGCACGTAGATTTCGTTGCCTCGCCACAGCTTACCCCGTGGGATCATGCGGCGGGCGTGCTGATTTACCAACAAGCCGGTGGTGTGGCGCGGCTGCTGGATGGGCAAGATTATGATATCGCCACGCCCAAGGGCACGCTGTTATGCGCGCCCTCGGACAGATGTTGGCAGGCGGTGGCGCAGGTGCTGCAGCCCTAGCGCGCCCCGCCCCTATCACCGGTTATTCGGCGGCTTCGGCGTAGCTGGACATCGGCGGGCATGTGCACACCAAATGCCGGTCGCCCCATGCGTTATCCACACGGTTTACGGGCGGCCAATATTTATCAACCCGGAAGGCACCGGGCGGAAAGCACCCCGCCTCGCGGCTATAGGGCCGATCCCAATCTTTGACCAAATCCTCCATCGTGTGGGGGGCGTTTTTCAGCGGGTTATTTTGCGGATCGATCCGGCCCTCGGCGATATCCGCAATTTCAGCGCGGATGGCCAGCATCGCATCGCAAAACCTGTCCAACTCGGCCTTGGTTTCGCTTTCCGTGGGCTCGATCATCAAGGTGCCCGCCACCGGCCAGCTCATGGTGGGGGCATGGAACCCGCAATCGATCAGGCGTTTGGCAATGTCTTCCACCGTCACGCCCACGCTGTCGGCAAAGGGGCGGGTATCAAGGATGCATTCATGCGCCACCCGCCCTGTTGGGCCTTTGTAAAGCACATCAAACGCGCCTTCCAAACGCTTGGCGATGTAATTGGCGTTCAAAATTGCCACGCGGGTGGCCTGTGTCAGCCCTTCGCCGCCCATCAACAAGATATAGGCCCAGCTGATCGCCAAGATCGAGGCAGATCCAAAGGGCGCCGCTGAAACCGGCCCCTCTTGCCCGCCGTCGGCCGCGCCAGCACCGTTGGGATGGCCCGGCAAATGCGGCGCCAGATGGGCCTTTACCCCGATGGGGCCCATGCCCGGGCCGCCACCGCCATGGGGGATGGCGAATGTTTTGTGCAGGTTCAAATGGCTGACATCCCCCCCCAGATCCCCCGGGCGCGACAGGCCAACCATGGCGTTCATATTGGCCCCGTCAATATAGACCTGCCCGCCATGCTGATGGGTGATCTCGCACACGGTTTTCACGGTTTCTTCAAACACCCCGTGGGTTGAGGGGTAGGTAATCATGCAGCCCGCCAAAACATCGGCATGCTGTTCGGCCTTGGCGCGAAAATCATCCAGATCAATATCGCCATTGGCCGTGCTTTCCACCGGCACCACCTTCCATCCCACCATCTGGGCGCTGGCGGGGTTGGTGCCATGGGCATTCATTGGAATCAGGCACACGTTGCGCCCCCCCTGCCCGCAGGCGCGGTGATAGGCGGCGATGGTCAACAGCCCTGCGTATTCACCCTGCGCGCCAGAGTTAGGCTGCATGGAAAACGCATCATACCCGGTGATCTGGCACAGTTTGTCAGATAGGTCCTGCACCATGTGATGATAGCCTGCCGCCTGATCTGCTGGCACGAAGGGGTGCAAATTGGCAAATTCAGGCCAGCTGATCGGCATCATCTCGACAGCGGCGTTTAGCTTCATTGTGCAGCTGCCCAGCGGAATCATGGCGCGATCCAGCGCCAAATCGCGGTCGGCCAAGCGGCGCATGTAGCGCATCATTTCGGTTTCGGCGCGGTTCATGTGGAAGACATCATGATCCAGATAGCCGCTTTGGCGCACCAGCCCATCGGGCAGGCGGTATTCGGGGGCCAGATCTTCGTCTTTGCGCTGGATGCCAAAGGCGCGCCACACCGCCTCGAGCGTGGCGGGGCGGGTGGTTTCATCCAGCGTTATGCCCACTTGCGTGCGGCCCACGCGGCGCAGGTTGATACCCTCTTTCAAAGCCGCCTGCAGGACGCCGCGCTGAAACAGCCCCACTTCCACGGTGATTGTGTCGAAAAACCCCGTTTGTGGCAGCACCTCAAACCCCGCAGCCTCTAGCCCGCGGGCCAAGCGCACGGTTTTGCGGTGAATGCGCTGCGCGATGGCTTTCAGCCCCTCGGGGCCATGGAACACCGCGTAAAACGAGGCCATCACCGCCAAAAGCGCCTGCGCCGTGCACACGTTCGAGGTGGCTTTCTCGCGGCGGATATGCTGTTCGCGGGTTTGCAACGACAGGCGATAGGCGCGGTTGCCATGACTGTCGATGCTGACCCCCACCAAACGCCCCGGCATCGCGCGCTTATAGGCATCGCGGCAGGCCATATAGGCCGCGTGCGGGCCGCCATAGCCCAAGGGCACGCCAAAGCGCTGGGTGCTGCCCACGGCAATATCGGCCCCCATCGCGCCCGGTTCTTTCAACAAGCACAGCGCCAAGGGGTCTGCGATCACGATCGCAATGGCACGCGCGTCGTGCAGGGCTTGGCATTGGGCGGAAAAATCATGCAGGTGGCCATGGGTTCCGGGGTATTGGAACACCGCGCCAAACACCGCCTCTGGGTCCAGCGTATCGGGCGCCCCGACGATCACATTGATCCCCAAAGGTGCTGCACGGGTTTGAATGACGGCGATATTTTGCGGATGGCAGTTTTCATCCACAAAAAAGGCCTGCGCCTTCGACTTGGCCACGCGCTGTGCCATGGTCATGGCTTCGGCGGCGGCGGTGGCCTCGTCCAACAACGAGGCATTGGCCACCTCTAGCCCGGTCAGGTCGCAGATCATGGTTTGGTAGTTCAGTAGCGCCTCTAGCCGGCCTTGGCTGATTTCAGGCTGATAGGGGGTATAGGCCGTATACCATGCCGGGTTTTCCAAAATATTGCGCTGGATCACCGGGGGCGTCACCGTGCCATGATACCCTTGGCCGATCAGCGTGGTCAGAACTTTGTTTTGGTTCGCCACCTGCCGCATATGCCACAGCAATTCGCGTTCGGATTTGGGTTTCCCAAAATCCAGCGCCTGCGCCTGCCGGATGGCTGCGGGCACGGTATCGGCGATCAGGCTGTCCAGATCGCGGGCGCCCACCACCTGCAACATTTGCTCCATTTCCTTGGGCGAGGGGCCAATGTGGCGACGATTGGCAAAATCATAAGGCAGATAGTCTGTCGGTTCGAAGGTCATGGAAAAATCCGTTTTTGGCGGGGGCTGCAGGGCACGGGCCTGCCGCCCTCCGGGTCAGATGGGATAGATCACTGGCGCGCGGATCGGCGGCTATGCCACAAGATCGGCATAGGCGTCTTCGTCCATAAAGCTGTCCAGCGCCCCCAGATCATCGATTTTCATTTTGAAAAACCACGCAGCGCCCAGCGGGTCTTCGTTTACCTTACCGGGCTCGTCGGCCAGCGCATCGTTGACCGCGACAATCTCGCCATCCAGCGGCGCCACGATATCCGAGGCCGCCTTGACGCTTTCGATCACCACAATCTCGTCGCCCGCAGCCACCATCGTGCCCACTTCGGGCAGCTCAACAAACACCACATCGCCCAGCTGGGTCGAGGCATGTTCGGTGATGCCCACAACCACCACATCGCCTTCGACGCGCAGCCATTCGTGATCTTCGGTATATTTCATCGCTTCAGTCCTTCTGTTTCAGCGTTTAAAATTGGCAGGAATAAAGGGCAGCGCCACCACCGTCAGGGGCAGGGGTTTGCCGCGCAATTCGCCCCACAGCCGGGTGCCCGGCGCGCCATGATCGGCGGGCACATAGCCTATGGCCACCGGCCCCCCCACGCTGGGGCCAAACCCGCCAGAGGTGATCTGCCCAATCGCGGGCCCATCATGTTCGGTGGCAAACAGGACAACCCCCTCGCGCATGGGCGCGCGGCCCTCGGGGCGCAGGCCCACGCGGGCGCGGGGGGTGCCATTTTGGATCTGATCCAAAATAATGTCTGCCCCCGGAAAACCCCCGGCACGCGCGCCGCCCAAGCGGCGGGTTTTTTGGATGGCCCATGCCAAGCCTGCCTCGATCGGCGTGGTTTCAGTCGTGATATCATGGCCATAAAGGCACAGCCCCGCCTCTAGCCGCAGGGAATCGCGGGCGCCAAGGCCCACCAGCGCCACATCGGCATTGGCCATCAACATCTGGGCCAAGGCCTGCGCCTGATCGGCGGGCACCGATAATTCAAAGCCATCCTCGCCCGTATAGCCCGAACGCGACGCCCAAACCGCAACCCCGCCCAAGCACAGATCGGCCACATCCATAAAGCGCATCGCGGCGGCGGCGGGGTCAAGCGTGGCCAAAACATCGCCAGCACGCGGGCCCTGTAGCGCCAGCAAGGCGCGGGTTTCCAGCAGCTCTACCTCTACCCCAAGGGGCCCCAGATGCGCCTGCAAATGGGCCAGATCGGCGGCTTTGCAGGCAGCATTGACGACCATGAAAATATGATCCCCCCGGTTGGCAAACATCAGATCATCGCTGATACCGCCGGTGGGCGTGGTGAACAGGCCATAGCGCTGGCGCCCTTCGGGCAGCCCCGCCACATCCACCGGCACCAGCGTTTCCAAGGCTGCCGCGATCTGGGCGTAATCGGCGCCGCGCAGCAGCACTTGACCCATATGCGACACATCAAACAGCCCGGCCGCGCTGCGGGTGTGGGCGTGTTCGGCCATCACGCCTGCGCTATATTGAACAGGCATGTCATAGCCTGCGAAAGGCACCATTTTGGCGCCGTGCTCTAGATGGAACTGGTGCAGCGGCAGGCGCTGGTTTTCTGGCATAGGGCCATCCCCTGTTTTGGGCACGGCGTGATCTTGGAATCGGCCGGGCATCGTTAAGCGCCGCACGTCGGCGCATGAGATGCCCCCTCTGTCCCTTTGCCTGAGATCGCTATCCCTTCGGCGGGCGCGCGAGCACGCCTCTCTCCAGAGTCTTGGTCACAACGCGGTCCCTTTGGCCTGAGAGTTTCCGGGGCGGTTGCTCCTTCGGCACCGGCTTAACCGGTTCTCCCACGTTGTGACCTAGGATTAGCGCAGTCGCTTGCTGTAGACAAGAGGTCGTTTTTAGCCAGTTCAGTCGCAAGTGGCCGCTGGCACAGCCTAAAGGGCGGCGTGCGGGTTCATGCGGCAGCCAGATGTGCCCAACAGGCTGGCCAGCGGGTCGTTGTCACACACCAACCCCGCCAAAGACACATCTTCAAGCTGGGTGTAAAACGCCTCGGCGGCATCGGCGATGGCCAAGCGCAGGCGACAGGCAGGCACCAGCGGGCAGGTATTTTCCCCATCGGCAAAACATTCGGTCAAAGGCACCGCCGATTCCAGACGGCGAAACACCTCGCCGATATTGATATCGGCCATTTCGCGGGCCAGCGTGATACCCCCGTTGCGCCCGCGGTGGGTGCTTAAAAAGCCCATCTGCCCCAGCTGGTTGATCACCTGCGCCAAATGGTTTTCCGAGGTGTTGCAGCGTTCGGCAATCTCGGCTTTGGTGACAAGCCGCCCTTGGTTCACACCGCAAAACATCAATACCCGAATGGCAAGGTTTGTGCGTTTGGTGATGCGCAATACTCTGTCCTTTGATCGAATCGCTGGTTAGGATCATGGCAATTGGGGTGCGGGGGCGGATTGACCTATGTCAACAAAGGGGGGTTTTGTTGCATGCAAGATGCATTTTTCTTTGGCTATGGGTCACTGGTAAACCGAAAAACCCATGTTTTTCACGATGCCCACCCTGCCACGGCTGTGGGGTGGCGCCGGGCGTGGCGGGCCACAGCAGCGCGCCCCATCGCCTATCTTACCGCCCTGCCCCACCCGACGGGCCAGATAGAGGGGCTGATCGCCCCTGTGCCCCACGGCAGCTGGCACGCGCTGGACCAGCGCGAACATGCCTATGCGCGGGTGCCCGTTTCAGACCGCGTGACCCACCCCCTGCCCAACCGCCCCGAGATTGCCATTTACGCCATTCCCCAAGGCGCCCATCACGCCCCCACGGTGGAAAACCCCATTTTGCTCAGCTATGTGGATGTGGTTTTGCAGGGCTATCTGGCGGAATTTGGCCAAGATGGCGTGGCGCGGTTTCTGGCCAGCACCGATGGCTGGGATGCCCCGGTGCTGGATGATCGCAAGGCGCCCATTTACCCCCGCCACCAAAGCTTGGTGCCCGCCGAACGGCGCATGGTGGATCGCGCTTTGGCCGATTTGGGCGCGCAGATCATTGCCGCCACGCCAGAAATGGCGCAGCGGATCGTGCAAAGCCGGGTGGTTTAACCGCGCCCCGGCACGGTTTGCAGCAATGGC
This sequence comes from Paracoccaceae bacterium, assembly GCA_009924775.1. Taxonomy (GTDB): domain Bacteria; phylum Pseudomonadota; class Alphaproteobacteria; order Rhodobacterales; family Rhodobacteraceae; genus CAJXSO01. The sequence continues at coordinate 858 of RFQY01000130.1, read as the reverse complement.
ATCAGATCGCCCATATTGGGGCCGGTTGCCTGCCCTGTCAGCGCCAAGCGCAGCGGCATGAACAGGCCTTTGCCTTTGCGGCCAGTGGCCTCTTTTACCGCCGCGGTCCAGTTGCCCCATGTGTCCGCATCAAAGCCACCTTCGGGCAACAACGCCATGGCTTGGGCCACAAAATCGCGGTCTTCATCGGCAATCACCGGCTGGGCACCATCGCGGCACAGCGCCCACCACGGGGCCAGATCGGCGCGGGTTGTGATATTGTCGCGCATCACCTGCCAAAATTGCTGGGCCAAATCAGCCGGCACGCCCAATACGGCAATCTCGTCGGCCATATCGGCAAAATCCAAGCCCTGAAGATACGAGGAGGTCAGCGGATACAGGTCTTTTTCATCAAATTTGGTGGGGGCTGCACCAAAACGTGCAATGTCAAAGCCTGCGGCCAAGTCTTCCAAGCTGGTTTGCAATTCGACCGGATCGGCCGAGCCAAGCCGCGCCATCAACGACAACAGCGCCCAAGGTTCTACCCCTTGCGCGCGCAAATCCTTGATCGACAAGGCGCCCAAGCGTTTCGACAGCGCCTCGCCCTGTGGGCCGGTCAGCAACGAATGGTGGGCAAAAGCGGGCACCGCGCCGCCCAGCGCCTGAATGATCTGAATTTGGGTGGCGGTGTTGGTCACATGGTCCGAGCCGCGCACCACATTGGTCACACCCATTTCCGTGTCATCCACAACCGAGGCCAGCGTATACAGCACCTGCCCATCGGCCCGGATCAAAACCGGGTCCGATACGCTGGCCGCATCGATCGAGATGTCGCCCAAAATACCATCGGTCCAGTCAATGCGCTGCTGATCCAGCATG
>RFQY01000129.1 GCA_009924775.1 Paracoccaceae bacterium | reverse complement strand
ACCGCGCAAAAGCACCCCGCGCCGCACCGCCGGCGCCGCAGCTTTGGGTCTGCGCCAACGGCTGGTGCGCCTGTTTGGCTGGGCGTTGGCCGGGTTTGCCGGCTTGGCCTGCCTGTGGGTGCTGGCCTATGCGCTGATTGCGCCGCCCACCACCCCCTATATCATGGCCGAAGAGCGGCGCTTGGGCCGCGATGTGGCGCATGTTTGGGTGGATGCAGACCAGATTGCGCCGGTGATGCTGCGGGCGGTTGTGGCGGCGGAAGACGCCAATTTTTGTGGGCATTGGGGGTTTGATATGGCGGCCATTCGCGCCGCGCTAGAGGCGGGCGCACAGCGCGGCGCCTCGACCATAAGCCAGCAGGTGGTCAAAAACGCCTATCTTTGGCACGGGCGCGATTGGCTGCGCAAGGCGCTAGAGGCGGTGCTGACCCCAATGGTGGAACTGGTGTGGAGCAAGCGGCGCATCCTAGAGGTTTATCTGAACATCGCCGAATTTGACGAAGGCGTCTTTGGCGTGCAGGCCGCAGCCCAGCATTATTTTGGCACCACGGCGCAGGCCCTAAGCGCCACGCAAGCGGCGCGTTTGGCCGCCATTCTGCCCGACCCGAAAGGCCGCAGCGCCGCGAAGCCCAGCGCCTTTGTCAGCCGCCGCGCCACCGCGATTTTGGATGGCGCAGAAACCATACGCCGCGATGGCCGCGCGGCCTGTTTCCAACCATAAGCTTGGCGCAGGCGCCGCGCGGTTTTGCGCAATTGGGTAGGCCAGGTTTTCAAGCATTGAAAATTCGGGCGTGAGGCGGCATTGAGGACAGGCTGTGCAAAAGGGTTGAATCGGGGGCATTGATGGCCAAACTTTACCACGTTCCGCTGTCGCCATTTTGCCGCAAAGTGCGGTTAAGCTTGGCGGAAAAAAAGATCGAATGCGAGTTGGTCGAGGAACGCTATTGGGAACAAAGCCCCGATTTTTTGCGCCGTAACCCCGCCGCCAAAGTGCCCGTATTGAAGATAGAGGGCCGCGTCATGGCCGAAAGCGCGGCGATTTGCGAGTGGTTGGAGGAAAAATTCCCCGAGCCATCTTTGATGCCGCAAGACGCCGATGCCCGCTACGAGGTGCGCCGCCTTGTGGCGTGGTTTGACGACAAATTTCACAGCGAAGTGACCTCGAAGCTGCTTTACGAGCGGGTCAATAAAAAGATGATGAAGCAGGGCTTTCCCGACAGCAGCAACGTGAAATCGGGCGCCCGCGCGATCAAATACCATTTGGATTATCTGGCATGGTTGTTGGACCATCGCCGTTGGTTGGCGGGCGATGTCATGACCTTGGCCGATTTTGCAGCCGCGGCGCATTTGTCCTCGCTGGACTATATTTCTGATGTCGATTGGAACCGCAGCCATTCGGTGAAAGATTGGTACGCAAAGATCAAATCGCGCCCGGCCTTTCGCTCGATCTTGGCGGATCAGGTTTCGGGCTTTCCACCGCCGCCCCATTATGCGGATCTTGATTTTTAAATGGAGCAAAGGGGGGCGCCGCCCCCCAGCGCCTGCGGCGCTGCCCCCCGGGAGTATTTTGGCAAGATGAAAGGCGCGCTGGAGCAGGAGATAAAGGCGCAGGCGCTGGCCGAAGGCTTTGACGATGCGCGTATCTGTAGGCCCGGTGATGTGCCCGAAGTGCCCCAGCGTTTGGCGGCATTTTTAGAGCGTGGCTATCATGGGCAGATGGGCTGGTTGGCCGAGCGCAGCCACTGGCGGGGCAATCCGGCGGCGTTGTGGCCCGAGGCGCGTTCGGTCCTTATGCTGGCGGAAAATTATGGGCCCATTGCAGACCCGCGCGCGGTGTTGACGGCGCGCGAGCGGGGGGCGATTTCGGTTTATGCGCAAAACCGGGATTATCATGACGTGGTGAAAAAGCGCCTAAAGCGGCTGGCACGATGGATGGTGGCGCGTGCGGGTGGCGAGGTGAAGGTGTTTGTGGATACGGCACCGGTGCCTGAAAAGCCGCTTGGGCAAGCGGCGGGGCTGGGCTGGCAGGGTAAGCACACAAATTTGGTGAGCCGCCGTTTGGGCAACTGGTTTTTTCTTGGCGCGATTTTCAGCACACTGGATTTGGCGGTAGATGCGCCCGAGCCGGACCATTGCGGCAGTTGCAGCGCCTGTTTGCAGGCGTGCCCCACCCAAGCCTTTCCTGCGCCCTATCAGCTGGATGCGCGGCGGTGCATTTCTTATCTGACGATCGAGCATCATGGTCCCGTTGCCCCCGAGCTGCGCGCCAAGTTGGGCAACCGGATTTATGGCTGTGACGATTGTCTGGCGGCCTGTCCTTGGAACAAATTTGCCAGCGTGGCACGCGAGCTGCGCTATCATGCGCGCCCCGATCTGCAGGAGCCCGATTTGGCCCAGTTGGCGGCGCTGGACGAGGCGGGCTTTCGGGCCCGGTTTGCGGGCAGCCCGATCAAGCGGATTGGGCGCAACAGGTTTGTGCGCAATGTGTTGTATGCCATCGGGAATTCGGGCCAAGCTGGCCTGCTGCCGGTGGCGCAGGTGTTGTGCGAGGATGCAGACCCGGTGGTGGCTGACGCAGCGCAATGGGCCGTAGAGCGACTGATTGGTGACGCAAATGGGCGCGCCGCTGCCGTGGCGCCACTTTAGGGCGGGAACAGCGATTTGGGGAGTTGGGGCGGATGAGCTTGTTATTGGGCGTGGATACGGGTGGCACCTATACCGATGCTGTGTTGATCCGCGACGAGCGGGCGGTGATTGCCAGCGCCAAGTCCCTGACCACGCGGCATGATTTGGCCCAAGGCATCGGCGCGGCTGTGCGCGCGGTATTGACCCAGGCGCAGGTGGGCCCGGGCGATGTGGCCTTGGCCTCGCTTTCCACCACGTTGGCCACCAATGCGCTGGTCGAGGGGCAAGGGGGGCGCGTTGGGCTGATCTATATTGGTTTTGATGCCCGCGACCTAGAGGCCCACGGCCTGCACGAGGCGCTGCGTGGCGATCCTTGTCTTGTGCTGGCGGGCGGGCACAACCACGCAGGCGGGCAGGCCCATCCGCTGGATGAGGCGGCGCTGATGGCGTGGCTGCAGGGCGAGGGCGCCGATGTTTCGGCCTATGCGGTGGCGGCGCAATTTGCCACGCGCAACCCCGGCCATGAATTGCGCGCCGAGGCGTTGATCCGCCAGGTTCAGGGCAAACCGGCCAGCCTGTCGCACCATCTATCGGCCAAGTTGAATGGGCCAAAGCGGGCGCTGACCGCGCTGTTGAATGCGCGGTTGATCGGGATGACGCACCGTTTGATTGGCCGCGCCGAGGATGTTTTGGCAGAGATTGGTATTTCTGCGCCCCTGATGGTGGTGCGGGGCGATGGGGCGCTGATGTCGGCGGCACAGGCCAAGGAACGCCCGATTGAAACCATTCTTTCAGGCCCTGCGGCCAGCATTGTGGGGGCGCGGTGGTTGACCGGGGCACAAAATGCCTTGGTCAGCGATATTGGTGGCACCACCACCGATGTGGCTGTGTTGCGCGATGGGCGCCCGGCCATTGACCCGGCGGGCGCCGAGGTGGGCGGTTGGCGCACCATGGTCGAGGCCGTGGCGATGCGCACCACGGGCTTGGGCGGGGATAGCGAGCTGCGCATGTTGGATGGGTTGGCGGGCCAGCTAAGCCTTGGGCCACGGCGGCTGTTGCCGGTGTCTTTGGTGGCGATGCAAGCGCCAGAGCTGGTGCACGAGGTTCTTGATGCCCAGCTGCGCAGCACCATGCCGGGGGAACATGACGCCCGGTTTGTGCGCGCGGTGCCGGGGGTGGATGCGCAGGGCTTGGGCGAGCGCGAACAGGCGGTTCTGGCGCGCGTGGGCGATGGGGTGCAGCCGGTATCTGCGGTGCTGAAATCGCGGCTAGAGGGGCAGGCGCTGGCGCGGCTGGTGGGCCGTGGGCTGGTGCAGGTTGCGGGGGTGACGCCATCGGATGCGGCGCATGTTTTGGGGCTGTTAGAGGCGTGGGACAAAGCCGCTGCAGAAAAGGCGCTGCAGCTTTTTGGGCGCCGTCGCCGCGGCACGGGCGAAATGTTGGCCCCAAACCCCACCGATCTGGCGCGCATGATTATTGACCAACTGACCGAACAAACCTGTTTGGCCCTGCTGGAAAGTGCCTTTGCCGAGGAGCAGCCCGGGTTTGGGTTGCCGCCCGCAGACTTGGCGCGCCATGTTTTGCTGGCGCGTGGCCTGCAGCGCCATGCCGGGCTGGTGCGGCTAGAGGCGGGGTTGAACGTGGATGTCATTGGGCTGGGGGCCTCGGCGCCCACGTATTACCCAGCGGTGGGGCAGGCGCTGCATGCGCGGATGATTTTGCCCGAACATGCCGGCGTGGCCAATGCCATTGGGGCGGTGGTGGGCCGGGTTACGCTGCGCAGGGCGGGCACGGTGACAGCCCCATCCGAGGGGAAATACCGCGTGCATCTGGCCACCGGCCCCCAAGATTTTATCACCCCCGAAGAGGCGATGGCACATTTAGAGGCAGTGCTGCGCGCCGAGGCCGAGGCCGAGGTACGCGCAGGCGGTGCCGAAGGCGTGCAAAGCACCGCCACCCGGGACGAGCGCCGCGCGGTGGTCGAGGCGCGCGAGGTGTTTTTAGAGGCCACGATCACCGTCGAGGCCACGGGGCGCCCGCGCGTGGCGGCCTGATTATTCCACCACGCCCACAATGGGCCCCATGCGAAAACCAATATCCGAGCGCCCCAAGGCCGGGGCGTGCAGCCGCGAGATTGTGCCATCGAAATACAGCGCATTGGGCGTTTTCAAAACATCGCGAAACAGGGTGGCCATCTCGTAAAATGTTACGATGCCGTTCGAGATGACAAAATGCGCCCAGCGGCCATCGGCGCTGGTGCCTACGCCATTACGAATGTTGCGCCATGTGCTGTTTTCCAAAAACCGCGGGTGCAATGCGCCGTTGATCACCAGCATTGGCCCCGATTGGGTGGCATAGCGGCAAGCCGGGGCGCTGCGTTGAAATTCCAGCGTTTCGATCACATCTGCGCGGCCATTGCCCACGCAGAAGATGCCATTGGGCAGCATGCCAAAATTGCCCGGCCCTGCGCTGTCTACCACGCGCATGCGCTGCTGGCCATTTTCCACATAATGGCCCACGGGCGCGCGATTGGGATGATACATGCCGGCGTTCATCGCAAAGGCCAGGCGTTTGCCCGTTTGCTCTAGATGCTGGCTTAGGGCTGAAAAATGGCCAAATCGCTGGCCATCGGGCGCATCCAAAAACAGTGCGATCTGTTCGGCCTGCGCATCCACGCTGCACAGCGTGAAACTGATGTCAGCATGGGTGATGTTTTGGCATTCAACCGCGCTGGCCGGGCTGGCGCATAGGGCAAGCAGGCCCGCCACGATATGGCGCCACCGGGTCATTCGGGCTGCGGGTCTTCGTCCGTTTGGGCAATGTCGCGCTGCACGGTTTCATCGGAAAACAGGCGGCGGGTTTCATCCAGACGATCAAAGGTTTCGTCTAGACGGAACCGCAGATCGGGGGTGAATTTTAGCCCAAGCTTACGGCCAATCATGCGGCGCAATTCGGCTTTGTTGCGGGCCAGCATCTGCAAGATCGTATCTTGGCCTTGCCCGCCCAGCGGCAAGACATAGGCAGTGGCAATCTTTAGATCTGGCGTGCATTGCACCTCGCCTACCGTAATCGATAGGCGGTTGAGCTCGGGGTCGTGAATGTCGCCACGTGCCAATACCTCGGACAGGGCGCGCCGGATGGTTTCCGACACGCGCAATTGCCGCTGGCTTGGCCCAAGGCCTTCGTGAAATTTGTTCTTTGCCATGCCCCGCACTTACGCCTTTGTGGGCCCTTTGCCAAGATGAGTTGATTTCGCTATGAACCCCCAAGCGAAATGGAGAACGCAAACATGACCGACCTGCCGGGTATTGTGATTACGGGCGCCTCGGGGCGCATGGGGCAAATGCTGATCCGCACGGTTTGCGACAGTGCCAAGGCACGATTGGTGGGGGCCATCGAACGGCCGGGCCATGCATGGGTGGGCCAAGATGTGGGCGTTGCCATGGGCGGCGCGGCGCTGGGCGTGACGGTCAGCGATGACCCGCTAGAGGCGTTTGCAAAGGCGCAGGCAGTGATCGATTTTACCGCCCCCGCGGCCACGGTGGAATTTGCGGGGCTGGCGGCGCAGGCGCGTGCGGTGCATGTGATCGGCACAACGGGGCTGGAAAAGGACGATTTGGCGCGCATCGCTGCGGCTGCCCGCCATGCCGTGATTGTGCGCGCAGGTAACATGAGCCTTGGTGTGAACCTATTGGTGCAATTGACCCGCAAAGTGGCTGCAGCCTTGGACGAAGATTACGATATCGAGGTGATCGAGGCCCACCACCGCCACAAGGTCGATGCCCCTTCGGGCACGGCCTTGATGTTGGGGCAGGCTGCGGCAGATGGGCGCGGTGTGGCGCTTGATCGTGCCAGCGACCGGGGCCGCGACGGGATGACCGGGGCCCGCCGCCGCGGCGCCATTGGCTTTCACGCGATTCGCGGTGGCGACATCATTGGCGAGCATGATGTGCTGTTTGCCGCTGATGGCGAGCGTATCACGCTGCGCCATGTGGCCAGTGACCGCTCGGTTTTTGCCCGCGGGGCGTTGCGCGCCGCGCTATGGGGCCAAGATAAGGCACCTGGCGAATATGATATGATTGATGTTTTGGGGCTGTAGCGGCGGTTCACCCTGTTGTGAGTGATCCAACGGCCCTGTTTTCGTGTATAAAGCAGGTAACCATTGCAGGAGTTTTTGCCATGCCGTTGTGGGCTGTGCTGCTGACCAGTGCTTTTGCCACGCTAAGCCCCGCCCCGGCCGTGGCCGAGGGGTTTCAGCCGGTGCGCGATAAGGGCGATTTTCTGTCATTGATCAATGGGAAAAGCCTGCGCAGGTTCGGCATCAGCTTGCAAGTGCGCGACGATGGCCAGATCGAGGGGCGCGCCATGGGGTGGCCTGTGACCGGGCAATGGAACTGGCAAGATGGTTATTTTTGCCGCGAAATGAACTGGGGTGGCACCGATATTGGCGCCAACTGCCAGCTGGTTGTGGTACAGGGGCGCACCTTGCGGTTTATCGCCGATAAGGGCACTGGCGAATCTGCCGATCTAAAGCTGCATTAACCGGCCCAAAGGCAAAAGGCCCGCGCGGTTGCGCAGGCCTTTTTTATGGGTGGCGCGGCTTGGGATTAGGCGCGCAGGTTCTTGGCCGAATCCTTGATCGCCGCGTATTGGCCCGAGGGGCGATAAGACCACATATATTCTGGCAACACGGCGGCAATGGCGGTGGGCTCTATGCCCAAATCCTGCAGGGTTTTGGCCCCGGGGGCGACAATGTTATCCGATTGCAGGCTTTTCACCTGATCGCGCGTGATCATGGTGTTTTTCACCAGCCCACCGGTTGCGGCCTGAACCATATCCAAGGCAAATGCCATCAGCCCGGCCACCGGGGTGGGGATGTTTACGATGGGGCGCCGGCGCTGGATGACGGCCAGCATTTGCTGCATCAGGGCGCGGAAACTGGCCACATCTGGCCCGCCCAGTTCGAACGTGCCGCTGGCCTGCCCGGTCACGCCCAGCACCGCAGCAGCGGCCACATCATCCACATATACCGGCTGAAACAGCGTATCAGCACCCACCAAGGGCAGCACGGGCGCATTCGCGGCCATGGCACCAAAGCGGTTAAAGAACCCGTCTTCATTGCCGAAAATCACCGAGGGGCGCAGGATCATGGCGTTGGGCATGTGCTGCAGCACGGCCTGCTCGCCCAATGCCTTGCTGCGTTGATACAGGCTGGCGCCGTTCAGATCGGCACCAATGGCCGAGATATGCACCATATGCGCCACGCCCGATTCTGCCGCGATCCGCGCGATTCTGGCGGCGCCTTGGTGTTGCACGGCATCGAAATTGTTTTTGCCAGTGGCATCGAACGTGCCCACGCAATTTACCACCGCATCGGCGCCCTGCAGGGCCGCGCGCACGCTGGCGTCATCGCGGATATTGCACAAAACCGGCTCGACCTGACCGGGCGCGCCATAGGGTTTAACATGCATCGCCTCGTTGGGGCGGCGCACGGCCACGCGAATGCGCCAGCCCTGTTGGGCCAACCGGCGTGCGATATACCGCCCAACAAAGCCTGAACCGCCGTAGAGTGTGACGAGTTTTGACATGGCTGCCTCCGGCACTGAAAATCCTGGCCCTACCTATACTTTTGATGGTGAGGAAACAAGGCGATACGGCGAATTTGCGAAAACCATAAAATCGCCGTTGACACCGCCTGCGCCCAGCCTTAAACGCCCATCTCACGACACCTGCCCAGGTGGCGGAATGGTAGACGCGCTAGCTTCAGGTGCTAGTGTCTGTATGGACGTGGAGGTTCGAGTCCTCTCCTGGGCACCATAAAAAACCGCCTTTAGCCACGTGCTGAGGCGGTTTTTTTGTGTCTGTC
>RFQY01000128.1 GCA_009924775.1 Paracoccaceae bacterium | reverse complement strand
TTGTGCAAATTTGCACAAAGCTGTCTGGAAAATCGAACGCAGCGACGGTGGCACAGTTTGCGCTTGCTGTGAATTCGACATGCGCTAACCTAGCGCTGTTGGTTGGGTTGGTGGTATGCGCGTATTTCTTTTGGTTTTCTGGTTCCTTGCCACACCGCTGCACGCGCAAACGGTAGATGCGGCAAGCCGCGCGTTCTTCAGCGGCCAATACGCCGAGGCGCTGGCGGTATTAACCCCGGCGGCAGAGGCGGGCAATGCGCAGGCGCAGGCGCTGTTGGGCATGGCCTATGAAAACGGTTTGGGCGTTCCGCCAGACAGTGCTGCGGCGCAAAAGTGGTACCAGCGCGCCGCACAGGCGGGCGATGCGCCTGCGCAGGTGGCTTTGGCGCAGTTGCTGCTGGGGCAGGGCGGGGGCACGCCCGATAGCACTGAACAGGCGGTTAATTGGCTGGCACAGGCCATGGCGGCGGGCCAGGCAGATGCGTTTTTGTTGCGGGCGCGCATGCTGCAGCAGGATTTGCCCGCCTTGGCAGAGACCTATTTCATCACCGCGTTGGAATTGGGCCAGCCCATGGCGGCGCGGGAATTGGCGCCGCTGTATCTGGCCCAAGGCCCCGAAGCGCAGGCCAAAGCCCGGCAGGTTCTGTCGCGCGCGGCCAGCATGGGCGATGCGCCGGCGATGTTGGATCTGGCGCAGCTATATCTAACCGGGGTTGGCGGGGCAGCCGATGCCGCGGCAGATTTTACGCTGTTGCAAGAGGCGGTCAATCTGGGCTATCCGCCCGCGGCCATTTCTTTGGGCGAAATGATGCAATCCACCCCGGGCTATTGGGCCGACCCGGTTTTGGCCCAAGCCTATTGCCTATGGGGCCAAGCCCAAAGCGGCGATGATGGCACAGGCGCCTTTGGCGCGCGTTGTGCGGCCTTGGGGGCGGGGCTAAGCGCGGAACAAATCGCCCAAGCCCAAGCCATGGCAAACCGGTTTTAGCGCCCCCGCTTACCCCGCTGCATCGGTAAAGCGCACTTTGCCTATATAGCCCAAATTTCGGTTTCTTTGTGCATAATCAATGCCATAGCCCACTACAAATTCATCTGGAATTTCAAAACCGGTCCAATCGGCCTTGACCTGTGCTTCGCGGCGCACGGGTTTGTCTAGCAGCGCAATGGTGCGCAATTTCCGCGGTTTGCGCGCTTGCAGCAGGCCAATGACGTGAAATAACGTGTGCCCGGTATCCACAATATCTTCGACAACCAGCACATCGCGTCCCTCGATCGGGGCGCGCAAGTCTTTCAAAATGCGCACTTCGCGGCTGCTTTCCATGGCATTGCCGTAGCTGGACGCTTCTAGAAAATCCACCTCGACCGGCAAATCCAATTCGCGCACAAGATCGGCGATAAACACAAACGAGCCGCGCAACAAACCCACCACAACCAATTTGTCGGTATTGGCAAATTCGCGCTCGATTTCCGTGGCCAAGGCCTCTATTCGGGCGGCGATTTGTTTGGCGGAAATTATTTCATCAATGACATATGGACGCTGTGCCATGTGGACCTCTTGCAATTTTCGCCACAGAATACGAAACGGTGCAGCACTGTCACCACAAAAAAGGGGCGACATGCCAACCCATTCAGAAACCCGCTTTTTGCCATATAGCGCGCAACAGATGTATGATCTGGTTGCCGATGTCGGCGCTTATCCAAAATTCCTGCCGTGGTGTGCGGCGGCGCGCATTCGCCAGACCACAGCGCAGGGCGATGGCAGTGTGTTGATGGAGGCAGATTTGGTGATCAGCTTCAAAGTGTTTCGCGAAAGGTTTGGCAGCCGGGTGCTGTTGTGGCCAAACGATAGGCGCATTGATACCGAATATTTGGATGGGCCATTTCGGTATATGAAATCCAATTGGGCCTTTGTTGATACCCAGGGCGGCTGCGACGTTTCGTTTTTTGTGGATTTCGAATTCAAGAACGCGGTTTTGCAGGGCATTATCGGGCTGGTGTTCAACGAGGCCATGCAGCGCATTGTGCGTGCCTTTGAAGAGCGGGCCAAGGTGTTGTACGGGCCAAATGCCTAAACCCGGTATGGGCGCAAAGGCATTGATAAAAAACAAAGGTTTTTCAGGGATGGGGTGCGCGCGTGCCGCCAAGGCGGCGCTGCTATGCCGATATCCATTTGACGTATAATAAGTATTATGTTAATTATATATCACTCAATCCCAGCGGCACGTGGGCGCCTGACGCATTTATAGCTTCACCTAGGCCAGATTGCCTTATATCATTTTCAGACTGGGAAACCTAAAGACAGGCACAGCGTGACACCCTTTGATGGGACATATCTTTGGAAAATGACCGAAGCCCCCAGCCTAGAGCTGGTTTGGTCAATGCATACACAGAAAATGGCCGATTACGGCTTTGATCGGCTTTTTTATGGCTGCACGCGCTATCGCTCGGGCGATAACTTGGGCGATCCGGATGATTTTGTGATTTTGTCCAATCACAGCGCCGAATATACCAGCCGCTATATCCAAGACGATCATTACCGCCACGCCCCAATGGTGAATTGGGCGCGGCGCATCAATGGCGCGGCCAGCTGGCGTTTGATTGCCGAAAGCGCGGCTGCGGGTGAATTAAGCGCGCGCGAAATGGAGGTTGTGGCCTTTAACAAGGCCCATCAGGTGAATGCCGGATATACGATTAGCTTTGCCTCGTTGTCACCGCGCAGCAAAGGTGCCGTGGGTTTGGCCGCAAAACCCCATCTCAGCCAGCAGGAGATAGACGAGCTTTGGGATGAATTTCATCAAGAAATCATCGCGTTGAACAACATTCTTCATCTAAAGGTTTTGGCCCTGCCCTATGGTGTGCGCAGCCGCCTGACCAGCCGCCAGCGCGAGGTGTTGGAATGGATTGGCGATGGGAAATCTGTGCAAGATACCGCCATCTTGTTGGGGCTTACACCCGCCACGGTGGAAAAGCATCTGCGCTTGGCCCGGCAGGCGCTGAACGTAGATACAACCGCGCAAGCGGTGTTGAAGGCATCTTTGCACAACCAAATGTATTTTTCACGCGATATTTCGCCCTAGCTTCCGGATTTCCTGACTTTTCCGAAATTTCAATCAAGTCCAAGATCGCGACACCCCTTTAGCAAAGGCTTCGGCCTTGGGGCGCTTGGAATGCATCCCCATTATACTCGGGGCTCTGTTGACCTTGCTGTTGGTCTTGAGGTTATTTCGCCTTGAGACCACGTAATTGGGGGCCGCTCTCATCCCCACGATAATGTCCCCAAGAAGGCGTAGCGCTGCAGTGCTGCGCCTTCTGCCATTTTAGGGGCCAGCCTTTTTGGGCCTGTTGGGGTGGCCCTGCCCCCTGCCCCTTGGCCAAGGCGCGGTTAAGGCTGGTTATGCAAAAAAAACGGCGCCACCCGGGGGTGACGCCGCATTTAAACTGCAAAATTGCAATGGCTGACTTAGCCTTGAACGGCTTTGGCCACTTCGGCAGCAAAGTCTTCTTTTTCTTTCTCGATGCCTTCGCCCACTTCCAAGCGGACAAAAGCCAGAATTTCAGCGCCCGCTTCTTTGGCTGCAGCAGCAACGGTCAGGTCGGGGTTGATCACAAAGTTCTGGCCCAGCAGCGTGACTTCGGCCAAGAATTTCTGCATGCGGCCAACGATCATTTTTTCGATCACGGCTTCGGGCTTGCCCGACTCGCGCGCGATTTCGATTTGAACGTTGCGCTCTTTTTCGACAACCGCCGGGTCCAGATCGGCTTCGGACAAAGAGGCAGGGTTGGCGGCTGCAATATGCATCGCAACTTGTTTGCCAAATGCCTCGTCGCCGCCCTTCATCGCCACCAGAACGCCGATTTTGCCCATGCCATCGCCGGCTGCGTTGTGCACGTAGGACACAACAACATCGCCCTCTACGGCGGCCATGCGGCGCAGCGACATGTTTTCGCCGATGGTGGCGATTTTCGCGGTGATCGTTTCTGCCACGGTTTTGCCACCCAGATCGGCTGCGTTCAGCGCATCCAGATCAGCGGCGGAAACGGCCGCCCCTGCGATTTGGGCAACCATGCCTTGGAATTCGGCGTTTTTAGCAACGAAATCGGTTTCGGCATTGACCTCGACGGCAACGCCGCGGTTGCCTTCAACCTTAACGGCCACAAGGCCCTCGGCGGCGGTGCGGCCCGATTTTTTAGCAGCTTTGGCCAAACCTTTGGTGCGCAGCCAATCGATGGCGGCTTCCATGTCGCCATTGGTTTCGGTCAGCGCTTTTTTTGCATCCATCATGCCTGCGCCTGTGGTGTCGCGCAGTTCTTTTACCAGTGCGGCAGTGATCGCCATTTGGGATCTCCTCGAATGAAAGTGGCTTCGGGGCGCGGGTGTGCCACGCGCCCCGTGTAAATTTTGTGACGCTTTTCAGCGCCTCAGTTGGGCTTAGGCCTGGGCCTGTGCCTCTTCTGCAACGGCTTCTTCCATGGGGGCTTCTTCCAAAGCGCCCAGATCCACGCCTGCGGCACCCATTTGGGCGGTCATGCCGTCCAGGGCTGCGCGTGCGGCCAGATCGCAATAAAGCGAGATGGCGCGGCTGGCGTCGTCGTTGCCGGGAATGATGTAATCCACACCTGCGGGCGAGCAGTTGGTATCCACAACCGCAACAACCGGGATGCCCAGTTTGTTGGCTTCTGCGATGGCCAGTGCTTCTTTTTTCACGTCAATCACGAACAGCAGGTCAGGCAGACCCCCCATTTCGCGGATGCCGCCCAGCGACGCTTGCAGTTTCTGCTGGTCGCGTTCCATGTTCAGGCGTTCTTTTTTGGTCAGGCCGTCGGCGCCCGATGCCATCTGCTCGTCGATTTGCTTCAGGCGGTTGATCGACTGCGACACGGTCTGCCAGTTGGTCAGCGTGCCACCCAGCCAACGGTGGTTCATGAAATACTGCGCCGATTTCTCGGCGGCTTCGGCAACGGGTGCGGCTGCTTGGCGTTTTGTGCCAACAAACAGAACGCGGCCGCCTTTGGCCACGGTTTCACGCACAACATTCAGCGCCGCGTCCAGCATAGGCACGGTTTGCGTCAGGTCGATGATGTGAATGCCGTTACGCGCGCCATAGATGAACTCGCCCATCTTGGGGTTCCAACGCTGCGTCTGGTGGCCAAAGTGTACGCCAGCTTCCAACAGCTGACGCATGGTGAACTCGGGAAGAGCCATGCTTCTTTTCCTTTCCGGTTTGCGCCTCGGTGGGGGAAGAAGCTGTGCTTCAACCGGCGGACATAAGGGATGTCTCCCCTTACTGCCCAACCCCACCTGCGGGTTTAAGTGCCGCGCGTATACTGCCCGCGCCCGGGGTTTGCAACCCCTTAGGCGCATGGGCGCAGCTGTGGTTATAAAAACAACCGCTCTACCACCCAAAACGCCCCTACCGCGCCAATAAACACCGAGGCAGGCACGGCAACAAAGCGGCGGTAGCTGTCAAGCTGATCAACAAAGAAGACCGACAGCATGCAAAGGATCATCAAGCCCGCCGCGCCCCATAAAAACACCGCATCGGGCATCCATGCGCCCTGCCCCATGGCCTGCGCGACCGAGGCCGCCAGCAAAACCAGCGCGCCCGCCACATAGCCCCAGCCCGCCACGCTGGACACCATGCGCCCCAGATCCACGCGTTGCGCGGCAACCACCAGCAAAAAGGCCAGCGCCACCACTGTAAGCTGGCCAATCTCGACACCGATGTTAAAGCCAATCAGCGCGGGAATGAACTGTGCCTCGGGCAAGCCGAATTCGCCTAAAACGCTGGCAAAGCCCAAGCCGTGCAACAGCCCAAAGCCAAACACCACGGCGGGGCGCCAGGGGCTAAGCCCGCGCGAGGTGATATTTTCCACCGCCACAAACACGATCGAGGCCGCGATCAGCGGCTCGACTATCGAGCCGGGCACAGACACCCAGCCCAAGGCGCCCAAGGCCAAGGTCACGGTATGGGCCAAGGTAAAGGCACTGATCTGCCACAGCAGCATGCTAAGCCGGGTGCTTAGGAAAAACAGCCCCAACACAAACAAGATATGGTCCATCCCTTTGGGCAAAATATGGTCAAACCCCACCGGGATATAAGAGAAAAAGACCGCGGCGCCGCTGGCAGGTGCCCCCAGCCCGGCCAGTGCAATGGCGGGGCTGGTTTGGCCGCCGGTGATATAGCCTGTATAGGCGGGCTCTACCCCTTGTTGGCGCAGCACCAAATCGCCAAAGCCCTTGGGCCAATGCAGCGCCATTGCGGTCGTGCCTTGCGGCATGGGGGCGGTTAGGCGCAGCTGTGACACGCGCGGCAAGCTAAGATCGGCCTGTGGATCCACCGCCGCGCCCAGCAGCGACAAGGGCGCCGCAGTGCCATCCAGTGTCAGCGACAGCCCCGCCATCATCATGTCCCAATTGGCACTGATCTGGGCCTCTAGCTGTGCCGGGGTCAGCGCGCGCAGCAGGTCATATTCGGCCGCATTGGGGGCGGTTTCGGTATTGTCCAGCCCGTCCAGATCGATACCCGCCAGCAGCGCCTCGGCGTTCAAGCGCAGCGTCAGCAAAACAGCGCCCTCGCGTGCCTCGATATCGGCGACCGTGGGCAGCACCTCGTGGGCATGGGCGGGTTTTGGCGTGCTAAGCGTGCTCAGCATGGCAAGGGCGACGATAACGCTTGACTTGACCAGCAAATACGCCAGCTTTTGCCCCATGACCCATATGTTCGCGCGCATCTACACCCTACCCTTTGTTTTCGTCGCTATGCTGGGCCTTCACGCCGCACCAGCCTTTGCCCATGAAGTATGGCTTGAGCCGCAAACTTATCAAGTATCAGCAGGGCAGGATGTTGATATTCGCATTCGCAATGGGCAGCGCTTGTCGGGGATTTCGCTGCCATGGTTTCAGCGCAATATCGGTGCGGTTGCGGTTTTGGAAAATGGCACGCCCCGCCCCATAACCGGCCGTTTGGGCGATGACCCGGCCATTCGCTTGGCCCAGCCCGCACCCGGGCTGGCGGTGGTTGGGTACCGTTCGGCGGGCGATACGATCACCTACACCGAGGCTGCGAAATTTGCAGCCTTTGCCGAAGAAAAAGATTTGGGCGACTTGGCCCAAGCCCATGCCGCGCGCGGCCTGCCAGAAGCTGGGTTTCAAGAGCGCTATTGGCGCTATGCCAAAACCTATGTTGCGGTTGCGCCCATAGGCGATTTGGCGCCCGATTTCGATGCAGGCTTTGGCTACGAGACCGAATTTTTTCTGCGCACCAACCCCTATCAAGACGCCGCAGCCGCGCCAGTGATTGATGTGGCCCTGCGCTACCGCGATCAGCCGCGCACAGAGGCCCAAATAGAGGTATTTGCCAAAGCCCCCGATGGCACGGTCACGGTTGAACGGCTGCGCACCGACGCCCAAGGCCACGCGCAGCTGAGCGCGCAGCGCGGCTATATGTATTTGTTGGATGCCGTGGTGATGCGCCCGCTGCCCGGCGATGAGGGCCCGGTTTGGGAATCGCTGTGGGCCTCGGCCACATTTTTGGTGCCCTAAGCGCCAGCGTGGCGCTTGCCCCCTTGTGGCCTGCCGCGGTGCGGTGCATTTATGGGCCATGATACCCCCCAGTATTCTTTGTATCGGATCGGTCCTGTGGGACACTATCGGGCGCAGCACGCAGCCCATGCCGCTGGGTGCAGATCGGCCCGGGCGCATCACCATGCTGCCCGGTGGTGTGGCGTTGAATATCGCCATGGCGCTGGCGCGCGCGGGCCATAGCCCGGCGTTGCTGTCGGTTTTGGGCCAAGACCCCGAGGGCGATGCCCTGTTGGCGGCCTGCGCGAACTTGGGGCTGGATACGCGCTATTTGACCCGCGCCGAAGACCTGCCCACGGATCGATATATGGCGATCGAGGGGCCGCAGGGCCTGTGCGCGGCGGTGGCCGATGCGCATAGCCTTGAACACGCAGGCGCGCGCATTTTGGCCCCGCTTTATGATGGGCGCTTGGGGGGCAGCGATGCACCGTTTCAGGGCTGCGTGGCGATGGATGGCAATTTGGCGCCCGCGGTTTTGGCCAGCAGCGCCACCGCCCCGGAATTGTCCGGCTGTGATCTGCGGCTTGCGCCTGCCTCGCCCGGCAAGGCGCTGCGCTTGGTGCCGTTTCTGGGCCATCCAAGGGCGGTGTTTTACACCAATCTCGAAGAGGCGGGGCTGATCTGTGGGCAAAATTTGCCCGATGCCGCCAGCGCGGCCCAGCTGCTGGTGGCCAAGGGCGCGGCGCGGGCCTTGGTGACCGATGGCGCCGCCACCGCCGCCGATGCCTGCGCCACGGCCTGCTACACCGGCCAACCGCCCAGCGTGTCGGTGGCCCGTGTCACCGGGGCGGGCGATACATTTATGGCCGCGCATATCGCGGCTGAATTGGCAGGCCAGCCCCGCGATGGTGCGCTGCAACAGGCGCTGCGCAGCGCCGCCCGCTACGTTTCTGGAAAGGATACCGCATGAGTGCCGCCCCCATCACCCTTAGCCCAGAAGTGGCCGCAGCCCGCGCCCAAGGGCGCCCGGTTGTGGCGCTGGA
>RFQY01000127.1 GCA_009924775.1 Paracoccaceae bacterium | reverse complement strand
TCAATGCCATGGTGGCTGTGCAGCTGATCCAGAAAAAACCCGGTGTAGCGGCTTAGTTCAGCGCCATAGCGCGGGCCTGATTTGCCATCCAAATGCAGCTGCGTGTCCTCGACCAGCTTGGCCAAAATCTGGCGAAACATCACATGGCGATCCAGCCAAAACGCGGTAAGCTGTGAAAAATTCGGGTGCCCCTGCCACGTTGTGCGGGGGAACTTATCGGCCAAAACCCGCAGATGCGGGGGCAGGCCTTGGCGCAGGTTCAGGTCGAATTCGGTTTCCATGCAGCGAAGATAGCGGCTGTCCTGCCAAAGACCAGTGCAAAGACGGCCCGCCTAACGCCGTGCGGCCCGCCAGCCCGCCGCGCGCGCCTCGGCTATGTTGCAAAACCAGCGCTCACCCTTTTCGGGGGTAATGACGGTGCGCGCATAATCGGCTTGGCCGGGGCTGTGAAAAATCCGCGTGCCCTTGGCCGAGATATTGCCCTTGATGACACAGTCCCCGGTGGCGTTGGGCGCGGCCACGACCTGCGCGCGGGTTTGGGCGCGATACGCCTCGGGCGCCATCAGCTGGTGCGCATGCAGCCCCCGCCCAGCGCGCGCGGCGCCCTGTTCAGCCTGCACATACTGCAGGCCATAGCGGCGATAGGCAAAGGCCAGCCCCGCCCCAACAAGGGTGGCCCCCATATCTTGGCCCGCCACGCTGCAGCGCGCCACAACCCGGCCATAGCGATCATGGCCTTGCGCGTTGCAGCGGGCCTGCTGGCCCTGAAACAGCGCGCGCGCCTGCGCGTTGACCCATGCGCCACAGGCCCAAACCCGCTTTTGCCCAGATTTTTCCGTGCAGGCCTGCGCCGCCTCTGGGGCATCAATGGCCTGTAGGCGCACCTTTTGCCCGCCAATCACGAATGTATCGCCATCCACCACCCGCACCACACCCTGTGGCCCCGCCTGCGCGGGTGCGGCGGGCAGGGCCAGCAAGATAAGAACGAATGCAGCACAAATCCTTAACATTTGGTTAATTTCGGGCGCAACGACCCGAAAATCAACCAAGCTTTGTTCGTGTGGTTAACTTTTGTTAACGCATTCTACGCCCTAGCGCTGCGACACTTGCCAATTTGGGTTGATCCAAGGTTGCGCATTGTCAGGCGCCAGCGGATCGCGGCCAAGCAACAGATCGCTGACTTTCTCACCCACCATAATCGATGGCGCATTCAGATTGCCATTGGTGATACGTGGAAAAATCGAACTATCGGCCACGCGCAGCCCCTGCACACCAATCACCCGCGCGTGCGGGTCGACAACGGCGGTGGGGTCATCGGCGCGGCCCATGCGGCAGGTGCCGCAGGGGTGATATGCGCTTTCGGCGTGATCGCGGATAAAGCCATCTAGCGCCTCGTCGCTTTGCAGGCTGGCGCCGGGCTGGATTTCGTGGCGCACATAGGGGGCAAAGGCGGGCTGGGCAAATATCTCGCGGGTCAGGCGAATGCAGCGGCGGAAATCTTCCCAATCTTGCGGATCAGACATGTAGTTAAAGCGGATCACCGGGTCGGCGTTTGGATCGGCGCTGCGCAAGCTGACCGCCCCGCGCGAATGCGAGCGCATTGGCCCAACATGGGCCTGAAACCCATGGCCCTCGGCTGCGGCTTGGCCATCATAGCGCACCGCGATGGGCAGGAAATGATATTGAATATCTGGGTAATCCACCCCCGCCTGCGAGCGGATGAAAGCCGCGCTTTCAAACTGGTTCGAGGCCCCCGGCCCCCGCTTGGCCAACAGCCATTGCAGCCCCACCCAAGCCTTGCCAAACAGGTTCCAATACTTGAACAAAGACACCGGCTGGCTGGCGGCCATCTGGATATAAAGCTCTAGATGGTCTTGCAGGTTTTGCCCCACGCCAGGGCGGTCTGCCACCACATCGATGCCATGTTGGGCCAAATGCGCCGCCGGGCCAATGCCCGATAGCATCAGCAGCTTGGGCGAATTCAGCGACGAGGCCGCCAAAACCACCTCGCGCTGGGCAGAAATCACCTGTCGGGTGCCATTGCGCAGCACCTCGACCCCCGTGGCGCGGCCCTGATCCATGACCACGCGCTGGGCCAAAGCACGCACCAAGGTGCAATTACCCGTGGCCAAAGCCGGTTTCAAATAGGCGCTGGCCGCCGACCAGCGCCGCCCCTTCCACACCGTCATGTCAAAGGGGCCAAACCCCTCTTGCTGCTGGCCGTTGTAATCGCCTGTCACCGGATATCCGGCCTGCGCGCCAGCCTGCACAAAGGCCTGCACCAAGGGGTTGTCACGCTTGCCGCGGGTCACATGTAGCGGCCCGCCCTGCCCACGCCAGCCCGCATCGCCGCCATGGCCGCCATCGTGCCAATCTTCCATGCGTTTGTAATAGGGCAAAACATCGGCATAGCCCCAGCCATCGGCGCCTTGGTCGCGCCAATGATCGAAATCGCGGGCATGCCCGCGCACATAGATCATGCCATTGATCGAGGACGAGCCGCCAATCACCTTGCCCCGCGGGCAGGCCAGCCGGCGCCCGCCCAAATGCGGCTCGGGTTCGGTGCGATAGCCCCAATCATACATTTTCATGTTCATCGGGTAAGACAGGGCCCCCGGCATTTGTATCAAAGGGCCGGCATCGCTGCCGCCATGTTCGATCACAATCACCTTGGCCCCCGCCATAGCCAGCCTGTAGGCCATGGCACAGCCCGCGCTGCCTGCCCCAACAATCACGAATTCCGCTTGCATGTCTTTTCCTTGTCTGGCCCGCAGACCGCCGCCTAGAACGGCGCTTCCAGCGCCCCCATGCGCACGAAAACCGATTTTAGCTGGCTATAATGGGCAATCGCGGCATGCGAATTTTCCCGCCCGACGCCCGACATTTTCGAGCCGCCAAAAGGCACCTCGACCGGGGCATCGTTATAGGTGTTGATATAGCATGTGCCCGCCTCGAAGCCTTCGGCCACGCGATGGGCGCGCTGCAAATCATTGGTGAAAACCCCTGCCGCCAGCCCAAATTCGGTGTCATTGGCCCGCGCCAGCGCCTCGGCCTCGGTGTCGAAATCCAAGACCGACATGACGGGGCCGAAAATTTCCTCGCGCGCGATGGCCATGTCATCGGTGACATCGGCAAAAACCGCAGGCGTGATCCAGTAGCCGGGTTTATCCAGCCGCTGCCCCCCGCAGACCAGCTGCGCGCCCTCGTCTTGCCCTTTGGCGATGTAATTTAGCACGATTTGCAGCTGCCCTTCGCTGACCATGGGGCCAAAATTGGTGGCAGGGTCCATCGGGTCGCCAATGACCGCGTTTTGCAGCCTTTCGCTGAGGCGGGACAAAAACGCCTGTTTAATGCCCCGTTGCACAAACACCCGCGTGCCGTTGGAACAAACCTGCCCCGAGGAATAGAAATTGCCCAAGATCGCCCCCGAAACCGCGCTTTCCAGATCGGCATCATCGAAAATAATCAGCGGCGATTTCCCGCCCAGCTCCATCGTGAC
Organism: Paracoccaceae bacterium; assembly: GCA_009924775.1. Lineage (GTDB taxonomy): Bacteria > Pseudomonadota > Alphaproteobacteria > Rhodobacterales > Rhodobacteraceae > CAJXSO01. The sequence continues at coordinate 5,081 of RFQY01000127.1, read as the reverse complement.
ATGTTTCATGCCGTCCGCTGCGGCCGCATACACTTTGCGCCCCGTGGGCACCGAGCCTGTTAACGATACCTTGTTCACCCGCGCATCGGCCACCAAGGGCGCGCCCACGCCACCGCGGCCTTGGATCACGTTGTAAAGCCCGGCAGGCAGGCCCGCCTCGTGCAGGATTTCAGCCACTTTCAGCGCGCAAAGCGGTGTTGTTTCCGAGGGTTTGAACACCATCGCATTGCCGCAGGCCAAGGCTGGCGCACCTTTCCAGCAGGCGATTTGGGTGGGATAGTTCCACGCCCCAATGCCCACGCAAACGCCCAGCGGCTCGCGGATGGTATAGGCCCAATTGCCATCGGGCAGGCGGATATGCTGGCCCGTCAAACCACCGGCCAACCCCCCGAAATATTCCAGCGCATCCGCCCCCGAGGTGGCATCGACCACGCTGGTTTCCTGATAAGGCTTGCCCGTGTCCAAGGTTTCCAGAACCGACAGGTCGTGGTTGCGCACGCGCATGATATCGGCAGCCCGGCGCAAGATACGCCCACGTTCGGTGCCCGACATGGCCGCCCATTGGGCTTGGGCGGCTTTTGCACTGGCCAGCGCCTGATCGATGATGGCAGGCGTTGCCTCGTGCACCACGGCAATCACCTCGCCTGTGGCGGGGTAATAGACCGGTATTTCTGCCCCGGCTTTATCCTCGACATAGCGGCCATTTATAAAGTGGCTGGCGGTTGGCTGTGCTTTCATTTCTTGTCCTCGGGTTTGAATCGCAGCGGTTCATATGACACGCAGACATGTTCCAGATAGGCCGGGCGGGCGCGCAGGCGTTCGTAATAAGCGGCCAGCGCGGGCAAATCTTGGCGCGCGAATGGCAAGGCGTAATAGCGATAAAGCCCATGACCGGCTAAGATATCGGCAAAGGTAAATTCGTCCCCCCCCAGCCACGGGCCTTGGCCCAGCCGCGCATCCAGCATGGCCGCCAAACGCGCCATTTCTGCCGCCCCCTTGGCCAGCTCGTCTGCGGTGACAGTGGCCGGGTCGCGGCGCACCAGCGGGTAAAACAGCCCCGTCAACAGCGCCGGCATAAAGCTGGTTTTCACCCATTCAGCCCAGCAATCCAAAGCCGCGCGCTGGCCCAGATCGGCGGGCCAAAAGGGCGCTTTGGCATAGCGGGCGCAGAGATAGCGGTGGATTGCCGCGCTTTCAAACAGGGTCACATCGCCATCGCGCAGGCAAGGCACCAGCCCCATCGGGTTCATCGCCAGATATTCGGCGGTCTTGGTGCCCCCATAGGTATCACCATAATCCAGCCGCGTGTGGGCCAGCCCCAATTCGGCCAATGTCCACATCACGATTTGCACATTTGACGAGGTGGCCCGCCCATAAACAGTTATCATGCCAAAGCCCTTTATTCGCCACGCGGAAAGCGTTTGCTTTCCTCAAGCACGTTCAGATCCATGTGGTTGCGCATGTAGCGCTCGGATGCTTTTTGCAGCGGCTGGTAATCCCAAGGGAAATGCCCGCCCTTGCGCAGCGCCTCGTAGACAACCCAGCGGCGCGCTTGGCTTTGGCGCACCTCGGCATCGAAACGCTCCAGATCCCAGCGCTGCGCCGCCATGATGCGAAACTGCTCTAGCTGGGGGGCATAGGCTGGGTTTTCGGCCAGATTTTCCAATTCATGCGGGTCTGTTTCCAGATTGAACAGCTGCTCGGGATCCAGCGCGCAATTGGTGTATTTCCAGCCCCCTTGGCGCAAGCAGATCAGCGGCGAATAGCTGGCTTCGGCGGCATATTCCATGGCCACGGGGCTGTGGCGCACGCCCCCCTGCCCCAAGGGCACAAGGCTTTCGCCACTGGTCCATGGCATCACCTCGCTCATGCTAACGCCCGCCAAATGGCACAAGGTGGGGCAAATATCGATGTTTGAAACCGGCGCAGTTACCAAACCGGGCTGCATTTGGGGGGCGGCAATCATCATCGGCACCCGGGCCGAGCCTTCGAAAAAGCACATCTTATACCAAAGCCCCCGCTCGCCCAGCATATCTCCATGATCCGAGACAAACAGGATAATGGTGTTTTCTTCTTGCCGCGTGTCGCGCAGCACCTGCAGAATTTCCCCAATCTTGTCATCGAGATACGAGATATTGGCAAAATAGGCGCGGCGCGCCCGGCGCACCATTTCATCGCTTAAGGTGTAGTTGCGCCAATCGTTGGCATCGAAAATGCGCTGGGAATGCGGGTCGTGCTGATCATAGTCAAAGGCAGGCACCTGCGGGTCAAGATGGGCGCAATCCTCGTATAGGTCCCAATATTTGCGCCGCGCAACATAGGGGTCGTGCGGGTGGGTAAATGACACGGTCATACACCAAGGCCGGTTATCTGCGCCGCGGGCATATTCATAAAGGCGCGCGCGGGCGTGGTAGGCCACCTCGTCGTCATATTCCAGCTGGTTGGTGATTTCAGCCACCCCCGCCCCGGTGACCGACCCCATGTTGTGATACCACCAATCTATGCGCTCGCCGGGTTTGCGGTAATCGGGTGTCCAGCCAAAATCGGGCGGGTAGATATCGGTTGTTAGCCGGTCTTCAAACCCGTGCAACTGGTCGGGGCCGACGAAATGCATCTTGCCAGACAGGCAGGTTTGATAGCCCGCCCGCCGCAGATGGTGGGCATAGGTGGGGATGCTAGAGGCAAATTCCGCCGCATTGTCGTAAACGCCGGTTTGGCTGGGCAATTGCCCCGACATGAACGCCGCCCGCCCCGGCGCGCAAAGCGGCGAGGCGGTGTAGGCATTGGCAAACCGGGTTGAGCGTGCCGCCAAATCGCGCAGGTTTGGCGCATGCAGCCAATCCGCCGGGCCATCTGGAAACAGCGTGCCGTTAAGCTGATCGACCATGAAAATAAGGATATTGGGTGCAGACATCAGTTGCTCTTTTCCAGCTCTAGGGTGAAATAGCCCAAAACTTCTTCTACGGCTTTTTCATGGTCGGGCGTTTCACGGCCCAACGATTGTTGCAGATAAACCCCATCAATCAACGAGGCGATCCTGTTGGCCGTGGCCGCAGCGCGCGCGCCCACAAGCGGGCGCAGGTTATAGCAAAGGTTCGACCGCAGGCGGCGTTGATACACCATCAACAGGCGCCGCGCTTCGGGGGCGACCTGCGCCAGCACGTAAAAATTCATCCAAGCCGCCACCGTATCGCGGCGGAAATTGCGCGGGCTGAACGAGGTGCGCACGATCGCCTCTATCCGCTGCTGCGCAGTGCCTGCCATCGTCAAGGCGCCACGCACCTCGGCGGCATAGACGCTCATCGTATAGCGCATGGCGGCCACCAAGATTTGCTCTTTGCCGCCAAAATAGTGATGCGCCAAGGCCGAAGACATGCCCGCCCTGCGCGCAATTTTGCTGACCGTCACATCCAATGTGCCAATCGCGCCGATTTCTGCAATCGTCGCTTTCACCAAAGCATCGCGGCGTATAGGCTCCATTCCAAGTTTGGGCATCGGGTTTCTCGAAGGTCCAAAGTAGCTTCGCACGCTAAAGATCTTTTTATTGACTCGTCAATCAATAAACGGATGATGGCATAAAAAACAGGGAGAGTAATCGATGACCTTCAAATCCACCCTTTCCGTCTTGGCCCTTTTTGCCGCCAGCCCCGCGCTGGCCGATTGCGCAACCGTGCGCTTTTCAGATGTGGGCTGGACAGATATCACCGCCACCACCGCCGCCACCACCACCGTGCTGCAGGCCTTGGGTTACCACACCGACATCAAGGTGCTGTCGGTTCCGGTGACTTACACCTCGATGGCCAATGGCGATATCGATGTGTTCTTGGGCAATTGGATGCCCACGATGGAGGCCGATATCGCCCCCTATCGCGATGCGGGAACCGTAGAAACCGTGCGGATGAATTTGGACGGCGCCAAATATACGCTGTCGGTGAACAAAGCGGCCAGCGATCTGGGCATCAAAGATTTCGCCGATATCGCCACCCACAAAGCCGCGCTGGAAGGCAAGATTTATGGCATCGAGCCGGGCAATGACGGCAACCGCCTGATCATGGATATGATCGCCGCGAACGCCTTTGGCCTAAACGGGTTCGAAGTTGTCGAAAGCTCGGAACAGGGGATGCTGGCACAGGTGGCACGCGCCGACCGCAAGGCCGAGCCGGTGGTGTTTTTGGGCTGGGAACCGCACCCAATGAACGCGAATTTCCAAATGTCCTACCTCACCGGTGGCGACGATTGGTTTGGCCCAAATCTGGGCGGCGCGCAGGTGTTCACCAACACGCGTCAGGGCTATGTCAGCGAATGCCCGAATGTGGGCAAATTGCTCAGCAATCTTGAATTCACGCTGGCCATGGAAAATGAAATCATGGGTGCCATTCTGAACGATGGCACAGATCCCGCCGATGCCGCCAGCGCATGGCTAAAGGCCAACCCGATGGTGCTGAACGCGTGGCTAGACGGTGTCACAACCAAAGACGGTGGCGATGCGCTGAGCGCCGCCAAAGCAGCACTGGGTCTTTGATATACCGCGGGCTGGCCCACCGCGCCCAAGGGCGCGCGGGGCCAGCCCAAGGCACACGATAGGGGGCCGAAATGGAATGGCTGACCCAGAACAAAATACCCATCGGCAAATGGGCACGCGCGCTGTTTGATTGGCTGCAGGGCAATTTTGCTTTTGCCTTCGATTCCCTGTCCGATGCGCTAGAGGCCATGATCGAGGCCATTTTATGGCTGCTTCAGGCGCCGCCGCCCTTGGCCATTATCGCGCTGTTCATGGCACTGGCCTACGGGTTGCAACGCAGTTGGCGCGCAGCCGCGTTGGTGGGCTGCGGTTTTTTATTCATCCTCAATCAGGGCTATTGGGAGGAAACCACCGAAAGCCTGACGCTGGTGTTATCGGCCTGCGTTGTGTGCATGGGGCTGGGTGTGCCCATTGGCATTTTGGCAGCCCATCGGCCACGGCTTTATGCCTGGATGCGCCCGGTGCTGGATTTGATGCAAACCCTGCCCACCTTTGTTTACCTGATCCCTGCGATCGTGTTTTTTGGCATCGGCATGGTGCCGGGGCTGATTGCCACGGT
>RFQY01000126.1 GCA_009924775.1 Paracoccaceae bacterium | reverse complement strand
GGCCCGCAGTGTCGCCCACACCATCGCGGCGGGCGCGGGCGGCGGCCAAGGTGGTGCGCAATTCTGCCTCCATTTTCTTCAACTCGCCCTCGGCTTCGGCGCGGCGGCGCTTGCCCTCGTCGGCGATTTGCAGCGAATCCTCGATCGTACCGATCAGCGCAGCATTGGCCTGTTTCACCGCCTCGATATCGAACACCCCGCGCTCCATCTCCTCGCGGATCTGGCGGTTGCTTTCGCGCAGGTTTTGGGCATTGGCCTGCAGCAATTCGTTGGTCAGGTTATTGGCATCGCGCACGGCGGCGGCGGCCTCGGCGCTGCGCTGAATGGTGACGGCCTGCGCCAATTGGGTTTCCCACAAAGGCACGGTGTTCACCAAGGTCGAGTTGATCTTGGTCACAAGGCTTTTGTCGTTTTCTTGCACCAAGCGGATCGAGGGCAAGGATTGCATCGTGACTTGCCGGGTCAGTTTCAAATCATGCACGCGCCGTTCCAGATCGTCGCGGGCGGCGCGCAAATCGCGCAGCTCTTGGGCCACGATGACCTGCCCATCTTCGGGTGTGGCCTGCAATTGTGCCTCTTTGGCGGGGATATCGGTGCCATCCAGCTGTGCCAGCTTGGCCTGCCCCGCCGCGATGTAAAGCGCCAGATCGTCGTAGAAAGCCAGCGTTTTTTCGTACAGCATATCCAGCGATTTGATATCTTTCAGCAGCTTATGCTCGTGCTCTAGCAGATCGCTGGTGATGCGGTCGATCTGGCCCTGCACCTGTTCGAAGCGGGCGGCGAATTTGGCGAAAGGTGCCGCACGACCGATCAGCTTTTCCCACCACGAGCGTTTGCGGCGCACGTCCAATTCGCTGACAGAAAAGCCGCGAATGGTGGTGACCATGGTGCGCAGGCTGTCGCCCGCAGGGCCCACATCTTTGTTGCGCACATCGGCCAGCATGGCTTGGCTGATCGTTTGCAATTCGGCCTGCGCGGCCGAGCCAAAGGAGACAATCGAATTGGTATCGCCCATGTCAATTTCAGCCATGCGGCGCTGAATTTCCGCGCTGGCCTGCGCGTCGGCCTGTTCAAGGGGCACAATGGCCGTTGCCGCCGCCGGTTCCGGCAGAATGGCCGCACTGACCTTTTCCACCTCTGCCAAGCTTTGTTGCGCTTTCAATTGGATTTCAGATGCCATTTCTACCCCCTGGCCATTACTCTACACACACGCCTTCGCGCTGCAAACGCGCGCGCAAGACCTCTATTTCCACTGTCAAATCGGCATGATCGGCCAAAAGCAGCTTTTGGGTTTTGGCACCAAACCCCGCCTCTAGATCGGCCAAAAGTTGCAAAAAATCGGGTTTGGCTTGGCCATCTGGGTTGCGCTGGTGCAAATCGGCAAATTTCTGCGCGGCATCACGCGCGCCCATCAGATAGACGCCCAGATATTTGCGCGCAGCGCTTAAATCGCGCGGGTCGTCTTGCACTGTTTGCAGCATCTGGGCCACCACCGCCTGAAAGCGGCGCAGCTGGGCCTGCACCTCGGGGTCGCCCGCGCGCTGCACGGCTTGGGCCATCTGGTCGAGATAGGCCGAGGCCTCGGCCACCGCATGTTCGGCGCGCTGGGCCTGAAAGGCGCCCACCTCGTCGAAACCTTTGTTGCGCAATGGATCAAGGCCAAAGGCCATGCTGTGCAAACCGGCCCCCAGCAGGCCCACTAACACAGCCCCGGCCAAGCCGAAGGCGGCATAGCCCGCCAGCCCCAGCCCCAAACCGGTAAGGATGGCGGCAAAAATCTTGCGCGGAATGGCCGGGCGGCGCGCCACTTTGCGCGCCTCATAGGCGGCGTGCGCCCGCACGCCTTCGCGCGTCAGCCAAGCCGCCAAAACCAGCATCATAGCCCCAACAAGCGTGGTCAAAAACTGTGTGGGGGGGCCAAAATAGCTTTTTGCCAGCAAAAGCACGGGCCAAAAAAACAGCAGGTTTACCCGCGCCCCAACTGGGCTGCGCCGGGCCTGCGCGTAGCCGGTATCGGCCGTCGTGCCCGGGCTGTTTGCCGGCGCACCGGGGCTGTATTGACCGCCAAAACGTTTGGCCATGCTAAAGCCCCCCAGCTGTTGCGATGTAGAAAATCAACAGCACCAGCCCGGCATACGCCCATTTTTGCAGCCCAGAACCTGACATGCGCCCCAACACAATTACCTACCCCTGAAAGGTAGGCGATCGGATGCGCTGTTACTAGGGGGAAGCGGCGCAATTCCACGTCAAAGCGCGAAAATCAGCGCTTTGGGCGTGGTCCGCGCGGCTTGCCCGGCGTGGCCGATGGTCCGGCTTTGGCGGGGCCCGCAGGCTTGGCGCCCGCGCCCCCCTTGGCCGTGCGCCCCCTTGGTTTGGGGGTGAACCCTGCGGCAAAGCCCGGATCGCTGCGCGGCGCGCGTGCCGGGCGGCTGATGCTGCGCGGTTTGTCGCCCGGTTTTTCGCCCGGTTTTCCGGCCGGCTTAGCACCCGGTTTGGCACCGGGTTTTGCGCCAGGTTTCACACCGGGTTTGGCACCAGATCTTGCACCGGGTTTCTTGCCCGCAGGCTTTTCAACCTCGTCGGGCTGCCCATCGTTCAGGCCCAATTGGTCGCGCAGCACGCGGCGGCGCACCTCTTCCACTTGGCCGGCCTTAAGCTGGCCCAGTTGAAACGGGCCATAGGACACGCGGATAAGCCGGTTCACCGTCAGGCCCACCACCTCCATCGCGCGGCGGATCTCGCGGTTTTTGCCTTCGCGCAGGCCAATTGTCAGCCACGCATTGGCGCCTTGCTGGCGGTCCAGCGTGACACTCATGGGCTGAAATTTCTCGCCCTCGATTTCGATCCCTTGGCGCAGCGGGGCCAGGCGGGCATCGTCGGGGCGGCCATTCACACGCACGCGGTATTTGCGCAGCCAACCGGTAGAGGGCAATTCCAGCTGGCGTTTCAACGCGCCATCATTGGTCAACAGCAGCAAGCCCTCGGAATTCAAATCCAGCCTGCCCACGCTCATCACGCGGGGCATTTCGGGGGGCAACGCGTCATAAATCGTGGCGCGCCCCTGCTCGTCGCGTGTGGTGGTCACAAGGCCTGTGGGCTTGTGGTACAGCCACAGGCGCGCAGGTTCAGGCGCCGCCAGCGGCGTGCCATCCACGGTGATGCGATCCCCGGGCGCCACGTTCAGCGCAGCGCGCTCGATCACTTTGCCATTGACGGCAACGCGGCCTGCGGCGATCAGCGCCTCGGCTTCGCGGCGGCTGGCGCGCCCAGACCGGGCGATAACTTTGGCGATACGCTCGCCTGCGGGGTGCGACTCTGTGCTCATGGGGCGGGTATGCCTGAAACGCGAGGCTTGCGAAAGCGCAGATCAACAGGCATCACAGCACAATGCACAGCTTAAGCCCCATGGAACTGGCCCTGACCGAGGCCAAAGCCGCCGCCGCCCGCGGCGAGGTGCCCGTGGGTGCCGTTATCGTATCGCCCGGCGGGCAGGTGGTGGCACGGGCTGGTAACCGCACCCGGCAGTTAAACGACCCCACCGCCCATGCCGAGGTATTGGCCATCCGCGCCGCCTGCGCGCAGCTGGGCCAAGAGCGGCTGGCAGGCCATGCCCTTTACGTGACGCTAGAGCCCTGCCCAATGTGCGCGGCGGCCATTTCTTTTGCCCGTATCGCGCGGCTTTATTATGCGGCAAGCGACCCCAAATCAGGCGGGGTGGCACAGGGGGCGCGGGTGTTTTCACACCCCCAATGCCACCATCGCCCCGACGTTTACGATGGCCTTGCCGCGCGCGACGCCGAGGCCTTGCTGCGCGAATTTTTCGCCGCGCGCCGCACCTGAGCGCTTAAAACGCCATCGGCACCAGAACCTCGGGCTCGATCACATCAACGCCGGGCAAGGCGGCTTTTAGCGCATCGGCCGATTGCTCTAGCAGTGGGAAGGTGCGGTAATGGCCGGGAATGATGGTTTTGAAATCGAAAAACCGTTTGGCCGCATAGGCTGCGCGGTGCATATCCATGGTGAAATGGCCGCCCGCCGCCAGCACCCCAATATCGGGGCTGTGCAGATCGGCAAACACCTGCATGTCAGCCATCACATCTGTGTCGCCCGAATGATAGATCACATGGCCCTCTCCCGCGATCATGAACCCGCATTCGGTGCCGGGCACATTGGGGCCATTGGGTGTGGCAAAGCTGGTGGAATGCACCGCATGCACCATCGTTACCTTTGGCCCCCCCAGATCGACGGTGCCGCCCTTGTTAAAGCCGATGGTTTCCACCCCTTCGGTTTCGGCCCAATGGCCCATCAGATCGTATTGGCCCACCACCGGAATATTCAGCGCCCGCGCCAAGCCCAAAACATCGACCACGTGGTCAAAATGGGCATGGGTCAACAAGATATGCGTGGCCCCTGCCGTGGCCTCGGCGTGGCGGTCTTCGGGCATCATCGGGTTGCCGTTCAACCACGGATCCACCAGCAGCACCTTGCCCTCGATTTCGTAGCGAAACGAGCCATGGCCCAACCAAACGATCTGCATTCTCTCTCTCCCTTGGTAAAAATGCGTCTTTGCCACAGCCTAGCACGGCCAAGCACGGGGAAAAGGCGCAAAAGCAGCTGTCATGTGCTTGCGGGCCGGGGCTGGCGGCGTTAAACGCTGGTGCGTCTGGAAAACGGAGAGTTTTGGATGTCGATTGACCTGGAAAAAGCCGCCAAAGTGGCCAAGCTTGCCCGCATCAAGGTAGAGCCCGATGCGCTGCCCGCCTTGGCGCAGGAATTCAACAACATCCTCGGCTTCATCGAGCAGCTGAACGAGGTTGATGTCGAAGGGATAGAGCCCATGACATCGGTCACGCCCATGCGCCTGAAACGCCGCGAGGACGTTGTCAGCGATGGCGACCAGCAAGCCAAGGTTTTGGCAAACGCCCCCGATGCCCGCGAAGGGTTCTTCGCCGTTCCCAAGGTTGTAGAGTGATCCGATGACAGAACTGAACACCCTCACGCTGGCCGAAGCCCGCGACAAGCTGCGCAGCGGCGACGTAACCAGCGTTGAATTGACCGAAAGCTGCCTGAAACAGGTAGAGGGCGCCGATGCCTTGGGCGCCTTTGTGCACAAAACCCCCGATTTGGCCCTAAAACAGGCCAGCGCCGCCGATGCCCGCATTCGGGCTGGTGATGCGCCCGCCATGTGCGGCCTGCCTTTGGGCATCAAAGATCTGTTTTGCACCAAGGGCGTTCCCAGCCAAGCGGCCAGCCGGATTTTGCAAGGGTTCCGCCCCGAATATGAATCGACCGTCACCCAAAAGCTGTTTGATGCAGGCGCGGTGATGCTGGGCAAGCTGAACATGGATGAATTTGCCATGGGCAGCTCGAACGAAACTTCGTGCTATGGCAATGCGGTCAACCCGTGGCGCCGCGCGGGCGATAGCACACAGCTGACGCCCGGTGGCTCGTCTGGCGGCTCGGCCGCGGCTGTGGCGGCCGATTTGTGCTTGGCCGCAACCGGCACCGATACTGGCGGCTCGATCCGCCAGCCCGCGGCCTTTACCGGCATTGTCGGCATCAAGCCGACCTACGGGCGCTGCTCGCGGTGGGGCATTGTGGCTTTTGCCTCGTCCTTGGATCAGGCAGGCCCGATGACCAAAACCGTTCGCGACGCCGCGATCATGCTGGGCGCCATGGCCGGGCATGACCCCAAAGATTCGACCAGCGCCGATCTGCCTGTGCCCGATTTTGAAGCCATGCTAAGCGGCGATATCCGCGGCAAGGTCATCGGCATTCCCGCCGAATACCGCATGGATGGCATGCCAGCCGAGATCGAAAAACTATGGGCAGATGGCACCGCCATGCTGAAAGATGCCGGCGCTGAAATTCGTGACATCACCCTGCCGCATACAAAATACGCCCTGCCGGCCTATTATGTGATCGCGCCCGCGGAGGCCTCGTCTAACTTGGCGCGCTATGACGGGGTGCGCTATGGCCATCGTGCCAGCTTGGGCAAGGGCGATGGCATTACCGAAATGTATGAAAAAACCCGCGCCGAAGGGTTTGGCCACGAGGTGCAGCGCCGCGTGATGGTGGGCACCTATGTGCTGTCAGCCGGGTTTTATGATGCCTATTACAACCGTGCCCGCCGCGTGCGCGCGCTGATCAAGCGCGATTTCGATCAGGTCTTTGCCGCCGGTGTGGATGCCATCCTCACACCCGCCACGCCCAGCGCCGCCTTTGGTTTGGGCGAAATGGCCGAGGCCGATCCGGTGCAAATGTATCTCAACGATGTGTTCACGGTTACCGTCAACTTGGCCGGTCTGCCCGGCATCAGCGTGCCCACCGGCACCGATGCAAGCGGCCTGCCCTTGGGGCTGCAGCTGATTGGCCGCCCATGGGAAGAGGCCGATTTGCTGAATACCGCCTATGCGTTAGAGCAGGCCGCAGGCTTTGTGGCCAAACCGCAGAAATGGTGGTAAAGCGCCTGCAAAGAAACTTGCAGGCGAACCGATAATGAAGCGATTTCTAGTTTCCGGCGCAGCGCTGGCGGCCTTGTCCGCCTGCGTTGCCAGCGTGCCAGATAGTGGTGCAGGCATCTACAACAGTTACCCCCAGCAGCAAGCCGCGCGCGAAGCGGCGTTGCAGGGGCTACAGCCCGGCACCGACCTCGAGGCGCCAGAGGGCGCCACATTGCCCCAGCAATCCGAGGCCGAGGCGCTGGCGGCCGCCACGGCGGCTGCGCTGAATTCTGGTGTTGCACCGCTAGAGGCCAGCCCCTCTAACCCGCCACCGGTGGCGGTCAATGCGGCCGGGATCTCGCAGGAAAACGATTTCCAAGACGTCTCTAGCCTACGCAGCATCGAAACCGATGCCGAGCGGCTTGCACAAAACCGCGCCCAGTATCAGGTTATTGCCCCCACCGCGCTGCCCGCACGCAGCGGTGCAAGCGGGCCAAATATTGTCGATTTTGCCCTAAACACCCAAAATGCCAAGGGCGAGGCGCTGTATACCCGGGGCGGCCTTGCCTCGCAAACCCGCTACGCGCGCAATTGTGGCAAATACCCCTCGCCCGATCTGGCGCAGGCCGATTTTCTGGCCAATGGCGGCCCCGAACGCGACCGCATGGGGCTTGACCCCGATGGCGACGGGTTTGCCTGCGCATGGGATCCCGCCCCCTTTCGCCTTGCGCGGCAAAACTAGGCGCGCGTGATCTGGCACCCCTCTCCAAATTTCGGGGCGCGCCGTGGGGGCGCGCGCCCGTCTTTGGTGGTGCTGCACTATACCGCCATGCAGGGGGCGCAGGCCGCACTGGCGCGGCTATGCGACCCTAGCGCCGAGGTTTCGGCGCATTACCTGATCAGCAACACAGGCCAAATCTGGCACATGGTCGACGAGGCAAACCGCGCCTGGCACGCCGGTGCTGGGCGCTGGGGGGCGATGTGCGATGTGAATTCGCATTCCATCGGGATCGAGCTGGATAACACCGGCGCCCACCCCTTTGCCCATGCCCAAATGCTGGCCTTGTGCCAGCTGTTGGGGGGCATCTTGCAGCGCTGGCAGATCCCGGCACAGGGGGTGATTGGCCATTCAGATATGGCCCCAACCCGCAAACAAGACCCCGGCGCAAAATTCGACTGGCAGGGATTGGCCCGCCAAGGGCTGGCAATTTGGCCCGGGCCTTGGCCCGCATCTATGCACAGCCCCGTGGCCGATATGGCGGCGTTTCGCGCCGATTGCGCGCGTTTTGGCTATGACGACAGCCCAGACATACCAGACACCGCGGTTCTGGCCGCGTTTCGCCTGCGCTTTCGCCCTTGGGCCACGGGGCCACTGGCCACGATCGATTGCGCCCAAGCTGCGGATCTGGCCCAACGCTTTCCCGTTGACCGCCGCGCCGCAAGCGCTTAACCCGGGGCCTGCGCGGGGGGCTGGGTGGCCGCTGCGGCGGGGTTCCGCCGGAGAGGAAAGTCCGGACTCCACAAGACACAGGTGCCGGGTAACGCCCGGGCGGGGCAACCCGACGGAAAGCGCCACAGAAAATAAACCGCCCGCCGTCCGCGGCGGGTAAGGGTGAAACGGTGGGGTAAAAGCCCACCGGGGGGCTGGCAACAGCGCCCGCATGGCAAGCCCCACCTGGAGCAATGCCGAATAGGGATCCTGCGCGGGTCTGGATCGGGCAACCGATATCGCCGCAGGCCGTCTTGGCCCAGGGATCCGGGTAGGCAGCTTGACGGTATCGGCAACGATGCCGCTAGATGAATGGCCATCCAAGGGGGCAACCCCTGGACAGAATCCGGCTTATAGGCCCCCCGCGCATCTTCGTTTTCTGCCCCCAGATTCCGCCCTTTGTGGGCCATAGGCCCGGCGCCAAAACTTTGCTATGCTTGCCCAATAGCGGAGGATAAAGAGATGAGTTTCAAGGCAACACTGGCCGCATTTTCCATGGCCCTTGGTGCGCAGCGCAGCCAGCAGGCCATGACGCAAATGGCGGGCGCGTCCAACACCGGGCCCGGCGCAGACATGGCCCAGCAGATGCAAGCACTGGCAGACCAGATGGGGCTGGGCCAAGGCGCGCAGCACATGCGCGCGGCCTTTGCCGCCATGGGCCAGCACATGCAGCCCGCGCCCGGCATGCCCGATGTGACCGCGGCCTTGGCCAGCATTGGCACAGCCGCCAGCGCCGGCATGCAAACCATGGCCCAGATGTTTGACACG
>RFQY01000125.1 GCA_009924775.1 Paracoccaceae bacterium | reverse complement strand
TAATTATATGCTTGAGAACAACAATCAAACATCAAATAAAATTGCTTTATCATTGATTGAGCAAGTTCAATTAAACAATGTATTATCAATGTCTATTTGTTAATTTTTTAAAATTTATACGCTATGAAAACAATTACTACAAAAAACGAAATTTGCTCAATGTTTGGAAACAAAACAACAACCATTTTTGTAAATGGCAACCGGGTAATTACATTAACAAAATTGGAAAACGGATTAAAAAGCGGGTACGATTCACGCGATAAATATTTAGTTTTCAACGTTCAAAATAATGAGGGCGTTGCATATTGGAAACGTACCGCACGCACAATTAAGGACGTTATTAATTTTATTTCAAAATAACTATGGCACAATTTAGAAAAATACAATTTGACATTAAAAAAACGTCAATATACGGGCATTACCGAATCGAAAGCAATTACAAGGGCGTACCGATTAGCGTAATAACAACAGATTCCGAGGCGTACGATTACGTAAACGACCAAAACAACCGGGAAAAACACCGCAACGCGTTACGACATTGTTATTACAAAATAGTTGAGGCATACAATAACATTAAAAACCAATAAGATGAAAACACCCAAAATTGAAATTACCTACATTTGGCACAATGACCAAAAGGATTTTGAATTTGAGTTTATATTAAACGGCGAAATATTAAACGCAAACGTACTAATAAGCGAAACGGAGGCATATTACGAGGAAATGGACGAACCGGGCGTGTATATACGCAAATTTTGCAATGCGTTTAATATAGACGATTTAACGTACTTTAATAACGACAATGAGCCAATTACATTAACAGACACCCAAAACGACGTTACAAGGCATAAAATAGCCGAATATATCGAGGAAATAACAAATTTACTTTGCGCCGAATATTTGTAACAAAATAATTTTTACATTTATACCCATGCAAATACACCATAATGAGCATGGGTACCCGACAAAAGCAACGATAACGCGATTAATTACGTTGTTTGGGTTCGATTGGCAAATATTTACATTTAATGAGGATTTCGGCGAACGCCGGGCCGTAATATATTACCGACCAAAAGCATTAAACAAACCATTGGGCCAATTCGTTAAATTCCTTATTTGGGCCGGCGTTGAGGTTGAACGACACAAAACAGATACAGAATTGCATTCAATTTGGTTTAAAAAGCGTAATTTTGAACAATAAAAACATACGAAAATGAACGAAAAAACAAAAGCAAAACTAACATTTACCGGATTTGTAATATTGGGAATCATTGCATTACCATTGTTAGGCATAATATTTATTGTTGACCGGGTAATAATGGCTCCGTTAGTATGGACCGAACCAAAGAAAATAACAATTTGGATTCGCGATTTTGAGTTAATCGCCTATTCATTGTTGCGCGTATCGGTTGCAATTGTAATGTACGAAACCTACAATTTATTAATTATATGAGCCGGGACGCAAAACGAAACGGCACTAAAAAGGCGTTATTGGAGGCGTTGCGGTTGAATCATGGCAACGTAACCAAAGCGTGCGAGGCGGTCGGAATAACACGAAAGTATTTTTACCAATACGCAAAGGAGGACCCGGAATTTAAAGAAGCAATCGAGGAAATACAAGAGTCGGCAATTGACGTTGTCGAGGGCGAATTGTTTAAACAGATAAAAAACGGGTCCACAACCGCAACAATCTTTTTTCTTAAAACCCGGGGGCAAAAACGAGGATATATTGAACGCCAACAAATCGACGTAACCAACACAACCCCGGATTTATCGCATTTAAGTACGGACGACATACGCGATATATTGGGCAATGAATAAGGACGAATTAAAACAAGCGTTGCGCATTGAATTAGCCAAACGCGAGTTTTGGGCGTTTTGTATGTTGTACGACCATGAATTTTTTACCAAACGAACGTTTTTAAAAGAGGTTGCAACGGCATTTCAACAGATTGAAACGTGCGAATTAAACGCAATTAGTGTTTCAATGCCTCCGAGGGCCGGGAAATCGTACATAACGAGTTTATTTTGTGCATGGGTAATTGGTCGGAATCCGTCGGAATCTGTAATGCGAAACACGTGTACGGCGACATTGTATTTAAAGTTTTCGTACGACGTCCGCGCAATTGTCAAAAGCGATATTTTTAAATTAGTTTTCCCGGACGTCAAGTTGTCCGACGACAAAGCAAATTTACAAGGTTGGAATACTAACAAATCAAAACAAGTTGGGTATTTTGGAGCCGGGGTTGGCGGTACAATTATTGGATTTGGAGCAACAAAAATTGGCATTACCGACGATTTATATCGAGGCATTGAGGACGCATTGAGCGACACAATCAACGACCGCATTGTGCAATGGAAAGAATCAACGCACGATTCGAGGTTTGAAAGCGGTTGTAAACGTATCGACATTGGCACGCGTTGGTCGATTAACGACATAATTGGACGCAATATCGAGGAAAAAATTTACGACAAATCAATAATAATTTCCGCCATGAACGACAACGACACGTCGTTTTGCGAGGACGTAATGACAACAGACGAATACCGGGACAAACGCAAGCGCATGACGCCCGAAATTTGGTCCGCGGAATATATGCAAACCCCGGTTGATATTTCCGGGCGATTGTACGACCGATTAAAACGCATAACGCAATCGGAATTTAACGAAATAATACAATCGAATGCGGGCGCATACGACGGGACAATTTCGTATATTGACGTTGCCGACGCAGGCAAAGATTATACCGCAATGGCGATTTGCGCCCTAATTAAAAAGGAATTGTACGTTATTGATTACGTGTTTACCCGGGAAAATACAGACGTAACGTTGCCATTATGCGCCGAAATGTTAAATAAATATAAGGTCCCGTATTGTCGCGTTGAATCCAACGCAATGGGCGCAATGTTTGCCCGTCAATTACAACGCATGACACCAAACACGCGCATTATGCAAGTGAATAACACAACAAATAAGGACACGCGTATTATTATGCAATCGGCATTTATTCAAAACAGATTTACTTTTGTAACCGGGTCCAAATATTCCGAATTATTTTTGGCAAATGTGGAATCGTATTCAAAGGAGGGTAAAAATAAAAACGACGACGCCCCGGATTGTTTGGCCGGGTTGTCAATTTTTACCCAATCAATGTTTAAAATTATTATGTAATTATTTTGTCGTATCTTTGTAAATATCTTTATTAATGGATTTAATATCATTTTGGGAAAAATTTTTTGGTGTTGAGTTCAACCCAAACCAACGTTATATCGACCAAATCAAACGATTAATGCCGTATCAATCGCAATTGTGGGGCAAAAAAGAGGCCGTTTGGATTGACACAAATAACGCGTGGGAATTATACATTGAAATACCCGAATTACGCGCGGTAATTGAAAAACGGGCCTCAATGATGAGCGCAAACAAACCGCGTTTGTACGACGAAAACGGCGACGTTGTCCAATCGCATTGGTTGTTGGACATGATAAGCAAACCAAACGCAAAACAAAGTTGGTCCGACGTTGTGTTTACGTTGAGCGTGCAAGACGCGTTGTATAGCAACGCATTTGCATACGCCCCGTTACGTGCATTTGATATTCGCAATCTATTCGTACCGCTACCAACAAATAAAGTACAAATACATTTGACCGGGAAACGTTTAAAGGCAATGGCCGAGGACGATTTGATTAAAAAATATACATTTAAATACGACGACAATACAACCGAGGACATTGATTTGCGCGACATGATTTATTTAACGACCGACGACGGCGTTAACCTAATTCGTCCAATTTCCCGTATTGAATCATTGAAATACCCATTGAGCAACATTAAAGCAAGTTACCACAAACGCAACGTATTGTTGGAAAACATCGGAGCAATTGGTATTTTATCCGCTAAAAATAGCGACATCGGAGGGGCAATTGTAATGACACCCGAGGAAAAAAAGGCATTGCAAAAGGATTGGTACAACAGACAAAAGGACGATTTAATTATTACCGAGGCGGATTTGAATTGGACGCCAATGTCATTTCCGACGCGCGATTTAATGTTATTTGAAGAGTTGAACGCCGACAAATTGGCATTAATCGACGCGTTCGGATTAAACGCCAACATATTTTCGAGCGAAAAGGGCGCAACGTACACCAATGTACGCGATTCGGTACGTATGGTTTACACAGATACCATAATACCGGAAACGCAACAAATGTACGATACCATAATGCACCAATTCGGATTGGCACAAAAAGGTTATTATTTAAAAGCGGAATTTGACCATTTACCGGTAATGCAACACGACGAAAAATTAGCAAGCGAGGCGGAAAAAATAAAGGTTGATACCTATTCCGTTATGTTACGCGACGGGGTTATTTCAAAGGAACAATACGCAACGGAATTTGGCATTGAATTACAACCAATCGACAAAGCGCAAGCGCAAAGCGAGGGCCTAATAAACGCACAAACACAATTGCGCGGTACAATTGGAGGATTAGACGGAATTATTACATTAAATAATGCCGTTGGGGCCGGTCAAATTACACGCGAGGTTGCAATTGCAACGTTGGTTAATTACTATGGTTATGAGCCAACAATTGCCAACCAATTAGTTACACAACCAACACAACCAACACAACAAAATATTCAATAATGAAAGGCAATTTATATAATGTAAAGGGTTCATTTCAATTAAAAGATTTGGACATACCAAACCGCCAAGTTGCGGTATATTTGGCGCATTTTGATAACATAGATTCGGACAACGACATAATTCGAAAAGGCGCGTTTGCCAAATCAATTTTGGAACGTGGCCCGGAATCAACATCAAATCGTAAAATACAATTTTTACGACATCATGATTGGGAATGGCAAATTGGTAAATTTGTCGAGTTATCGGAGGACAATACCGGTTTATATGCTGTTGGCCAATTGGGCCGTTCAACGCAAGGCGAGGACGCATTACGCGATTATGAGGACGGAATTATTAAAGAGCATTCAATCGGTTTTCAATATATCAGCGACAAAATGCGTTGGATTAATGACATAAATTTGGAATCCGGGGGTTATTACGAAATAAACGAGGTTAAATTATACGAGGGTTCGGCGGTAACGTTTGGGTCCAATTCGGAAACGTACGTTGTTAGCGTTTCAAAAGGCGAGGAAAAAACGTCTTATATTGAGAAAATAACAAAGGAATTGGACACGTGTATTAAGGCGTTGGCCAATGGCAAAGGAACCGACGAAAGGTTACATAATTTAGAAATGAAAGTAAAATATCTTAATAGTCAATTAATTTCACTTGTGAACGTTGAACCGGACCCGGTCCATTCAATTAAAAGCGAGCCGAAAATTGAAATATATGATTGGAACAAAGTAATAAATAGTATTAATTTTTAATTTTAAAATCCAAAACAAATGGAAAATTTAACACCGGAACAAGTTGTTGAAAAAATCAACGGGTTGTTTACTGAAAAAATGGCAAACGTGCCAACAAACGAAGAGGTTAACGGCCTAAAAAAAGAGGTTGACGCCCTTAAATCGTTAACAGAAAAAAGCGCGGAAATCGAAAAAGCAATTGCAAAATTTGAGGGACGCATTGAGGCAATGAGCGAAAAAGCGATTGAAACACGCGAGGTTGCACCACGTACAATTGGCCAAGCGGTTAGAAAATCTTTAAAAGATAACCACAAAGCAATTGTTAGCGCAATGGAAAAAGGCGAAACAATCAATTTGGACGTTAAGACCGACACAACAATTACCGGCGATTACACCGGGGACGTTGCATTGTCTGTATTGGACCCAATTGTTGACCGAATCAAAAGACCAATTCGACGCGTGCAAGAAATCGCAAACGTTGGAACCACGACAAGCAAATACGTTGTTTATATCCAACAAACAACCGCGTCGACAAGTTCGTTTATAGCGGAGGCCGGTTCAAAAGCGCAAGGCCAAGTTCAATACCAAGAGGTATCTGTTGAGGTTAAAAAAGTTGCGGCCACATTAAAAGTTTCCAAAGAAATGTTAACCGATTTGTCATTTATGCAATCCGAGGTTAATTACGATTTAATGGAATCTGTTGAGCAATCAATTGATAACGCATTGTTAAATGGTAACGGGGTTGGTGCAAACCTTGACGGGGTAATTAACCAATCAACCGCATGGTCGGCGGGTTCATTTGCGGGTACAATTACCAACGCAAATGTTAGCGACGTTATACGAGTTGGAAAAGCGCAAATTGAATCGGCTAATTTTACGCCAACACACGTAATTTTAAATCCGGAAGACGTTGCAAAAATCCAATTAACCAAAACAACGCAAGGCGAATACACATACCCAATTTTTATGGACGCAATGGGCGGTATGACATTATCGGGTATGATTGTTGTTTCATCGGCTAACATGACCGCGGACAATTTCGTTATTGGCGATTTTTCACGTTTCAACGTAAGATACCGCGAGGCGTTAAACATGTCAATTGGTTACGTTAACGACGATTTTCAACGAAACATGGTAACAATTCTTTGCGAGGCACGTTTGGTTTCTTATATCAAAGCAAACGACCAAGCGGGTTTTGTAACGGGTGATTTCACAACCGCAATTGCCGCATTATAATAGTTAATTAAATTCGCAACATGGAAAAGAAACAACGACGTAAAAAACCGGTAAACATCAAATTGGACACCAAAAACGTGGACGTTGAATTTACCCGAGACGAAAACGGAAACGTAACAATTGACGTTGATACCCCAAAAATTGACGCCCACATTGAAAAAACCAATGAGGAAACGACAATTGATATTGAGGTAAACGACCGAGAATATTACGAATTTGTATCAAACGGGACTAATCCAACAATGAAACGTGGGGGAATTTGGAGGGTTACCGGGGAATTGCTGAAAATTTTGATTAAAAAAGGGTTCGGAAACATTAAAAAATAAACTATGTCATTTTTAAGTCCGTCAAATTTTACGGGAAAATACGAGTTACATACGGGAATGTACGACGTTACAAAATTGCAAGCGTATATTGATAAATACGAGGGCCGTTATTTACGTCAATTATTTGGGGTTACAATGTACAATTCGTTTATGTCGGACATCGACCAACAGACAAACGCGCCAAAATCGCCAAATTTTCAGTACATTTTTAATCCGTTTTCGGAGGACGTAACGTTGTATTCAATGTTAGATTCGGACGGCATTTTGGAAATGTTAAAAGGGTTTATTTTCTTTGAGTATTCAAAGGACCTATTAAATCAAATGACGCCATTCGGAAACGTTAGACAACGCGCGGAAAATTCAACCGCAATTTTGGCCCTACAATCGCAAATGTACAATCGATATAACGAGGCGGTACGCACATTTCGTGCAATACGCGATTACATTTATTTAAATTTCGATATTGCGACGGGCCAAGCGGTTGGAATTAACGTAACAAATCAAGGCACAACGTACAATGGCGGTAATAATTTTACGCCAACGCCATTGTCGGGCCTTGTTTTAACGTTGAGCGTAACAACACCGGGAACGGGTTACATTTCAAACAATGGGGTTGCAACGTCCGGGGGTTCCGGTACGGGGTTAACCATTGATTATTTGGACGACGGGGCCGGGGGTGTTTTGTCCGCAACAATTGCAAATCCGGGAACGGGTTACAAAGAGGGCGACGTTGTTACAATTGTGGACGGAAACGACGACGCAACAATTACGATAAACACCGCAACCCAAATAATTACGGGAACCGGATTAAAAATCAATTATGTTGCATTGCCTATTGGGGAAATATTAATTACAACGCCATTAACGCCCGGTACGGGTTACGTTGACGCAACATCTGTTCCAACAACCGGCGGGTCGGGTTCAGGTTGTGTTGTAAATATTTTCACGTCGGGCGGTTCAATAACTAATTATTCATTAGTTGACGGAGGTACACAATATGCAGTTGGCGACACGTTGACAATTACCGGCGGAAATGCGGACGCAACATTTATTGTTGCAAACGTAACAAATGGCGAAATAACATTGGTATTAATCAACGGGGACAATTACGGAACCGGTTACAATGTTGGCGATTTATTTGGAATTATTGGGGACGGGGACGACGCGGGACAATTTGAATTGGATTACGTTGGAATTGGCGATTTTACAGAATACAACGGGGTACAAAAGGCGTTAACATATTGGTTATGACAAACGAATTAAGCGCAATTATTGAGGGAATTGTTACACAAATCGACACAACGTTGGTTGGTGTTTACGACCAAATTACCCAACAAACAAACATTTGCAATACCAAATGGGCGCGAGTTGGTAAATACGTCAAAAATTCCAATAATGAATTGTACATAATTACCGAGGTTCAACCAAACGAGTATATAAAAGCCGACCCAATCGCCCCAAATGGTGCGCCATTAGACGGATTAATTACGTTGCCAATACCTTATTGGATTACCGGAACGCGAACCGCTACAAACCGAGAATGGACAATTAAGGACAACAATTTGTTGGACAAAACGCCCATTGTTTGGTTGTTGGAAACGTTACGATTTCGCCAATACGGGCGACAAAGTACGTACGATTTCGACGCGGATTTACGGATTTTCTTTTTAGATGAAACAGACCCGGTAAATTATTACACCGCGGACCATAGGGAAAACGTTGTTTATCCAATGCAAAATTTGGCCAATGAGTTTATCAACCAAATTGCAAAAATGCGCCAATTTAAAGTAATTGAGGATTACGAATTAATAACGTTTAGCCGTTTTGGCGTTGAGCAACAAACGGGTATGTTTCAAAACATATTAGACGCCAATTTGTCGGGCGTTGAGTTGCGAATTACATTAACCATGTACA
>RFQY01000124.1 GCA_009924775.1 Paracoccaceae bacterium | reverse complement strand
CCAAGGGGGCCTGCGGGGCGCTGTCCAGCGGCGGCAGCGCGAAGCGGGTTTCGCCCGCGCGCACGGCCATTTCCTCGATCTGTTCGCGAATAGGGCCGATCCACGGCGCGTCTGCCGGGCCTGTGCGCAGCAGCGCATTCCACAGCCGAAACGCCTGATCCGGGCGCCCGGTTTGGGCCGCCATCAAGCCCATGTAATATTGCGCGCCGCCGTTGCTGGGATCGCGCGCCAAAGCCGCGCGCAACACGCGCTCGGCCTCGGGCGAGACATAGCCGCCAGCCGCCAAAATCATCATATCGGCGTAATCAAGGTAATCTTGGCCCGTGGCGCCATCGCCCTTGATCGAGATCACTTGTTCTTGTGCCTGATAGGCCGCTTTGAAATTGCCCATCGCCGCCTCGTTGCGTGCCAGCAGCATTTGGCCTTGCAAATCATCGGGGCGGGCGGCCACGGCCACGCGCAGTTTTTCAACCAAGGCTTTGTATTCGGCGCTGATGTTCATGCTGGGCATGGCGGGTAGCGCCTCGGCCTCGGCAGAGGCTTGGGCGGGGCGGGTGGCGCGGAATTCTTCGGCCTGCGCAATGCGCGCTTTCAAGCCCAGATCACCATAGCCCGGCGCGCCCAATTGCGCATAAAGCGCAACGCCGCCTGCAACCACCGCCGCCGCCAGAACCAAGGGCACCAGCCGCGGCTTGTTGGTTTGGGCCCCTTCGGGCCCGGCGGCCATGGCGGCCTGCAATTGCGCGTCAGCTGCCAGAATGCGGCGCGAAACCTCGGTGCGGATCCGCTCGGCATCTTCCGCCCCGATCACCCCGCGCGCCGCGTCGCGGTCGACCTCTTTCAGCTGGTCGCGATACACGCGCAAATCAAAGGCGGCTGGATGTTCGTCGTTCAGACGCCCACGCAACATAGATTGCGCCAACAGCGCCCCAACCAGCAATGCCAAGGCGGAAATAATGATCCAGAACGTCATGTGATCTCCTTTGTTGGGCCAGACATAGCTATCTGTAGGCTTTGGAAAAAGGGGTAATGTGCCGCAGGCGGTGCGCATGTCGCAACATCACACTATAGCGGCGCGTTCAAACGGGGGTGCGGGGCGCGAAATGGGCACATAGCATCAAAGGCTTGGGCCATGGATTCGAAGTTTGGGGATATTTTTCGCATGAAACGCTATTCCGTTTTTGCCGTTGCCCGCGAGGCGGCGCGCTATCACACCGGTTGGCAGCGGGCTTGGGCCAGCCCCGAGCCGAAAAAAAAATATGACGTGATCATCGTAGGGGCGGGTGGCCACGGCTTGGCCACTGCGTTTTATCTGGGCAAGAATTTTGGCATCACCAACGTTGCCATCATCGAAAAAGGCTGGCTGGGCGGCGGCAACACCGGCCGCAACACCACGATCATCCGCTCGAACTATCTTCAAGATCCGTCTGCCGCGCTTTATGAAAAATCGCGCAGCCTTTACGAAACCATGAGCCAGGATTTGAACTACAACGTCATGTTCAGCCCCCGTGGCGTGATGATGCTGGCCCAAACCGAACACGAGGTGCGCGGCTATTTGCGCACCGCCCATGCCAACGCTTTGCAAGGCGTGGCCACGCGTTTTATCGACCCGGCCGAAGTGAAAAAGCTGGTGCCCATCATCAATATTCACGGGCCGCGCTACCCGGTTTTGGGTGCCTTGTGGCAGCCGCGCGGCGGCACTGCGCGCCACGATGCCGTGGCATGGGGCTATGCGCGGGCGTGCTCGGATATGGGCATGCATGTGATCCAACAAACCGAGGTCACCGCAGTGCGCAAAGAGGGCAACCGCGTGGTGGGCGTAGACACCACCCGCGGCCCGATTGATTGCGACAAGCTGGGCATCGTGGTTGCGGGCCATTCCGGCGTTATGGCCGAGCGCGCAGGCTTCCGCCTGCCCATCGAAAGCGCGCCGCTGCAGGCCTTGGTGTCAGAGCCGATCAAACCCTGCATGGATGTGGTGGTGATGGCCAACACCGTGCATGGCTATATGAGCCAATCTGACAAGGGCGAAATGGTGATCGGTGGCGGCACCGACAGCTATAACGCCTATACCCAACGCGGCAGTTTCCACCATATCGAAGAAACCGTGCGCGCGCTGGTGGAAACCTTTCCGATGATCAGCCGCCTGAAAATGCTGCGCCAATGGGGCGGCATTGTGGATATGACCGGCGACCGTTCGCCCATCTTGTCGAAAACCCCGGTCGAGGGCGTGTTTGTCAATTGCGGCTGGGGCACCGGCGGGTTCAAGGCCACGCCGGGTTCGGGCTGGGCGATGGCGGAATTGATGGCCAAGGGCCACAGCCCCCTGACCGAGGAATTTAGCATGTTCCGCTTCCGCGAAGGCAAGTTCATCGATGAAAGCGTGGCCGCAGGGGTGGCGCACTGATGCCCACAGCTTGCCCCCAACACATTCGCGGCCTCAGCCGCCCAGTTGTTAACGGAGTCGCCCAATGCTGACCCTTCATTGCCCCTATTGCGGCGTTCACGCCGATGAAACCGAATTGGCCTCGGGGGGCGAGGCGCATCTGAAACGCTTTGGCCCCGGTGCCTCAGACGAAGATTTCGAGGGCTATTTGTTCATGCGCGAAAACCCCAAGGGCGTGCATTTTGAACGCTGGCGCCATGCCTATGGCTGTGGGAAATGGTTTTTGGCCGCGCGCTGTACCAACACGCTAGAGGTGTTTGGCACCTATCCCGCCCAAAGCACCGAACCGCCGCAACATGTGCGCGATGCCATCAGCGCCAAGCGCCCCGGTTGGACATGGCGGGAGTTTTCGTAATGGCCCAAAGCTTTGCACCCCACTTTGCATATCCCGCAACCCTTGGCGGAAAGGTTCTGTAAATGAGCACACGTTTGGCAAAAGGCGGCCGCCTTGTGAACCGTGGCCGCAAGGTTCAGTTTTCGTTCAACGGCAAAAACCTCAGCGGTTTTGAAGGCGACACGCTGGCCTCGGCGCTGCTGGCCAACGACCAGATGATGGTGGGCCGCTCGTTCAAATATCACCGCCCGCGCGGCGTGGTCGCCGCCGGCGCAGAAGAGCCGAACGCGCTGGTCAATCTGGGCGAGGGCAACGATCTGGAACCCAACCAGCGCGTCACCACGACCGAGCTGTTTGATGGGCTAAGCTGCACATCGCAAAACCATTGGCCCAGTTTGGAATTCGATATTGGCGCGGTAAACACCTACCTGTCGCGTTTCTTGCCGGCCGGGTTTTACTATAAAATGTTCATGTATCCGCGCGCCTTTTGGAAACATGTCTACGAGCCATTCATCCGCCAATCTGCCGGGTTGGGGCGCGCCCCCGATGCCCATGCGCGCGACCAAGACACCTATGAATATTTCCACATCCACGCCGATGTATTGGTGATTGGTGGCGGCGTGGCGGGCCTGCAGGCGGCACTTAGCGCCGGGCGCGCGGGGCTGCGCGTGGTGGTGATGGAGCAAACCGCCGCTTGGGGCGGGCGCGCCGTTGTGGATGGCGGCACAATCGCGGGCAAACCGGCCCAAGATTTTGTGAATAGCGCCGTCAGCGAATTGAAATCCATGCCCAATGTCCATCTGCGCCTGCGCTGCATGGGGGCGGGCGTGTATGACCACGGCTATGTGCTGGGCTACGAACGTGTCAGCGACCATGCGCCAAAACAAGCCGGCCCACGCCACCGCCTGTGGAAGGTGCGCACCGCACAGGTGATCAGCGCCACCGGCGCGATCGAGCGGCCCTTGTCCTTTGCAGGCAACGATATTCCCGGCGTCATGCTGGCCGGGGCTGTGCGCGATTATGTGGTCAATTTCGGTGTATCCATCGGCGATCGCACCGTTGTTGTGACCAATAACGACGATGCGTATCGCACCGCGATTGTGCTGAAAGAGCAGGGGCTGTCTGTGCCCGCCATCATTGACGCCCGCGCCAATGGCGGCGGCGCTTTGGCCGATCAGGCGCGCGCGCTGGGGATCCGGGTGGAAACCGGCCGCGCGATTGCCAAGGTCAAAGGTGGCCGCCGGGTCAGCGGTGTGGCGATCTGCGCCCAAGCGGGCGAAGGGGCCGTGCTGGAAGAAATCGCCTGCGATGCCGTGGCCATGTCGGGCGGCTGGTCGCCGGTGGTGCACCTGTGGTCGCATTGCGGGGGCAAGCTGGTGTGGGATGAGACCCGTGCCATGTTCCGCCCCAACCCCGAAGCGCCGCCCACCGGCGCCGATGGGCAGGGCTTTGTCATCTGTGCAGGCGCGGCCAATGGCGCCTTTGATCTGGCCGATGTGCTGCGCGATGGCGCCCATGCCGGGGCGCAGGCGGCCCGCGCTGCCGGTGTCAGCAACGCCAGCGATGCCGCCCCCGAGGCCGATAGCGTTGCCGAAGCACCGCTGGAGCCGGTGTGGATGATGCCGCAGGGCGCCAATATCAAGCTGCGCATGAAGACATGGCTAGATTTCCAAAACGATGTCAAAGTGTCCGATGTGCAACTGGCCGCACGCGAGGGGTTTGAATCGGTTGAACATGCCAAGCGTTACACCACGCTTGGCATGGCAACAGATCAGGGTAAGCTAAGCAATATCAACGGCTTGGCCATCCTTTCTGATGCATTGGGTCAACCCATCCCACAAACCGGCACAACCACCTTCCGCCCGCCTTATACCCCCATCTCGATGGGGGCCATCGCGGGCGAGGCACGCGGCAAGGTCTTTCAACCTATCCGCCGCACCCCCATGCATGCATGGCACGAGGCGCAAGGCGCCTATTTCGAACCGGTGGGCCAATGGCGGCGGCCCTATTGCTACCCACGCAGCGGCGAAACCCACGCGCAGGCCGTTAGCCGCGAGATCCGCCAGGTGCGCCGCTCGGTGGGGATGTTGGATGCCTCGACCTTGGGCAAGCTGGTGGTCAAGGGCCCCGATGCTGGCCGTTTCCTTGACATGCTATACACCAACATGATGAGCAACTTGGCCGTGGGCAAATGCCGCTACGGGCTGATGTGTTCGGAAAATGGCTTCTTGATGGATGATGGCGTGGTGGCCCGTATCGACGAGGATACATGGCTGTGCCACACCACCACCGGCGGGGCCGACCGGATCCATGCCCATATGGAAGATTGGCTGCAATGCGAATGGTGGGATTGGAAAGTTTACGTCACCAACGTAACCGAACAACTGGCCCAAATCGCCGTGGTTGGCCCCGATGCGCGTAAAGTGTTGGAAAAGCTGGGCGGTATGGATGTCTCGAAACAGGCGCTGCCGTTCATGCAATGGGCCGATGGCGTCTTGGGGGGCATTGCGGTGCGCATCTATCGCATCTCTTTCTCGGGCGAACTCAGCTATGAAATCGCCGTTGATGCAGGCCAAGGTCAGGCCCTGTGGGACAAACTGCAAGAGGCAGGCGCCGAATTTGGCGTGATGCCCTATGGCACCGAGGCGCTGCATGTTTTGCGCGCCGAAAAGGGCTTTATCATGATCGGTGATGAAACCGATGGCACGGTGATCCCGCAAGATTTGAACCTGCATTGGGCAATTTCCAAGAAGAAAGCCGATTTCTTGGGCAAACGAGCCCAAGAGCGTAGCCATATGACAGACCCAAATCGCTGGCGTTTGGTGGGGCTGGAAACGCTGGATGGCTCGGTTCTGCCCGATGGCGCCTATGCCGTGGCCGAGGGCCACAACGCCAACGGCCAGCGCAATGTGCAAGGGCGCGTGACCTCTACCTATTATTCACCGACCTTGGACAAGGGCATTGCCATGGGTCTGGTGCTGCATGGCCCCGAACGGATGGGCGAGGTGATCGATTTCCCCGGCACCGATGGCAAGGTGTACAAAGCCCGCATCGTAGACCCGGTGTTCTTTGACAAGGACGGAGAAAAGCAAAATGTCTAACGCATTGTCCGCCCTAGGGGGCGCCAAATTCGACGGTTTGGTCAAAGTAGCCGATGCCGGTTTGCAAGGCATGATCACGCTGCGTGGCAATTTGGCGGATGCCACGCTGCAACAGGCGGTAAAAGCGGCCACCGGCCAAGCGGTGCCCGACCAACGCGCCATTGTGCTGCAGGGCGATACCGGCGTGGCGTGGATGTCGCCGGACGAGCTGCTTTTGTTTGTGCCCTATGCACAGGCCCATGCCTGTGTGGCCAGTTTGCGCACGGCGCTGGCTGGCACCCACCACATCGTGGAAAATGTCTCGGATGCG
Organism: Paracoccaceae bacterium; assembly: GCA_009924775.1. Lineage (GTDB taxonomy): Bacteria > Pseudomonadota > Alphaproteobacteria > Rhodobacterales > Rhodobacteraceae > CAJXSO01. Next base: position 2,750 of record RFQY01000124.1, on the reverse strand, counting down.
CGCGCTTTTATCACGCTGTCTGGCGCCGATGGGCTGGTGCGCGAGGTGCTGGCCAAGGTGGTGCCGGTGGATATGGACCCCCAGCAGATGCCCGCAGGCCAAATGCGCCGCACCAAGCTGGCGCAAGTGGCCGCCGCCATCTGGATGCAAGGCACGGGCGAGGCGCGGGTGGTGTGTTTCCGCTCGGTCGGCACCTATGCCTTTGATGTGCTGTGCACCGTGGCCGCACCAGGCAGCGCCGTGGGCTTTTTCGCCAGCTAAATTTGGCACCCGCCAAGGCCCAGCCCCGCAAAAGGGGCCGGGCAACGCAGACTAGGGGTTGACGACGCGGGGCTTGCGGCCCACTTAACCCGTGGAAACCGTTCAACGAGGGGACATGAACATGGCTTTTGAACTTCCCGATCTTCCTTATGCTCACGACGCACTCGAAGCGCTTGGCATGTCGAAAGAAACGCTGGAATACCACCACGACCTGCACCACAAGGCCTATGTTGACAATGGCAACAAGCTGATTGCTGGCACCGAATGGGAAGGCAAGTCGCTGGAAGATATCATCACCGGCACATACCAAGCAGGCGCCGTGGCGCAGAACGGTATTTTCAACAATGCCTCGCAGCATTGGAACCACATGCAGTTTTGGGAAATGATGGGGCCAAACGGCAGCGCCATGCCCGGCGAGCTGGAAAAAGCCTTGGTTGAAAGCTTTGGCTCGGTCGACGCGTTCAAAGAGCAGTTTTCCGCCGCGGGCGCGGGGCAATTTGGCTCGGGCTGGTGCTGGTTGGTAAAAGACGCCGATGGCGCGCTGAAAGTGACCAAAACCGAAAATGGCGTGAACCCGCTGTGCTTTGGCCAAACCGCGCTGTTGGGCTGCGATGTGTGGGAACATTCCTACTACATCGACTTCCGCAACAAGCGCCCTGCCTATTTGACCAACTTCTTGGACAAGCTGGTAAATTGGGAAAACGTGGCCTCGCGCCTGTGATCTTGGTTTAACCCCATCTCAAAGCCCGCCATTTTGGCGGGCTTTTTGTTTTTGGGCCTTTCCCTTTGGGCAGGGTTGCGCCTATGCATGGGGGAAAGGGGCCATTATGACAGACAGTGCACGCGGCATCGGGGCCATGGTTTGGGCCTGCCTGATCTGGGGGCTATCGCCGCTTTATTACAAACTGCTGGCCCATATTGCACCGATCGAGGTGCTGGCCCACAGAACCCTGTGGTCGTTTGGCTTTTTTGCATTGGTCTTGCTGGGTCAAAACCGCCTTGGCCAACTTTGGGCGGCCATGGCCAGCCCACGGGCGCTGGTGGTTTTGGGCGTTGCGGCCTTGATGATTTCAACCAATTGGTTTGTGTTTATCCTGTCCATCCAGATCGGCCACGCAACCGAGGCAAGCCTTGGCTATTATCTGTTTCCCTTGGTGGCTGTGGCGCTGGGGCGCGTGGTGTTCAAAGAGCGGCTGGACATGGGCCAAAAAACCGCCGTCGTACTGGCGATGCTGGCGGTGGTGGTTCTTAGCCTTGGCTTGGGCGTGGCGCCTTGGGTGGCGTTGATCTTATCCAGCAGTTTCGGTCTTTATGGCTTGATCAAAAAGCGCCTGAACACGGGGCCGGTTGTATCTGTCACCGCCGAGGTGCTGCTGTTATGCCCCATTGCCATGGGCGTGCTATATTGGCGCCACAGCAGCGGCGCAGGCGTTTTTGGCGCGCATCTTTTTGACAGCGCGTTGCTGGCTTTTTCCGGTATTTTAACCGCCACACCGCTGATCTTATTTTCCTATGCCACCAAGCGCGTGCGCTTGGGCACGATCGGTTTGGTGCAATATCTGAACCCCAGTTTGCAATTTTTCTGCGCTGTGGTGATTTTTGGCGAAGCATTTGGCCCATGGCATGCCACGGCTTTTGCGCTGATATGGGCGGCCTTGCTGATTTACACGATCGCAGCCCTGCGTCAGGAAAGGGCTGCGCGCAGGGCCGTGCCCAAGGCGGGCACGTCGCCCACAACATGAACGTAATCGCGCAGGCTGGGCTTGGCAAAGCCTTGGGCAATCACATGATCAAGCAGCGCCACCAAGGGCTGCCAGTAGCCTTCGACGTTTAGCAAAAATATCGGCTTTTGGTGCAGCCCGATCTGGCGCCATGTCAGCACCTCGAAAAACTCGTCCAGCGACCCGGCACCGCCCGGCAAAACAACAATCGCGTCCGAGTTCATGAACATGACCTTTTTGCGCTCGTGCATGTTTTCTGTCACCACGAATTGCGACAGATCGCGCTTGCCCACCTCCATGTTCATCAGATGCACCGGGATCACGCCAAAGGTTTGGCCCCCCGCACCTTGGGCCGCGCGCGCCACACGCCCCATCAACCCCACATCGCCTGCGCCATAAACCAGCCGCCAGCCCTGATCGGCCAGCAAGGTGCCCATCGCATCGGCGGCATCGGAAAAGGCGGGGTTGGTGCCGCTATGGGCGCCGCAATACACACAGATCGAGGGAGGGGGCATTTGGGTCTCTTTCGCGCCGGGTTAAACTTTCGCAGATATGCGAATGGCTTTTGACCAGTGTTAACCTTGTTGGTATTGTCTCTCAACCGCAGAAAAACATAAGCGGGCTGGAAGGGAACAAATGAGCAAGTCCTTACTATTTGCGGGCAAGGGTAGCATTGCCGCTGTGGCCGTTGCAGGCGTCGTTGTGATTGCCGGGCTGATCTGGCAACCCCAAAAGGCCCAAGCGCCAGATGAGGCGGCAACACAGGCC
>RFQY01000123.1 GCA_009924775.1 Paracoccaceae bacterium | reverse complement strand
CCCTCGGCATGCCGAGGGGTTTTGCCGGGAATATAGGCATAGGGTGGCAGGGCTGGCGCGCTCATGCCGTTTCGGGCTGCGCTGCCTCGATCCGGGCCAGACGGGCGCAAAATTCACCCACCGCCGCCAACACGGCCTGCGGGGCATCCAGATGCGGGGCATGGCCGCATTGGGGCAAAATTTCCACATCCACCGGCGCATAGCTGCGGGTTTCCAGCGCCTCGATCTGCGCCAAGCTGCCGTATTCATCGGCGTCGCCCTGAATGGCCAAGGTGGGAATGCGCAAGTAATCAATCACATCGGCCACGTTCCATTTGGCAAACCCCTCGGCCAACCAACTGTCGTTCCAGCCGCGAAAGGCAATATCGGGCGTATCATGGTATTTGGCCAGCTTGGCCCGCAAATCCCCCTGCGCATAGGCGGTGCGCGCCTTGGCAATCGCCGCCAAGCCCATGGGTTCGGTAAAGAAATGCGGCGCCATCAACACCAAGCCCCGCACGCGAAAATCCTCGACGCTGCCGGCGTAGATGGCGGCAATCGTGGCGCCATCGCTGTGGCCCATCAAAATGCCGTTCTGAAAGCCGATGGCCTGCAACACATCGGGCAACACATGGGTTGCCTCGCGCGTCATGTAATCCAGCGGCCAAGGCAAGGCCCGCGGGCCCGAGCGGCCATAGCCCGCGCGCGAATAGGCAAAAACCCCCCAGCCGGTTGCATCGGCTAAAGCCTGCGGAAAATCGCGCCACAGCGCCACAGCGCCCAGCCCCTCGTGCAACAGCACAATCGTGGGGGCCTGCCCCGGTGGCGGGCCAAAGCATTGATATTCCAAATCAAACCCTGCGGCCTGCAGCCGGCCTGCGCCCACGCCCCACACCATCACACAGCCCCCCGCAGTTTGAAGCGTTGAATTTTCCCGGTCGCGGTTTTGGGCAAATCGTCCACAAACTCCACCCAACGCGGGTATTTCCATTTGCCGATCCGCTCTTTCACATGGTCTTTCAGCGCCTCGGGGCTGGGGGCGGCGCTGGCGGGTTTCATCACCACAAAGGCCTTGGGCTTTTCCAGCCCGTCCTCATCCGGCCAGGCCACCACGGCCGCCTCGAGAACACCGGGATAGGCCACCAAAGCCTGTTCCACCTCGAACGGGCTGACCCAGATACCCGAAACTTTGAACATATCATCGGTGCGCCCGCAGTAGACAAAGCGGCCATCGGGCAGGCATTCGTATTTGTCGCCCGTGCGTGTCCACGCACCCTCGAACGTGGCGCGGGATTTGGTGCGTTGGTTCCAATAGCCATCTGCCGCCGAAGGGCCACGCACCAGTAATTCGCCCACGCAGCCCGGCCCCAGATCGGCGCCCTCTTCATCCACCAGCCGCACCTCGTAGCCCGGCACGGCGGTGCCAGATGTGCCATAAACCACATCGCCGGGTTTGTTGGACAAAAAGATATGCAGCATCTCGGTCGAGCCGACACCATCCATAATGTCCACGCCCCACAGCCCATGCCATTTGCGCCCCACCTCTTCGGGCAGCGCCTCGCCCGCCGAAATGCAGGCGCGCAAGGCGATGGGCGGCAGGCTGGCCGCGCCGCTTTCCCAGTGATGCACCATCGCGGCATAGAGCGTGGGCACGCCGCAAAATACGCTGGGCGCATGGGTTTTCAAGATCGCGTCCACCGCATCCGGGGTTGGGCGCCCCGAAAAAAGCACCACGCTGGCCCCAACCGACATGGGAAAGGTCATGGCGTTGCCCAGACCATAGGCGAAAAAGATCTTTGCCACCGAATACACGGTATCGGCCTCGGTGATTTGCAGCACTTGCGCGCCATAGGTATCTGCGGTGGCGCAAAGGCTGGAATGCACATGGCGCACGCCTTTGGGTTGGCCGGTTGAGCCAGAGGAATACAGCCAAAACGCAATCTCATCGGCCGATGTTTCCACCGTGGGCACCGCGGCGGCCCCTTCCATGAAGGCGCCATAGGTTTGGCAACCCTCGGGCGCCTGATCGGCCACCACCACAACCTGGCGCAAATGCGGGTTCTCGGCCAGCACCGGGGCCACCAAGGGGTAAAGCGCCTCGGAGACAAACAAGATACTGGCGCGGCTGTCGCGCAAAATGGCGTCATACACTTGTGCCGACAGCAGCGTATTAAGTGGGATGGGCACAACCCCGGCCTTTAGCGCCCCCCAAAACAACACCGGCAGTTCGATCTGGTCGAGCATCAGCAGCGCTGCGCGCTCTTCGCGGCGCACGCCCGCGCGCCCCAACGCCCCCGCCGCCTGCGCCGACAGCGTGGCCAGCTGACCATAGGTTATGCTGCGTTGCGCGCCATCTGCTTCGCGAAAGGCCAGCTTATCGCCGCGCCCCTCGTCCAGATGGCGATCGACAAAGTAATTGGCGGCATTGCTGCACTGGCTCATCTCACCCTCCCTGTTTGCGCGGCTGGCAGGTCTGTTGCCCACCGCCGCAGTGCCGGATGTTTTGCAGCAGCTCCTCCTTCTGCCGCCCCTGACGGGGATAAAACGCACAGCACCCGCGATTCCTAAGTACATTATGCATCATAACGCACATCGCGCAAGAAAACATCGCAGTATTATGCACTTTTTCGCACAAAGAAAAAGACCGCGCCCATAGGACGCGGCCCAACGCCTTGGAATGGCGGATAGATTATTCGGTGTATTTATCGATCAGCATGCGCGCTTCGTCGATCAGTGCCTGACCATCGATGCCTTTGCCCTTCATGTCGGCCACCCATTCATCGTAAATGGGCTGCGACAGCGCGCGCCATTCTTTGGTGGCTTCGGCGTCCAAGGTGATAATGTTGTTGCCCAAGGCCACCGCATTATCGCGCGCGGGGCCATCGGCATCTGCCTGCGTGCCGCCCGCAAAGACCGAAAACTCTTCGCCCGAGTTCTGATCGATCACAGCTTTCAGATCATCGGGAAGCGCGTTGTATTTGTCTTTGTTCATCGCCAGCACAAATGTCAGCGTATAAAGCGCCGCGCCCGAAAACTCGGTGTGGTTTTTCACCAGTTCTGGCACTTTCAGCGCGGCGGTCACTTCCCACGGAATGGTGGTGCCATCGATCACGCCTTTTGACAGGCCTTCGGAAACGGCAGGCACGGGCATGCCAACGGGGGTGGCGCCCAGTTTTGTCAGCAGCGAGTTCACCGAGCGCGAGCCGCCGCGAATTTTCAGCCCGTTCATATCTGCGGGCGTGTTCACCGGCACGTTGGTGTGAATCATGCCCGGCCCATGCACCCATGTGGCCAGAATGTGCACATCCTTGAATTCCGTGTCTTTCATGTGCTTTTCAAACATCTGCCAATAGGCCCGCGACATGGCGCGCGCATTGGTCATCATGAAGGGCAGCTCGAACACTTCGGTGCTGGGGAAACGGCCGGGGGTATAGCCCACCACCGTCCAGACAATATCGGCCACGCCGTCAATCGCTTGATCCATCAACTCTGGCGGTTTGCCACCCAGCTGCATCGAGGGATAGCGCTCGACCTTGATGCGGCCATTGGAATCGGCCTCGACCTTATCGGCCCAAACATCCAGCACAAGGCGCGGCACATTGGCCTGCGCCGGCAGGAATTGGTGCATCTTCAGCGTGACTTCCTGCGCCATAGCAGGCACCGCGCTAAAGGCCGTGGCCAGCGCCGCGAAAGCCGCGCCGCCAAGAATACCCAACACCGTTCTACGTTTCGTCATACTTACCTCCCGTTATGCCGTTTTGGCACTATAATGCTTAACTCTATGCACATGATGCATCATATTGCTAGCAAAATATGCCCCGCAAATGGGCGGTCTTTGCATCAACGGCGCAATTTTGCCAAAGCCCGCCCCCCAAAAAGGGCCAAAGATGGCGAGGCTATGCAGACAAAGTGGGCATTTTCAACTGCCCATCAAGGGCTGCATCGATGGCGCGCTGGCCAAAATGCAGGCCACATTCGTATTTGCCAAACAAAAAGTTGGCATTGGCCCCGGTGTTCAGGCCTTTTTGGATGCTCTCACCAATCTCGAAATCTTCGTTAAAGACCACGCGGATCAGATCGAAATTCTTGGTGTAATAGCGCAGTGCCTTTTCAGAAACCGGCTCTTGCGGTGTCAACATCTGGCATTGAAACACGCAGCTGTCTACGCCGGTGGGAATCACCGTGTGGATATAGACATGGTCGGTTTGCACCTGCACGAAATTGGCCGGAAACAGGTAATTTTGGGTCAGGAAATAGGGGCGATAATCCCAGGCTTCGGGGGCCGTGCCACGCAGTTCTTCGATTTTGGGCAAGGGCACGGCATGGCGCACATGCGGGTTGAAATTCAAATGTACGCTTTGATTATCCAAATAGGCCGAGCAGGCCGTTTCCCGATGCGCGTGGCAGAAATGATAGCTTTCCTGAAACCCCTCTAGCAGCAGCCGCCAGCTCATGTTTTTGCGCAATTCCCATTTGCGAAACACATGGTGCCCCCCCAAATCAAGGCCCTGCAACTGCTCGGCCATGGGGGCCAGCCATGCGTCGATATCCACAGGCGCCTCGGGCACCGAGGGCATCACCCAGATCAGGCCAAAGCGTTCCCATGCGGGCAACTCCACCAAGCCCAGCTTGCTGCGGTCTACCCCCTCGAACCCTGCGGGCTGGGGAATGCCGCGCAGCTTGCCATCCAAGCCATAGGTCCACGAATGGTAAGGGCAGCTAAAGGTGCGCGCGTGGCCACAGGCCTGCCCCTCGACGCGGGCGCCGCGGTGGCGGCACACGTTCAAAAAGGCGCGCAGCGTGCCTTCGGTATCGCGCGTCACCAAAACCGGCACGCCCGTGGCGTCATGGGTAAAAAAATCGCCCGGCTGCGCCACATCGCTGGCATGGCCCATCACAATTGGAAATTGGCGAAACAGCACCTCGATCTCGCGGGCAGCTTGCGCGGGGTCGGTATAGCGCGTGACCGGGTTTTCCATAACCTCGGGAAGCATATGCGTGGTTTTCCGCTCGGCCATATCCAAGATCTCTTGGATAATTTTTTGTTCCTCTGCCGTGATACGCATCACCCACCCCCCTAAATATGTGCCTGGCTACGCCCTGAAATAGCCAAAAGCCTATGGCGCAGGCAAGCCCCCGCGCCTATTGGGCTGCGTCAAAACGGCGGGCCATGCGTTGCCCGGCCTGAAGGTATTGCCCCAAAAGCGCCTCGACAATCTGGGCCAAGGGCTGCACCTGTTGGTTTTGCCCACAGCCTTGGCCCGCGCTCCAAACCGTTTTCCACGCCTTGGTGCCGGCATGCATATCGCCGGAAAAATCCAGCTTGGCTTCGGCTTTCATGTCTTCCAGATCCATACCCGCCGCCGCGACCGAGGCCTTCATCCAATTGCCCATGGCGCCGGTAATGGCCTTCGAGGCCACCAAATCCTCCATCCCGCTGGCGATGACCATTTGCCGATAGGCATCGCCGATCAGGGTTTCGGTGGCCGTCAAAAACCGGGTGCCCATATAGGCCAGATCTGCGCCCATGGTTTCCACCGCCAGCACGCCTGCGCCCGTGGAAATGCCGCCGCCCACCGCGATGGGGCCGTCAAAGAACTGGCGCACCTCGTCGATAAAGGGGGCCATGGCATATTGGCCCGTGTGCCCACCTGCGCCCGCGCAGATCAGCACCAAACCATCGGCGCCTTTGTCCACGGCCTTGCGCGCATAGCTGGGGCTGTTCACATCGGCAAACACCAACCCGCCATAGCCATGCACCACATCAGCCACGCGATGCGGCCCGCCCAAGGCCGTCACCACGATTTCGGGTTGATACTGGGCCACCAAAGCCAATTCCGCGTCGAACCGGCCATAGCTGTTATGGGTGATCATGTTAAACGCAAAAGGCAGCCCCGCGGGCCCCAGCGCCGCCTGCACCTGCAAAAACCACTGTTGCAAATCCTCGATCGTGCGCCCGTTTGGGCCGGGAAACGCCCCCATGATGCCAGCTTTGGCCGCCGCCACCACGATCTCGGGGCCCGAGACCAAAAACATCGGTGCGGCAATCACAGGCAGACGCAGCCGGGCCTTGAGTGCGGCGATTTTTTCTTTGGCGGTCATGCGCGGTATCCTTGGGTTTGTGGCAAATAGGCGGGCAAGATTGCCGCGCCTGTTAGCGGATTGCCACCCGCAGGTCTACCACCTGCAAACCACCGCGCAACCACTGTGCACCCGCCGCCATCGGCAGGTAATAGCTGATTTGTGCAAGCCGGGCTTTTGTATCTGCGCATATTGGCCCAAAATATGTATCACAAGTGCAAGCCGCAGGTGCGATTGCCGGCTGTAGAGCACAAATATTTTTGATGACGTTGAGACAAGGCAAGGAAACAGACATGCCCAGCATGCCCCGATGGATCGCCACCGCTGCCCTTTTGGCCCTTGGCAGCGCGGCCTATGCCGACAGCTGCGACCAGCTGGAACAGGCCAACACAACCTATAACGCCGTTCAATCCGGCACAGCCTCGGGCCAATCTACCCGTTGGCTGCAGCAATTGCTGGGCATCACCGCCGATGGGGTTTGGGGGCGCCAAAGCCAATCGGCCTATGATGCCTATGTCTCGCGCTGCGGCTCGTATAGCTACCCGCGCGGGGCCACGGAAATGGTCAATGGCGGCACCGTGCAGCATTTTTACCGCAACGAGGTGATCAGCGACCAAACCCCCTATCAGCGCTGCGAAACCCAGCAAACGCCGATTTACCAAACCGTGCAGGGCAAAGACGACATGGGCGCCGTTGTGGGCGGTGCGCTGATCGGCGGCGTTGTGGGCAAAGTTGTGACAGACAACAAAGGCGGCACCGCGCTGGGTGCCATTTTGGGGGGCGCGCTGGCCAATGAAAGCCAGAAAAAGCGCAACACCACCACGCAAATCGTGGGCTATGACAACAAGCAAGTCTGCAGCACGGCCTATAAAACCACCACCTCGACCCGCGAGGTTTATTCGCATTCAACCATCACCTTCATGATGGATGGCATGCAAATCACGGCCGAATTCACCCGCCCCTAAGGCGCAGACCACGGCAAAGGCATTGAAAAACCCCGCCACCCGGCGGGGTTTTACATGCGATCACCCTGCGATCACCCTGCGATGAAATACAAGATCGCCCCGGCGATGGCGCCCCACAGCAACAGCGTGGGGGTGCTGAGATTTGGCTGTTTCATGCCCCACCCCGTTACGATTGGCTGCTTTGCGCAGGTTTGGGTGGGCGTTTGTCAAAGCTTGGCAAACCCTCTGGGATGGCCTGATAGCTTTGCCGGTCGCAGGTGAAAATGGCCGCCTGCGGCTTGAACACCGACGGGTCATCCAGCGTGCCCACCTTTACGATAAAGGCCCCGGGCCGCGACGGGCTGACCGAGCCAAACGCCGTGCCGCACGCCCCGCAGAAATAGCGCTGCACTGGCGTCTCTAAATCCGGGCGGGCAAAGATTTTTGGATCACCCTTGGTAAAGGCGAAATCGGCGTCATTGACCACCGCGACCAAATTTGCCCCCCCGCCTGTGATGTAGCTGCATTCGCGGCAGTGGCATTGAAACTGCGCCTGCAATGGCCCCGTGATCTGGTAGTGAACCGCCCCGCAATAACACCGTCCGTTGTGGGTCATGTGTCTGTCTCCTTGCCGGTTGTGGCGCAAGCGCCTTGCGCGCCAGACTGGCCCTTTAGCGCCCCATTTGCAAGCCGCGTGCGGCCTTGCCGTTTTGTCGCACTTGTTTCTGCTGTGGGGTGCTTAAATGTGCAAGGTCAACTCGGGCCATCGGCCCGACCTCCCCGTTGGCAGCGCCCCCTGTGCCGCGTCTTCAGCACCTTCCCTTCCATGGCACAGGTGGGCTATTTTTTTCGTTTATTTTCAGAATTTTAAAGCAGACAAATAATCTAATACATAAAGCTTTTCAGGCCGCTTTCCCTGCACCAGATGCGCCGATGAAAAACGGGCTTTTCTTATCCTCGCCCGCATGGCACCCTGCACCCATGACAGCTTTTGGACCCAACCGATTTGCCTTTGGCGCCATGCAGTTTGGCGGCACCGCCAGCGCAGCCGACGCGGCCGAATTATACGCCGCGTGCCGGGCTGCGGGCATCACCCATTTCGACACCGCCCATGCCTATACCAACGGCGCGTCCGAGCGTTTGCTGGGCGATCTGGTGCGCCCGGAACGCGCGGCGGTGTTCGTGGCCACAAAGGCAGGCTATGTGGGCGGCTCGTCGCGGCAAAATATTCTTTCCACCTTCGATGAAAGCCGCCAGCGCCTGCAGCTAGATCATGTCGATCTGCTGTATCTACACCGTTTCGACGATGCCACGCCGCTGGAAGAAACCTTCGAAACCTTGGCAAAACTGCAAAGCGATGAGCTAATCACCCATATCGGTGTATCGAATTTTGCAGCATGGCAGGTGATGAAGGCGCAGGCTGTGGCGGCAAAGCTGGGCACCTCCATCAGCCATATCCAGCCTATGTATAATCTGGTAAAGCGCCAGGCTGAGGTTGAAATTTTGCCGATGGCACAGGCCGAGGGGCTAGTGCCCTGCACCTATTCGCCCTTGGGCGGCGGGCTGCTGACCGGCAAATACAGCGCCGATGCCCAAACCGAGGGGCGCTTGGCCACCGATCACCGGTATGCCGCGCGCTATGGCCTGCCACAAATGCACAAGGCCGCGCAGGATTTGGCGGCACTGGCTGCCGATCTGGGGGTGCACCCGGCCACTTTGGCGGTGGCTTGGGTGCTGCAACACCCCGCGGCGCCCCTGCCGATCTTATCGGCGCGCAACGCCGCACAGCTTGCCCCCTCGCTGGCGGCGATCAATTACGCGCTAGACGCAGAAACCTATGCAAAGCTGCAGGCGCTTTTCCCCGCGCCACCACCTGCCACCGACCGCATAGAAGAGGTTTAAGATAGGGGCACAGGTTTGGCCGGGCGCACGCTGATCAACAGCCCCACCGTTAACAGCACCA
>RFQY01000122.1 GCA_009924775.1 Paracoccaceae bacterium | reverse complement strand
GACCCACTGATTAAAAGTCAGTTGCTCTACCAACTGAGCTAACGGCCCACTAGGCGGGGTATCTAGAAACTGCGGCGGTCAGGGTCAACCCCGAAAAACTGCTTTTTGCGAGTCTTGCTGGATTCCTTTTTCATGCGGGCGTATATGGCGCGCTATGAACACATCTGTATTGGCCCTTCCTTTCCTTAAAATGCACGGTCTTGGCAACGATTTCGTGGTGCTAGACGCGCGCCGGCAGCCTGTTGCCGTGACGCCGGATTTGGCGCGCGCCATGGCTGATCGCCACCGCGGTGTTGGGTTTGACCAGCTGGCGGTGATCCAGCCGGTGCCCGAATCTGCCACAGATGTGCGGTTGGTCTTTTATAATGCCGATGGGTCGGTTTCGGGGGCTTGTGGCAATGCCACGCGGTGCATTGCCCGGTATTTGATGGATGAAAGCGGGGCCAACGCGCTGGTTTTGCACACCGAACGGGGCGCCTTGCAGGCGCGCGATGCCGGGGCTGGGCTGACGGCGGTGAATATGGGCCACGCGATGACCGACTGGCGCGACATTCCTTTGGCCCAAGCGATGGACACGCTAGAGCTGCCTATCGAGGGGGGGCCAACGGCCACCTCTATGGGCAATCCGCATTGCACGTTTTTCGTGGCCGATGCCGAGGCCGTTGATTTGGCAGGTCTTGGCCCGCAAATCGAACATCACCCGCTGTTTCCGCAGCGCACCAACGTGCAATTTGCCAGCGTTTTGGGCAATGGCCACATTCGTATGCGGGTATGGGAACGGGGCACGGGCATTACGCTGGCCTCTGGCTCGTCGTCATGTGCCACGGCGGTGGCGGCGCATCGGCGGGGGCTGGTGGGCGAGCGAGTGTGCATCCAGCTGGATGGTGGCAAGATCGATATTCACATGACCCCCGATGGGGTGTGGATGACCGGGCCCACCGCCCATGTCTTTGATGGCATCTGGCGGGCATAGCCATGAGCACCCCCCCCGTTTTTGCCACTTTGGGCTGCCGCCTGAACGCCTATGAAACCGAGGCGATGAAAGAATTGGCCGCGGGCGCCGGGCTGCAGGGCGCGGTGGTGGTGAACACCTGTGCCGTTACGGCCGAGGCTGTGCGCAAAGCCCGCCAAGAAATTCGCCGGTTGCGGCGCGAAAACCCTGACGCCAAGCTGATTGTCACCGGCTGTGCCGCGCAAACCGAACCTGCCACATTTGCCGCCATGGCCGAGGTTGACCATGTGATCGGCAATACCGAGAAAATGCAGCCTGAAACATGGGCCCGCATGGCGCCCGATTTCATCGGCGACAGCCAGCGCGTGCAGGTTGATGATATCATGAGCGTGCGCGAAACCGCAGGGCATTTGATCGATGGGTTCGGCACCCGCAGCCGGGCTTATGTGCAGGTGCAAAATGGCTGCGATCATCGCTGCACCTTTTGCATCATTCCCTTTGGCCGGGGCAATTCGCGTTCGGTTCCTGCGGGGGTGGTGGTGGACCAGATCAAGCGCTTGGTCGATGCTGGTTATAACGAGGTGGTGCTGACCGGCGTAGACCTTACCAGCTGGGGTGCCGATTTGCCCGCCACGCCAAGGCTGGGCGATTTGGTCATGCGCATCCTGCGTTTGGTGCCCGATCTGCCGCGTCTGCGGATCAGCTCGATCGATTCTATCGAAGCCGATGAAAACCTGATGCAGGCCATCGCGACAGAGCCGCGCTTGATGCCGCATTTGCACCTGTCGCTGCAGCATGGGGACAACCTTATTTTGAAACGCATGAAGCGCCGGCATGGGCGCGAAGATGCCATCCGGTTTTGCCAAGACGCGCGGCAGCTGCGCCCGGGCATGACCTTTGGCGCCGATATCATCGCAGGCTTCCCAACCGAGACAGAGGCGCATTTTCAAAACTCGCTGGATCTGGTGCAAGAATGTGGGCTGACGTGGCTGCATGTTTTTCCCTATAGCCCGCGGCAGGGCACGCCCGCCGCGCGTATGCCGCAGGTGCAGGGTGGCGCCATCAAAGCGCGCGCCGCGCGTTTGCGCGCCTTGGGCGCCCAGCAGGTACAGGCCCATCTGGCGGGGCAAATTGGCCAGCGCCATGCTGTGTTGCTGGAAAATCCCCGCATGGGACGGACCGAACATTTTACCGAAGTGCGTTTCGATCACGACCAGCCCGAGGGCCAAATTGTGCACGCCACGATTGTGGGCCACGACGCCACGCAGCTGATTGCGGGCTAGGGTGGTTTTGGGGGGGCGGGGTTAGGCATGCATCCAAATCCAATGTTTCGCCGTGTGCCGCAGGCCACCAGCTTAGAATTCGCGCGCGCGCAGGGCTTTGGGCAGATGATGATCAATGGCCCCGATGGCTTGCCCTTGGTGGCGCATGTGCCTTTTGTGTTAGATGCGGCGGGGGCTGTTGCGGGGTTTCATCTGGTGCGCTCGAACCCCATTGCGCGGGCCGTGGGGCAGGGGGTGCCCGCGCGGCTGGTGGTGCAGGGGCCGCATAGCTATGTTTCGCCCGATTGGTATGATGTGCCCCAGCAAGTGCCCACATGGAATTATGTGGCGGTGCATCTGTCGGGCGAAATACGGCCCTGCGCCCCAGATGCGCTGTTGGCGCAGCTAGATCAGATCTCGGCCCAATTCGAGGAGCGTCTGGCCCCTAAGCGCCCTTGGACCACCACCAAGATGGACCCGCCGGTGATGCAGGGCATGATGCGCCAGATCTTGCCCTTTGCCCTGCATGTGACGCAGGTGGATGGCACGTGGAAACTGGGGCAGAACAAACCCGATGCGGCGCGCGTGGCTGCGGCGGGGCAGATGGCGCAAAATGGCATAGGCAGCAATGTGGCCGATCTGGCCGCGATGATGCAAAGCCCCCCGGCAGATCAGCTGGATTAAGCAGCGCCATTGCAACTGCCCGATTCGGCGCTAGGCTATGCGCAGCTGAAATTGCTCAATAGGGTCTTACAGATGAAACTTGTCTCGTCGCCTGCCTCACCATTCGTTCGCAAGGTGCGCGTTTTGCTGCGCGAAACTGGGCTGGATGCCTCGGTTGAAGAATTGGATGTGGCCACCACACCCTATGCCACCGCCCCCGAGGTGATTGCCGCCAATCCGGTGGGCAAGATCCCGGCGTTGATCCGCCCCGATGGCGTATCGCTTTATGACAGCCGGGTGATCACCCGCTATCTTGATTCGCTTGCAGGGGCGGGTTTGTACCCCGAGGCCGCGATTTGGGAGGTGTTGACCCTAGAGGCAACAGGCGATGCCATCATGGAATGCGCGGTGTCTATTACCTACGAAGGGCGCCTGCGACCCGCAGAAAAGCAATCTGACGAATGGCGCGAGGCGCAATGGGCCAAGATTGCCCGCAGTCTGGATGCGCTGGAATCTGTATGGCTTAGCCATTTGCAGGGCCCGCTGAACGCGGGGCAAATTTCGGTGGCTTGCGCGCTGGCCTATCTTGATTTCCGCCATGATGCGCGCGATTGGCGCGCTGGCCGCGCGGTTTTGGCCGACTGGTTTGAAGGTTTCGCACAGCGCCCCTCGATGCAGGCCACAGCACCGATTGGCTAAAGGCACACAGATCGGGGGCAGGCCAACTGCCCCCGATATCTTTTGGGCGATCGGGTGCATAACATATTCGCCAAGGTGAATAACTGCGCCGAAACGGCGCAACTGGCTTTCCCTTCTGGACGCAAGCGAAATCCCCCGCTACATAGCCCATCGGAAATGGCTGCCTGCAGGCGGCCCGCACCGTATTGGCCACCTTGGCTGAAAAATGGAGAGAACCTCGTGTCCCACGCAGAAGATCACGAAGGCACCCGCAGAGACTTCCTCTACTACGCCACGGCTGGCGCAGGCGCGGTTGCAACAGGCGCGGCTGTATGGCCGCTTGTAAACCAGATGAACCCGTCGGCCGATGTGCGCGCGCTCAGCTCGATCCGCGTTGATGTGTCGGGTGTGGAAGTGGGCAGCCAGCTCACGGTGAAATGGCTGGGCAAGCCGGTGTTCATTCGCCGCCGCACCGAAGAAGAAATCGCCGCAGCGCGCGCTGTTTCGCTGGATGATCTGACGATCGATAAAGGTGCGCAAAACGCCAACAAGCCCGGCGCCGACGCGCTGGACCAGAACCGCACGCTGGACGAAGCGGGCGAATGGCTGGTGATGATCGGCGTTTGCACCCATTTGGGCTGCGTGCCTATCGGCAACGGTTCGGGCGAGTTTGGCGGCTGGTTCTGCCCTTGCCACGGCTCGCATTACGATGCTGCCGGCCGTATCCGCAAAGGCCCGGCGCCGCGGAACTTGGATGTGCCTGTCGCTGAATTTGTCGACGAAACCACGATCAAACTGGGATAAGGAAACGCGCAATGGCCGGAATTCCTCACGATCACTACGAGCCCAAATCGGGTTTCGAAAAGTGGCTGCATTCGCGTCTGCCGATTGCCGCCCTTGCCTATGACACCATCATGATCCCCACACCCAAAAACCTGAACTGGATGTGGATTTGGGGCATCATCCTGACCTTCTGCTTGGCACTGCAAATTGTGACCGGCGTGATTTTGGTGATGCATTACACCCCGCATGTTGATCTGGCATTTGCCAGCGTTGAACACATCATGCGCAACGTGAATGGCGGCCATATGATCCGCTATCTGCACGCCAATGGTGCTTCGCTGTTCTTCTTTGCGGTTTATCTGCACATCTTCCGCGGCCTTTATTACGGCTCGTATAAGGCGCCGCGCGAAATCACCTGGATCATCGGCATGTTGATCTACCTGATGATGATGGGCACCGCCTTTATGGGCTATGTGCTGCCTTGGGGCCAAATGTCGTTCTGGGGTGCAACGGTGATTACCGGCCTGTTTGGCGCAATCCCCTTTATTGGCGAGCCGATCCAAACATGGCTGCTGGGCGGGCCTGCGGTGGATAACGCCACACTGAACCGCTTCTTCTCGCTGCACTATCTGCTGCCCTTCGTGATTGCCGCACTGGTTGCCGTGCATATCTGGGCCTTCCACACCACCGGCAACAACAACCCCACCGGGGTAGAGGTGCGCCGCGGTTCGAAAGAAGAAGCACAGAAAGACACCCTGCCTTTCTGGCCCTATTTCGTGATCAAAGACCTGTTTGCGCTGGCTGTTGTGCTGCTGGTGTTCTTCGCCATCGTGGGCTTTATGCCCAACTATCTGGGCCACCCCGATAACTATATCGAGGCAAACCCGCTGGCGACGCCTGCGCATATCGTGCCGGAATGGTATTTCCTGCCCTTCTACGCGATCTTGCGCGCCTTTACCGCTGATGTTTGGGTGGTGATGTTTGCCAGCTGGATCACCGGCGGTATCGTCGACGCCAAATTCTTTGGTGTGTTGGCCATGTTCGGTGCCATTGCCGTTATGGCGCTGGCACCTTGGCTGGATACGTCGCGCGTGCGTTCGGGCCGCTATCGCCCAATGTTCAAGTGGTGGTTCGGCCTGTTGGTGATCGATTTCGTGGTTCTGATGTGGGCGGGCGCCATGCCGGCCGAGGGCATCTACGCCATGATCTCGCTGATCGGTTCGGCCTATTGGTTTGCGTATTTCTTGGTGATCCTGCCGCTGCTGGGTGTCATCGAAAAACCGCTGCCGATGCCTGCCACCATCGAAGACGATTTCAATGCCCATTATGGCAAGCACGGCACACCGGCCGAATAAGAAAAGGACCACAGGAAATGCTGAAAAAACTTGCGATCTCCGCAGTGGCTGCCCTGGCCCTTTCGGGCGGTGCAGCGCTGGCGGCCGGTGCTTCGGGCCATGTTGAAGATGTGGATTTCTCGTTCGAAGGGCCGTTTGGCAAATTCGACCAGAACCAGCTGCAGCGCGGCCTGAAAGTATATACCGAAGTATGTTCTGCCTGCCACGGGCTGAAATATGTGCCACTGCGCACATTGGCCGACCCGGGCGGCCCGGGCTTTACCGAAGATCAGGTGCGCGCCTATGCGGCTGATAATTTCTCGGTCTATGACCCTGAAATCGACGACGACCGCGCCGCGCGCCCGGCCGATCACTTCCCAGCCAACAATGGCGTTGGTGCCCCCGATCTGAGCTTGGTTGCCAAATCGCGGGCCGGGTTCCACGGGCCTTATGGCACCGGCATGAACCAGCTGTTCAAAGGTATGGGCGGGCCCGAGTATATTTACTCGCTGCTCACCGGGTATACCGGCGAAGAAAAGGAAGAAGCGGGCACCGTGTTCTACGGCAACACCGCCTTCCCCGGCGGCTGGATCTCGATGGGGCCACCGCTGGCCGATGAACAGGTCGAGTTTGACGATGGCCATGACAATTCGCTGCATCACATGTCGCAAGACGTGGCCGCGTTTTTGATGTGGGCCGCCGAGCCGAAGATGATGGCGCGCAAGCAGGCTGGCTTTGTGGCTGTGCTGTTCTTGGTGCTGCTGACATCGCTGCTGTACCTGACCAACAAGCGCCTGTGGGCGCCTGTGAAGAAAGGTGCAAAAGCCGCATAAGACGCGCTGCACAGACATAAAGAAAACCCCGCGCTGGCCGCGGGGTTTTTTATTTTGGCGGGGTGTTTTTGTTGGGTGGGTCCAGTTGATCCAACTCGTTGAGCAGATCTAGCAGCTGGTCCAGCTTTTGGCTGCCAAAGCTTTCGCGCAGCCATGCGGTTAAGTCTTGGCTTTGTTGCAGGTTTTCGGCGATCAGCTGCTGGCCGTTTGCAGTGATCGAAACCACCTGCTTGCGCCGGTCAGTGGGGTGGGGGGCGCGGCTGACCAGCCCCTTTGCCACAAGCGTTTGCAAAATGCGTGTCAGGCTGGGCAGCAGCAAAACCGAGCGATCGGCAATTTCGGTCGGGTCCAGCGGCCCGCGTTCATCCAAGACGCGCAGCACCCGCCATTGCTGTTCGGTTACGCCCACATCGGACAACATGGCGCGGATTGGGCCCATCACTTTTTCCCGCGCGCGCAACAGCGCGATAGGCAGCGATCTATTGGTCAGCGGTGCGGTCAAATGGTCTGTCATTTGGCCTCTTTGCCTGTAAATCTGGGCTGAGGCAACATATTCGCTTGACCTAAGGGCAGATAATAACTTAACACGTTAACGGAAAGTGAGGGGGAAATGCCGCATATAACCGTCGATTACGCGCCCAACCTAGAGCCCGATGTTGATATTGCCGCGCTGTGCGACCTGCTGCGCCGTGCCGCGATCGAGACCGGGGTTTTTCCCATCTCGGGGGTGCGTGTGCGTGCCTTTGCGGCCACCTATGTCAGCATTGCCGATGGTGCGGACCAGCACGGATATATCGATATTTCCCTGCGGTTGCGCGGTGGCCGCGACCTAGAGCTGCGGCAAAAGGCGACGGCGCATATCTTCGGGCTGGCCGAGGCGTTTTTGGCCCCTGTGATGGCGCGCCGATCGCTTGCGCTGTCATTCGAGATGCGTGACATCGACCCGCAGCTTTCGCCCAAAACCGGCAGTATCGCCACGTTTCTGCCCACCGACCTGAAAGGCTAAGCCATGACCGAGCTGCAACAAAACCTGCACAAGCTGCAGCCGATTTTGGATAGATTGCGCGCACGGGGCGTGCCAAACCGCATTGCAGGCCAAGATGTGCCAGCGCAATCTGGCGCAAGTTTCGACAATCACTCGCCCGTGGATGAAAGCTTTATCTGCACCGTGGCGCGTTCGGGTGAGGCTGATATTGATGCCGCAGCGCAGGCCGCGCGCGCGGCTTTTCCCGGGTGGCGCGATTTTCCCGCAGCCGAGCGTAAGAAGGTGCTGCACCGCATCGCCGATGGCATTGTCGCCCGGGCCGAGGAAATTGCCTTGGCCGAATGCTGGGACACCGGGCAAGCGCTGCGCTTTATGTCCAAGGCGGCGCTGCGGGGGGCAGAAAATTTCCGCTTTTTCGCCGATCGTGCGCCCGCGGCGCGCGATGGCCAGCATTTGCCCTCGCCCACGTTGATGAACATCACCACCCGCGTGCCGATTGGCCCTGTGGGGGTGATCACGCCGTGGAACACGCCCTTTATGCTGTCGACGTGGAAAATTGCGCCAGCATTGGCGGCGGGCTGCACGGTGGTGCATAAACCTGCCGAATTCAGCCCGGTCACTGCCCGTATTTTGATGGATATCGCCGAAGAGGCCGGTTTGCCCCCGGGGGTTTGGAATTTGGTCAATGGCTTTGGCGAAGAAGCAGGCCGCGCCCTGACCGAACACCCAGACATAAAGGCCATTGCCTTTGTTGGCGAATCCAAGACCGGCAGCATGATCATGAAGCAAGGCGCCGATACGCTAAAGCGCGTGCATTTCGAATTGGGCGGCAAAAACCCGGTGATCGTGTTCGACGATGCCGATTTGGATCGGGCGTTGGATGCCGCCATCTTTATGATTTATTCGCTGAACGGCGAACGCTGCACCTCGTCCTCGCGGCTGCTGGTGCAAGATACCATCGCCGAAGCTTTTACCGCCAAGCTGGTTGCGCGGGTGAACGCGATAAAGCTGGGCCATCCCTTGGACCCATCCACCGAGGTGGGCCCGCTGATCCATAAGGTACATTTCGACAAGGTGTGCAGCTATTTCGACGTGGCCCGCACCGAGGGCGCCACCATCGCCGCCGGTGGCCACGCCCCCGATCAGCCCGGCCATTACGTGCGGCCGACCTTGTTTACCAATGCCCATGCCCGCATGCGGATTGCCCAAGAAGAAATCTTTGGCCCGGTCTTAACCGCCATCCCCTTTGCCACCGAGGACGAGGCGCTGCAGATCGCCAATGATGTGGCCTATGGCCTGACGGCGTATGTTTGGACAAATGATTTGCCGCGCGCCCTGCGCGTGACACAGGCGTTAGAGGCGGGGATGATCTGGGTGAACAGCGAAAACGTGCGCCACCTGCCCACCCCCTTTGGCGGGGTAAAAGCCAGCGGTATTGGCCGCGATGGCGGCGACTGGTCGTTTGAATTTTACATGGAGCAAAAGCACGTGGGTTTTGCCTTAGGCGCGCATAAAATTCCCCAACTGGGCGTCTAAGCCC
>RFQY01000121.1 GCA_009924775.1 Paracoccaceae bacterium | reverse complement strand
CTGGGCCAGCATCGTCCAAGGCTGGGGTTTAGGTTTTGGGTAACAGGCGCCTCGCCCTGCGTGCAGCAATGCACGCCTTAAACCTAGCCCAGCTGCCTAACAGATTCGTGACATCGGCAGGGTGCGTGGTGGGGGGCGGCGGGCGCCCCCCACACCATGCCGCAGGCGGCCGGGGCCTAGCGGATCATGCCCACGATTTCATAGGTGCGTGCCAAGATCGGCGCGGCAATCGCGCGGGCACGTTCGGCCCCTTGGCCCAAAATGCGGTCAATCTCGGCAGGGTCTTGCATCAGCCGCGCCATTTCGCCCGAGATGGGGGCCAGTTTTGCCACAGCCAAATCCGACAATAGGGGTTTGAACTGCGAAAACTGCTGCCCGCCCACCTGTGCCAAGACCTGATCGACGCTTTGTTCGGCGAGGGCTGCGTAAATATTCACCAGATTGCGCGCCTCGGGGCGGTCTTTCAGGCCTTCGGTCTCGCCGGGCAGCGCCTCGGGGTCGGTTTTGGCTTTGCGAATCTTTTGGGCAATCGTGTCGGCATCATCGGTCATATTGATGCGCGAGGCATCAGACGGATCGGATTTCGACATTTTCTTGCTGCCATCGCGCAGGCTCATCACCCGGGTGGCGGCGCCTTCGATCACGGGTTCAGACAGCGGGAAAAAATCGACGCCATAGTCATGGTTGAACTTGGCGGCGATATCGCGCGTCAGCTCGACATGTTGTTTTTGGTCTTCGCCCACGGGCACATGCGTGGCGTGATACACCAAGATATCTGCCGCCATCAGCGAGGGGTAGGCAAACAACCCAAGCGAGGCTTTTTCCGCATTCTTACCAGCCTTGTCTTTCCACTGCGTCATGCGGTTCATCCAGCCCATGCGGGCCACGCAGTTAAAGATCCAGCCCAATTCGGCATGCTGGCTGACTTGGCTTTGGTTGAACAGGATCGAGCGCGCCGGGTCCAACCCCGCCGCCAAATAGCCCGCGGCCAATTCGCGCGTTTGCCGGCGCAAGGCTGCCGGATCTTGCCAGACGGTGATCGCGTGCATATCGACCACGCAATACAAGGTCTCGATGCCGTTTTCCTGCATATCGACAAAGCGCTTGATCGCGCCCAGATAGTTGCCAAGGGTCAACCCCCCGGAGGGCTGGATGCCCGAGAAAACCCGCTGTTTAAACTCACCGGGCGAGGATTGCGTTTGGACCGCATCCGTCATGGCCTATTTCTCCGTCTGGATTTATGGGTGTGGCTGGCTTACCCATGGCGCAAACCCCCGTCAAGCCGAGGCCCAAAGTGCAAAACCCAAACGAAAGCCCCGTAAACCCCATGCCGCCTGTCGTGGTGGCGCTGTTTTTCCTGATCGTCGGCATCGAGGCGCTGTTCAGTTTGGGGGCGGCTGGCATTTTGGGCGGTGCACAAGCGCTGGGCTGGCGCATTGGCGCCTTGCAAGATTACGGGTTTTCCGGGGAAATTTTCCAATGGATGTGGGCCAATAACCGCTGGCCTTCCGAACATGTGATGCGCTTTGTTACTTATGGGCTTGTCCATGGCAGCTTTATCCATGCGCTGTTTGTCAGCGTGATGTTGTTGGCGATGGGCAAATTTGTGGGGCAGGTGCTGTCGCAGCTGGCCACATTGGTCTTGTTTGTGGCCGGGCTTGTGGCGGGGGCTGTGGCGCATGGGGCCATGCATGGGCTGTTGGGCTGGGGCAGCCCGTGGCTGGTGGGGGGCTTTCCAGGCGTTTATGCCCTGATTGGTGGGTTCACCTATCTGATCTGGGTGCGTCTGGTGGCCACTGGCAACAGCGGCGCGCGGGCCTTTGGGCTGATTGGCGCGCTGATGGCCATCCGGTTGGTATTTGGGCTGCTTTTTGGCAGTGATGGCACATGGTTGGCCGATCTGGTGGGCTTTGGCATAGGTTTTGGCCTGAGCGTTTTGTTGGTGCCCGGCGGCCTTGCGCGGTTGCGCCAGCGCCTGCGCCGCGATTAACGCCGCCGCCGTAGGCTGGCACGCAAATCCGCCAGGTTAAGCGCGCCCAAGGCCTGTGCCAGCGCAAAATAGCCCATGATGCCCGCCGCGATCAGCGCCGCCAGCGCCCCGTAGCGCCATGTCGGCATGGCCAGCATGGGCGTCAACAGGTGCATGGCCGCCCACATGACACCACCCGACAGCCCCGCCGCCGCGCTGATACGCCAAAGCTTTTGGGTAAAGCGGGCATCAAACCGGGCGGTTTCGCCCATGGATCGCCGGCCTGCCGCCAATAGCGCCACCTGAACCCAAGCCGCCAGCGTCGTGGCCACGGCCGAGGCCAGCCAGCCGATATAGAAGGCCAACCCGATCGCGACAGCGGCGTTAACCACCATCGACACCAGCGCATAGCGCAGGGGGGTGCGGGTATCTTCGCGGGCGAAATAAAGCGGCTGCAGCACTTTTTGCAGCACAAAGGCGGGCAGGCCTGCGCCATAGATCATCACCGCCAGCGCGATGGCTTGGGTATCAGATGGGCCGGTTTGGCCCCGCTCAAACAGCACCATGACCAGCGGCACGGGGATCACCACCAGCGCCACGGCGGCGGGTAGGGTCAGCGCCAAAGCCGCCTCGCCCGCGCGCGACAGCGCGGTTTGCGCGGCCATATCATCGCCCGCTTTTAAGCTCCGCGATAGGCTGGGCAGCAGCACGATGCCAATGGCAATGCCCACCACACCCAAGGGCAGCTGGTACAAACGATCCGCCGCATAGAGCCAGCTTAGCGCGTTTTCCGTGCCCGAGGCCACCAATTGCCCGACCAACAGGTTGATTTGCAGCACCCCGCTTGACAGTGCCGCAGGCAGGGCGATGACCAGCATATCGCGCATGTCGGGTGTCCAGCGGGGGCGGGCCGGGCGCAGGCGAATGCCCGAGCGTTCCGCCGCGCGCCACACCAGCGCCAACTGCGCCACGCCCGCCAGCGGGATGGACCACAGCAGCCAGTCGATCACCTGCTGGCCCAGCACATTGGCCATCACCATGGCGAGCACAACGAAGATATTCAGCAGCACGGGCGCCGCAGCGGCGGCTGCAAAATGGCCCGTGGCATTTAAAACGCCCGAAAACAGCGCCGCCAACGACATGAAGACGATATAGGGAAACACAATGCGCCCGTAACCCACCGTCAGATCAAAACGCGCATCGCCCGAAAACCCCTCGGCCGTGGCCCAAACAAAGGCAGGCATGAAGACCATGGCCAAGGCGGTCAGCGCCAGCACCACCAAGGCCAGCCCGTTCAGCGCATCGCGGGCAAAGGTAGTGGCGTCTTCGCTGCCCTCGTATTTCTTGGAAAACATCGGCACGAAGGCCGCGTTGAACGCCCCTTCGGCAAAGAAGCGGCGAAACATGTTGGGCAGGCGAAAGGCGGCCACAAACGCATCCATCACCGGGCCGGGGCCGATATAGGCCAAGATCAAGATTTCGCGAACAAAGCCCAAGATCCGGCTGGCCAATGTCCAAAAGCCAACAGTCAGAAAACCGCTGATCAGGCGAATGGGTTTCACGGCGCGTCTGTCCTTTGTGGTGTTTGGCCCTGAATAGCCCAGCCGCCGCCCGTGTGACAGAAGAAAAGCCTGCCAAGGGGCGTGGCTAGCCCGCCAAGCTGCGCGCGATGGCGTTTTGGCGTTCGATCACGCGCGGCAAGTCGAGCGTGGCAATCTGGCCGTCGCGCACCACTTGGCGCCCCTCGACAAACAGGTCTCGCACCCGTGTGGGCCCTGCCAGCACCAACGCCGCCGGATCCCAGCTGCCGGCGCTATCGACGCCGGTGATATCCCACAGCGCAATATCGGCGCGCTTGCCCACGGCCAAGCGCCCGCAATCGGGGCGCCCCAGCACATCGGCCCCGCCGCGCGTGGCAATTTCCAGCGCCTCGCGCGCGCTCATGGCGTTGGCGCCCAGCGCCACGCGCTGCAGCAGCATGGCTTGGCGCGCCTCTAGGATCAGGTTGCCCATGTCATTGCTGGCCGAGCCATCCACCCCCAGCCCCACTGGCACGCCGCTATCGCGCATTTGTCGCAGCGGCGCGATGCCCGAGCCAAGCCGACAATTCGAACAGGGGCAATGCGCCACCCCGGTGCGGGTGCGCGCAAAAAGGCTGATTTCTGTGCTGTCCAGTTTCACGCAATGGGCATGCCACACATCTGGGCCGATCCAGCCCAGCTCTTCTGCATATTGGCCGGGGCGCATGCCAAACGTGGCAAGGCTGTAGCTGATATCTTCGTCATTTTCTGCCAAATGCGTGTGCAGCATCACCCCTTTGTCGCGGGCCAAAAGGGCGGCATCGCGCATCAGTTCGCGGCTGACGGAAAAGGGCGAGCAGGGGGCAATGCCCACGCGCACCATCGCGCCGTCAGATGGGTCGTGAAAGGCGTCGACCACGCGAATGCAATCGTTCAGGATATCGGCTTCGCGCTCGACCAAGCGATCGGGGGGTAGGCCGCCATCTGATTCGCCGATGCTCATCGCGCCACGGGTGGGGTGAAAGCGCAGGCCAATTTCGGCGGCGGCGTGAATGGTATCTTCCAGCCTTGCGCCATTGGGGTAAAGATACAGGTGATCTGATGTCAGCGTGCAGCCCGACAGCGCCAGTTCGGCCAACCCCACCTGCGCCGAGATGAAAAACGCCTCGGGGGTAAAGCGCGACCAAATGGGATACAGGGTTTGCAGCCAGCCAAACAGCAACGCATCCTGCCCGCCGGGCACCGCGCGCGTTAGGGTTTGATACAGGTGGTGGTGGGTGTTCACCAAGCCCGGGGTTATCACGCAGCCTTTGGCCGACAGGGTGTGCCCCGTTGTGCCAAGGTCTGGGCCAATGGCGGCAATCACCCCATCGCGCAGCAATATATCGGCGCCGTGCAATTCGCGGCGCTGGTCATCCATTGTTAGGATGTGATCGGCATTTTTCAGTAACAGTTCGGGCATGTGCACCTCGTTGCCAAGATGCCCCCTCGAACCAATTGGCCTGCGCACCGGAAAGGGGCAAGAAATGCGCAGCCTGCCCCGGTTTAAGGGCAAGCTGTGGGTCAGATCAAGCGGCGGGGCCGGTTTGGCCCATTTTGGCCTGCAAAATGGCCAAAGCTGCGGCATGTTGCTGGGCATTTGCCGCCGCCAGCACCTGCCCGCCGTCATGCGCGGGGCCGCCCTGCCAATTGGTCACAATGCCGCCGGCGGCCTGAATAACCGCCAAGGGCGCTTGAATGTCGTAATTGGAAAGCCCGGCCTCGATCACCAGATCGATATGGCCTGCGGCCAGCAACGCATAGGCGTAGCAATCCATCCCGTAACGCACCAGCTGCACCTGCCCTGCCACCGCGTGAAAGGCAGCAGCCTCGGCCGGGGTGCCCACCTCGGGAAACGTGGTGAACAGCAGCGCCTGCCCCAAGCTGCGCCCGGCACGCGTGGCCAAGGGGCGGGCGCCATGTGGGCCGTGCATTTGGGCGTGGCCAAAGCCGCCCCAGAACCGTTCGCCGATATAGGGCTGGTCGATCATGCCAAAGGCGGGCAGCCCATCGATGGCTGCGGCCAACAAAACACCCCATGTCGGCGTGCCCGCCAAAAAACCGCGGGTGCCATCGATGGGGTCTAGCACCCAAGTGATGTTGGATTGGCCCGCGCTGTTGCCGTATTCTTCGCCGATGATGCCATCATCGGGCCGGCGCTGGGCCAAGACCGCGCGCATGGCGCGTTCGGCCGCCCTGTCGCCTTCGGTCACGGGATCAAAGCCGCCTTGCTGTTTGTTCTGCGCGCTTAAATCGGGGCTGCGGAAATAGGGCAACACAGCGCTGCGCGCCGCGTCGGCCATGGCATGGGCGGTTGCGATGATGTCTTCGGCGTCTTTGTGGTGCATTGGGGGCGCTCCGGCTGATGGGCCAGCCCTAGCGCAGCGCCCCCTTTAGCTCAAGCCACGTCTGAAAGAACGCGGGCCAGATCAAACAGGCGACGCCGCTGGTTTTCTGGAATCGCGTAATAAGAGCGCACCAGATCCATGGCTTCTTTGTCGCCAATCAGGTCTTTTGGCATGGCGCTATCCCCTTCAGGGGGTGCGCTGTTGAGGCCTTCGAAGAAAAAACTTACCTGCACTTCCAAAACCTCGGCGATGTCCCATAGCCGAGATGCGCTGACGCGGTTAGCGCCAGTTTCATATTTCTGGATTTGCTGAAACTTGATACCCACTCGCTCGGCCAGCTGTTGCTGGGTCATGCCGATTAACCAACGGCGCTGACGAATACGCTTACCAACATGTACATCCACTGGATGTGGCATATGTCTCTCCTGTTTTCACCTGTCTTTGCGTGAAACAGTCAGGTTTTCCCGACTATACGGCGCGGGGCCGATTTCCCATCCCCTGGGAAGTTTGGGCAATCTGGACTGGTTGCGCCCAATTGCATACCCCAATTCAGCGACCCTATACGTTTGAGACACAATCTAGACGCGATTAGACCCGTGATTGACCATTTGACCCCGCGTTGACAGGCCGGGTGGTGCTGGCCATTGTGCAATTGCAGCAAAACAGGAGGCAAACATGCGCGCGTTTCAGGTGTCACAACTGGGCCAAGCCGCTGAACTGGTGTCATTAGATATCCCACAGCCGGGCCCGGGGCAATTGCGCCTGAAAATTCAGGCCTGCGGGTTGAACTTTGCCGATCTCTTGATGGAGCAGGGCAAATACCAAGATACCCCGCAAGCGCCCTTTGTGCTGGGCATGGAGGTGGCTGGCGTGGTCGATGCGTTGGGCCCCGATGTCACAGGCCCTGCCATTGGCACGCGCGTGGCGGTGTTTGGGGGCCAAGGCGGTTTGGCCGATTATGGCTGTTTTCCCGCCGACCGCGCGGTGCCCTTGCCCCAGCCAATGGGCGCGATTGACGCGGCAGCGTTCCAAATTGCCTATGGTACCAGCCACGTGGCGCTGGCCCATCGTGCCGCGTTGCAGCCGGGGGAAACGTTGTTGGTGTTGGGGGCTGCGGGCGGTGTAGGGCTGACAGCCGTTGAGGTGGGAAAACTGATGGGCGCGCGGGTGATCGCGGTGGCACGCGGCGCAGACAAACTGCAGGTGGCCGCGCAAGCCGGCGCCGATCACCTGATTGATGCCAGCGACGACATTCGCGCCAAGGTAAAGGCGCTGGGCGGGGCAGATGTGGTTTACGACCCGGTGGGCGGTGATCAATGGCAAGCAGCGTTTCGCGCCTGCAACCCCGAGGCAAGGTTGCTGCCCATCGGCTTTGCGGCGGGCGAGGTGCCGCAGATACCGGCGAACCATCTGTTGGTGAAAAACCTCAGCGTTTTAGGGGTGTATTGGGGGGGCTATCTAAAGTTTCGCCCCGATGTGGTGACAGACAGCCTGAAAGAGCTGTTTCATTGGTATGAACAAGGGCGTTTGAAGCCCCATGTTAGCCATGTTTTGCCGCTGGAACAGGCCCGCGAGGCGCTGGAATTGCTGCGCGCGCGCAAATCTACGGGTAAGGTGGTGGTCACCCCCTAAAGCGGCGGGCGCCGCGCCGGGGAAAGGGGCGGCAAGATCTGCGGCAAAATACACCGGTGAGATATATGTTTTTCGCGCGATCCCCCCTTGAAACGTGGGGCCCGCTTCCCGATATTTGAGGCAAGGCCCACGCGTCGGGCCACAGCGTTTCGCATCGGAGGAAGAGATGGCAGAATATCAAACGATCCGGACAGCGGCTGCCGGCCGCGCCGCCCAGATTGACGAGGGCCTTCGCGCCCATATGAACAAGGTCTACGGCACCATGTCCGTGGGCATGTTGCTGACATTTGCAGTGGCTTGGGCCGTTGGCACCAGCCCCGCATTGCTCAGCGTGTTCCGCGACCCCATCACCCTAAGCCCGAATATTCTGGGCTGGATCGTGATGTTTGCCCCCTTGGCCATGGTGTTTGGCTTTGGTGCCGCCATCAACCGTTTGTCGGCGGCTGGCGCCCAGCTGTTTTTCTACGCTTTCGCATCGGTCATGGGCCTAAGCCTGGCGTGGATTTTCAAGGCCTTCACCGGCGTCTCGATTGCACAGGTGTTTTTGGTCACCTCGATTTCCTTCGCAGGCCTTAGCCTGTGGGGATACACCACGAAGAAAGACATCTCTGGCTGGGGTTCGTTCCTGATCATGGGTGTGATCGGCTTGGTTGTGGCCTCGATCATCAACATCTTCTTGGGCTCGCCGGCGATTCATTTTGCCGTGTCGATCTTGGGCCTGCTGATTTTTGCTGGCCTGACCGCCTATGACACGCAAAACATCAAGAACACCTATCTGCAGCATGCGCATTCGGGCGATAGCGAATGGATGGGCAAAGCCGCAATCATGGGTGCGCTGAGCCTGTACATGGATTTCATCAACATGTTCATGTTCTTGCTGCAGTTCTTGGGCAACCGCGAATAAGCGCCCCACAGCACCAAGATGCAACGCAAGGGCCGGTCTTTGACCGGCCCTTTTTTACGCGGTGTACAGGGCGGCGCAGAATTGCGGTTGTTGCACAGGGCCCTTTTTGCGCAGGGCCCTTTTGCGCAGGGCCCTTTTACACAGGGCCTTTGCCCCGATGCCTGCCCCCCAAAAACCGCCGCCCTGCATCCCAAAACCTGCGGCGCTGCACCCAAAGAAAAAGCCGCGCGGCCATGGGGCTGCGCGGCTTTTTCATAATCCGGGTTGGCGATCTTACTTGATCTTGCCTTCCTTGTACTCGACATGCTTGCGCACGACCGGGTCGTACTTACGTACGGTCATTTTCTCGGTCATGGTGCGTGCGTTTTTCTTGGTCACATAAAAGTGGCCAGTGCCCGCGCTCGAGTTCAGGCGGATCTTGATTGTGGTCGGCTTCGCCATGGTTGCTCTCCTGCACCGGGCGGGAAGGCGCCCGTGAAAATCTTATGAAGCCTGCCTTTTACCGAGGGCGCGCAAAGAGTCAACAGCCATCGGCACAGATTTGCAAAGATTTCCGCCGAACCTAGGGGGCGGCCCGCCCAGCGGCGCTGTGCAAGGCAGAAACGGTGGCGCCATCCAGTTGCAAGGCCTGCGCCAAAGCCGCCAGATAGGGCGCGCTGGCC
>RFQY01000013.1 GCA_009924775.1 Paracoccaceae bacterium | reverse complement strand
TAATTTGCCTTGGGTCAGGGCCACTTGGGCATCCATGAAATGTTTTACCGATTTGCCCCAAAATTCGACCTGATGTTCGAAAATGCGGCCCGGGTTTTGCATGACCTCGGCCATGTAAGACTGGCTGGCCTTCAAAAACAGCTCTTGCGAGGGGCCATTCAATGTGGCGTTGGCGGGTTTGCGGGCAGAAAGCGCCTCGATCAGCCGCTTGGAAAGCTCCTCGACACGGGCCAAATTGGCGGTCATTTTGTCAAGGTTTGCCGGTGCGACATCCTCTTTAGTTGCCATATGAATTAATTCCTCGTAGATTTTCTGCTATGCAGCATTAAGCTGGTGCTGCCAGACCCGCCCCTCGCCCCCCGAGTCGCAGGACTGCCGCCCAAAAGCAAGGAGACACCAAAATGCGCTATATGGCGACCTATGACTTGATGGAAACGATGCGCAATACAAACCAATGGTTGGGTGCCTCCGCCCTTGCAATGGCATCATACCCGGTTTTTTCGATGGTGCCAAACCCTGCGTTGAAATGGATGGCCGCTTGGGGCGAAGTAACAGAGCGCACATTCCAGCGCATGGTCGCCAAGCCAGATTGGGGCATTCGCACCTTTACCTGCGAAGATGGCAAAGACCATTTGGTGAAAATCGAAACCGTGGTCGAACGCGCCTTTGGCGATCTGATCCATTTTAACGTGTCTGGCCGCGAGCCGCAAAAACGCAAGGTGTTGCTGGTGGCGCCCATGTCGGGCCACTATGCCACGCTGCTGCGCTCAACCGTGAAATCGCTGTTGGTAAACAACGAGGTGTATATCACCGATTGGCACAACGCCCGCGACATTCCGGTCAGCGAAGGCAAGTTCGACGTCGAGGATTACACGCTTTATCTGGTTGATTTCATGAAAGAGCTGGGCCCAGACACGCATGTTATTGCGGTCTGCCAACCAGCCCCGTTGACCTTGGCCGCCACCGCCTATCTGGCCGAGCAAGAGCCACAGGCCCAGCCCCGCACCCTGACCTTGATTGGCGGCCCCATCGACCCTGATGCCACCCCCACCGACGTGACCGATTTTGGCAACCGCGTCACCATGGGGCAGCTAGAGGAAATGATGATCCAACGCGTTGGGTTCAAATACCCCGGCGTGGGGCGCATGGTATACCCAGGCCTGCTGCAGCTGGCATCGTTCATGTCGATGAATGCCGATCGCCATTCCAAGGCCTTCAACAACCAAATCGCCTCGGTCGCCCGCGGCAATGCCAGCGACCACGACACGCATAACCGCTTTTACGATGAATATCTGGCCGTCATGGACATGACCGCCGAATTCTATCTCTCGACCGTCGAACGCATCTTCAAAAACCGCGAGATCGCGCGCAATGTCTTTACGGTAAAGGGCCACCAAGTGGATATCGGTAAAATCACCGATGTGGCGGTGCACACCGTAGAAGGGGCCAATGACGATATTTCCGCCCCCGGCCAATGCGTGGCGGCACTGGGCCTGCTGACCGGTCTGCCCGACACGATGAAAGCCAACCATGTCGAACCGGGCGCAGGCCATTACGGTATTTTCGCCGGCAAAAGCTGGCGCAACAACATCCGCCCGCTGATTTTGGAATTCATGGATGCCAACGCCGACCGCCCCCGCCGCGGGGCCAAGCTGAAAGTGGCCAAATCCAACGCGGCCAAATAAGCGGCCAGTTCAAAGCGGCTTTACCAACATCGCCCAAATCGCAGCGCGCGGTTTGGGCTTTTTTATGCCTGCCGATCCTGCAGCACATAGGGCTGGGCCAGCCAGTTTTGCAAAATCTGGTTCAGCGCGTCTGGCGCTTCCAAGGGCATAAAATGGCCTGCCTGTTCGATCACCTCTAGGCGCGAACAGGGCACCAGCCCCGCCATCAGCGCATGCCGGCGCGGCGGCGTGATCGTATCATGGGCGCCGCATATTATGGTGGTGGGCACTTTGCAGCGGCGCAGCGTGCTTTGCTGATCGCGCCGGCGCTGCAAGGCGCGCAATTGCGCCACAAATTGCCCCGCCCCCGCATCATGGGCCATGGCGTGAAACTGGCCCAAAACCGCCACGCGCCCGGGCCCCGGCGCCAATGCAGCGCGCGGCACCACCCCTTTTAGCGCCTGATCCAAGCGCCCGGCCCGCGCCGCCACGATCAGCGGTTCGTAGGCGGCGCTGGTTTGCGGGGTTTCACCAAAGGGGCTGGTGGCCATCAGCGCCAGCCGTGTCACGCGGTTGGGGGCGCGGCGCAACAGCTCTAACGCCACAATCCCGCCCATGCTGTGCCCGGCCAAGGCAAATTTATGCGGCAACATATCCAGCAAGGTGCTGGCAATTTCATCTATCCGCTCGGCACCCGAAATGGGCGCCACCATAACTGGGCGTTGGCGCGACAACGGGGTGATTTGCGCCTGAAACAACCGCGCGTCGCACATCATTGTGGGCAAAAGCACCACCGGCTCGGTCATTGGGAACCCCTTACAACTACATGCCCCAGACATGGCCCAGCCCTGCCCCCCTTGCAATTAGGAACTGTGCCCGGCGGCGGCGCTGACCTCGGCAATGGCTTGGGCCATCAGCGCCAAACAATCGGGGCTGGAAAAGCGGTGATCGGCCCCCTTGACCAAACTTAGGCGCATGTCGGGGCCTGTGGCATGATCTAACAGGCGCAGGGCTACGGCGTTTTCTACCGCCTCATCTGCGGTGCCTTGCAAAAACCGCACGGGCATGGGCAGCGCCAAGGGGCTGCGCAGCACCAGATTGTTGCGCCCCTCTTCGATCAGGCGTTGGGTGATCACATAGGGCCCATCGTCGTAATCGCTGGGCAGCTCGATGCGCCCGTTCTGTGCAAGCGCTGCGCGCTGGCTGGCGTCAAAACTGGCCCACATGCTGTCTTCGGTAAAATCGGGTGCTGCGGCAATTGTCACCAAGCCCGCCACCCTTTCGGGCATGGCGCGGCAGATCAACAGCGAAATCCACCCCCCCATGCTGGACCCTACGATCACCTGCGGCCCCTCGGTCAGTTGGGTGATGGCGGCGCGGGCATCACTGGCCCAATCGCCGATGGCGCCTTCATCAAAGGCACCGCTGCTTTGGCCATGGCCCGAATAATCAAAGCGCAAAAACGCCCGGCCCTGCTGCTGTGCCCAGTCTTCCAAAAACAGCGCCTTGGTGCCTTCCATATCAGATTTGAACCCCCCCAAGAATACAATACCCGGCCCCTGCCCCGCGCTGCGGTGATAGGCAATTTGGCGGCCGTCTGGGGTGTGCAAAAATTGGGCGGCAGGCATCGGTTTCTCCTTTGATTGGCGCAGCCCCATAAGGGCATGCAGCGCCGCCCTCTGCAACCGCCCTTGCACCATTTCCCTGCGCAAATCGCCTTGACGTAGGCGCAAAGCCCACGCAAAAGGGGCGCGAACCAAATACCCGCAACCGGGCGTTCCGTGGGCGCCAAACCGACGAGGAGTTGCCAAATGGCAGACATCACTCTCACCTTCCCCGATGGCAATCAACGCAGCTTTCCCGCAGGCATCACCCCTGCAGAAGTGGCCGCAGCCATTGCCACATCGCTGGCCAAAAAAGCCATCAGCGCCACAGTGAACGGCGCGCATTTCGATTTGCAATGGCCGCTGAACGAAGATGCCAGCATCGCCATCAACACCATGAAAGACGAGGCGGCAGCGCTGGAACTGGTGCGCCACGATCTGGCCCATATCATGGCCCGTGCCGTGCAAGAAATTTGGCCAGATGTCAAAGTCACCATCGGGCCGGTGATCGAACATGGCTGGTATTACGATTTCGACCGGTCCGAGCCGTTTACCCCCGAAGATCTGGGCCAGATCGAAAAGAAAATGCGCGAGATCATCGCCGCCCGCGACAGCGTGCGCACCGAAGTATGGCCGCGCGACCGCGCCATTGCGCATTACGAGGCGCTGAACGAGCCCTATAAGGTCGAGCTGGTCAACGCCATCCCCGATGATGGCCAGCCCATTCGCATGTATTGGCACGGCGAATGGCAAGATCTGTGCCGTGGCCCGCACCTGCAACACACCGGCCAAGTGCCTGCCGATGGCTTTAAGCTGATGAACGTGGCTGGCGCCTATTGGCGGGGCGACAGCAGCCGTGCCATGCTGCAACGCATCTACGGCGTGGCGTTCTTGAACAAAGACGCGCTGAAAGCCCACCTGCATATGCTGGAAGAGGCCGCCAAACGCGACCACCGCAAACTGGGCCGTGAAATGGACCTGTTTCACATGCAAGAAGAGGCGCCGGGCCAAGTGTTCTGGCACCCCAATGGCTGGTCTATCTACACCACCTTGCAAGATTATATGCGCCGCCAGCAACGCCGCGGCGGCTATGTCGAGGTGAACACCCCCCAAGTGGTAGACCGCAAGCTGTGGGAGGCCTCGGGGCATTGGGATAAATACCAAGAAAACATGTTCATCGTCGAAGTCGACGAAGACCATGCCCGCGAAAAGGCCGTGAACGCGCTGAAACCGATGAACTGCCCGTGCCATGTGCAAATCTTCAATGTCGGGCTGAAATCTTATCGCGATCTGCCTTTGCGCATGGCCGAATTTGGCAGCTGCAACCGCTACGAGCCCTCGGGCGCGTTGCACGGCATCATGCGGGTGCGCGGCTTTACCCAAGATGACGCGCATATTTTCTGCGCCGAAGATCAGATCGAGGCAGAAACCCGCAAGTTCATCGAATTTCTATCGTCGATCTACCGCGACTTGGGGTTTGAAAAGTTCCGCGTCAAATTCTCGGACCGGCCCGACACCCGGGCGGGCGAAGATGCGGTTTGGGACAAGGCCGAAACAGCGCTGGAAAATGCCACCCAAGCGGCCGGCTATTCTTACGAATTGAACCCCGGCGAGGGGGCGTTTTACGGGCCGAAACTGGAATTTGTGCTGACCGATGCGATTGGCCGCGACTGGCAATGTGGCACGCTGCAGGTGGATTTCGTGCTGCCAGAACGGCTGGACGCCACCTATATTGGCCGCGATGGCGAAAAACACCGCCCCGTGATGCTGCATCGCGCGGTGCTGGGCAGTTTCGAGCGCTTCATCGGCATCTTGATCGAAAACCACGCCGGCAAACTGCCCTTCTGGCTGGCCCCGCGCCAGGTGGTGGTGGCGGCGATTGTGTCGGATGCCGATGCCTATTGCAAAGAGGTGGCCGCCAAGCTGAATGCCATGGGCGTGCGCGCCGAAACCGACCTGCGCAATGAAAAGATCAACTATAAGATCCGTGAACATTCGGTGGGCAAGGTGCCGGTTATCTTGGCCTGCGGGATGAAAGAGGTAGAGCAAGGCACCGTTTCGCTGCGCCGCTTGGGCGAACAGCAAACCAGCGTTCACCCACTGGACGAGGTGCTGCAGGCCTTGGTGAACGAAGCAACACCGCCAGACCTGCGCTGATCTTTCTGAAAACCCTACGAAAAGGCCCGCCATTGCGGGCCTTTTTTGTGCCCGCTTAGGCCAGCGCCGCCTGCTCGGCCTTGCCCCACCCCAGATAAAGCGTGCCATCGGCTGTTTCGATCAGCGGCCGTTTCATCAGGCTGGGGTGGGCCTGCAACAAGGCCAATGGTGGTTGCGCGCGCGCGCCCGCGTCTAATGCGCGCCACGTGGTAGAGCGGGTATTGACCAGCGCCGCGCCAAATTGCGCCAAGGCACGCGCCAGCACATCGGCGCCCACCCCATCGGTGCGCACATCCACCAGCTGTGCCTGCGGCAGCGCTTTTAGCGCCTTGCGGCAGGTATCGCAATTTTTCAGACCATAAAGTTTCATAGAAGCCCCCTTGCGCCGAAAGGCGCTAAATTCTGTGCTTTGGCGCGAACCGGCCTTGCATTTCATTAATTTGAACAAGTTTCACTTGTTTTTTGCAAAACTCCTGCAATTTAATTTTCCTGCACCAAGGATTTCAGTCTCCGCCTCTTGCCGACGCCGGAACCCTGAAGGCCGGCATGCATGGGGCCCCGCATAACTGGGGAAGGACGAGGAAAAGAAGAAGGAGACACGGGACATGCCCACTGGCACCGTGAAATGGTTTAACACGACAAAAGGCTACGGCTTTATCGCGCCCGATGACGGCGGCAAAGATGTGTTTGTGCACATCTCCGCGGTCGAGCGTTCGGGGCTGACTGGTTTGGCAGACAACCAAAAAGTTGGCTACGACCTGCGCGATGGGCGCGATGGCCGTCAAATGGCGTCGGACCTGAAGCTGCTGTAATCAGCCATCAAAAAAACGGGCCAGCACCGCACTGGCCCGTTTTCATGTGCGGCCAGCCTGCGCCAGCCCCGAAAATGCCCCGCCGCCTTAGCTGCGGGCCTGACGGATCAGCTGCAAAATATCCTGCGCGGCTGCGGGGATATTGGTGCCGGGGCCAAAAATGGCCTTCACGCCTGCGCTTTTCAGGAATTCGTAATCTTGCTGTGGGATCACGCCCCCACAGATCACGATGATATCGCCAGCATCCCGGGCGCGCAGCGCCTCTATCAGCTGGGGTGCCAGGGTTTTATGGCCCGCCGCTTGGCTGGAAATGCCCACGACATGCACGTCATTGTCGATGGCATCTTGTGCCGCCTCTTCCGGGGTTTGAAACAGTGGGCCCACATCCACATCAAAGCCGATATCGGCAAAAGCGGTTGCAATCACCTTTGCCCCACGGTCGTGGCCATCTTGGCCCATTTTCACAACCAACATGCGCGGGCGGCGGCCTTCGTCTTCGGCAAATTGCTCGACCGAGCGTTGAATGGCGGCAAAGCCTTCATCGCCTTCGTAGGCGGCGCCATAAACGCCTGCCAAGGTTTTCACCTCGGCCCGGTGGCGGCCGAATTGTTTTTCCATAGCCATGCTGATTTCCCCCACAGAGGCCCGTGCCCGCGCGGCAACGACGGCCGCTTCCAATAGGTTGCCCCCTTCGGCTGCGCGGCGGGTAAGCGCGTCTAGCGCAGCTTGGCAGGCAGCCTCGTCGCGGGTGGCGCGCATTTTTTCCAAACGCGCAATCTGGCCTTCGCGCACTTTTTGGTTGTCGATCTCCAAAATGTCGATCGGGTCTTCCTTGTCTTTGCGGTATTTGTTCACACCCACGATCACCTCGTCACCGCGGTCGATCAATGCTTGGCGGGTGGCCGCCGATTCCTCGATGCGCAGCTTGGGCATGCCGCTGGCCACAGCCTTGGTCATGCCGCCCATCTCTTCGACCTCTTGCATCAGCGCCCAGGCTTTTTCGATCAATTCGTTGGTCAGGCTTTCCACGTAGTAAGAGCCTGCCAGCGGGTCCACCACCTTGGTAACACCAGTTTCTTCTTGTAAAATCAACTGGGTGTTGCGCGCGATACGCGCTGAAAATTCGGTGGGCAGGGCAATGGCCTCGTCCAGTGCGTTGGTGTGCAGCGATTGGGTGCCCCCCAAAACCGCGCTCAGCGCCTCGTAGGCGGTGCGCACGACGTTATTGTAGGGGTCTTGCTCTTGCAGCGACACGCCAGAGGTTTGGCAATGGGTGCGCAACATTTTCGAGCGCTCGTCTTGGGCGCCAAATTCGGTCATCACCCGGTGCCACAGGGTGCGCGCCGCCCGCAATTTTGCGATTTCCATAAAGAAATTCATGCCAATCGCAAAAAAGAACGACAAACGGCCTGCGAATTTGTCAACATCCATGCCCGCCTGAATGGCCGCGCGCACATATTCGCGGCCATCGGCCAGCGTATAGGCCAGCTCTTGCACCAAATTGGCGCCAGCCTCTTGCATGTGATAGCCCGAGATCGAGATCGAGTTGAATTTCGGCATCTCGTTCGAGGTATATTCAATGATATCAGAGATGATCCGCATCGAGGGTTCGGGCGGGTAAATATAGGTGTTACGCACCATGAATTCTTTCAGAATGTCATTCTGAATGGTGCCCGACAGCAGCGATTTGTCATGCCCTTGTTCTTCGCCAACCACGATGAAATTGGCCAAAATCGGGATCACCGCGCCATTCATGGTCATCGAAACCGAAACCTTGTCCAGCGGGATGCCGTCGAAGAGAATTTTCATATCCTCTACGCTGTCGATCGCCACGCCCGCCTTGCCAACATCGCCCACCACACGGGGGTGGTCGCTATCATAGCCGCGATGGGTGGCCAGATCGAAGGCCACCGATACGCCCTGTTGCCCAGCGGCCAGCGCCTTGCGGTAAAATGCGTTCGATTCTTCTGCCGTGGAAAACCCTGCATATTGGCGGATGGTCCATGGGCGGCCAGCATACATCGTGGCCTTCACACCCCGGGTAAAGGGGCCAACGCCCGGAACCGAGCCCATATGCGGCAGATCTGCGGTATCTTCGGCCGTGTAAAGCGGCTGCACCTCGATCCCCTCTAGGGTTTTCCAGGTCAGGTCTTCAAGCGGTTTGCCGCGTAGCTCTTTCTCAGCCAGTTTGCGCCACTGGTCCTTGGTGCTCATGTGTTTGTCCTCTTGGTATGGGGCCGGGCGCCGGGGTTTTCCCCTGTACGTCGGGCATGGTCTTGTTCAGTAGGGTCACGGGGCCCACAGACGCGGCAGCAAAATGGCGCAGCATCGCCTCGTAGGCGCTGCGCAGCTGGGCCGAATGGGTGGGGCCAAAACCTGTGTAACAGGGGGCTGCATTCAAATGCAGGCCCAAAGGCGGGCTGGGCAGGGCCAGTGGCGCCACCGCCGCGCCCGGTAGCATCGACAGCATGGCCGCCAATCGCCGGTCGGGGGCATGGGCGCACAGCTCGTGCGCCAGCAGGCCCACAGGGCAGCCCATGGCCAGGTGCAGCGCCTGCGCCAGACCGGCCCAATCCAGGCTGCTTGCGGCCATGCGCGCGCAGGCGCGGGCATCGGGCATCGGGTGCCCCCGCCCTACCGCCATCGCCACCAGCGAGGGCCACCACATATCGGGGCTGCGCAACCCCAAAACCACCGCCCCAATGCGCCCCCCAAAGGCACGCTGCAAGGCACCGGCCCGCGCGGCGGCATGGGGATAGGCGCGCCCATCGCGCAGCATGGCGCAGGGTTGGCCCAAGATATTTTCGTCGCTGATCACCAAAACCCGCGCGCCGCTGTTTTCCACCCGTGCCAAGGCCAGCGCCACGCGCCCGGCAACACGCGCCGCGCCTGCCTTTGGGCTGGGTTGCACCAGTGCCCAAAGGCCCGAAAACAGCCCGTTTCGTGTGCGCAGCGGCCCCCAAAACGCCACGCCCCCCTGCGCCAGCCCCGGCGCATTGCCACGCATATAGGCCTGAAACGAGGTGGTAGCGGTGCGATGCGCACCAATATGCAAAACAATTTCCATCGTGGCCCAGCAGGCTTAGCCCCGGGTTAAAGCGCGGATTTTGCAAAAGTTTTCGGCAATTGCCCCTGCAATCACGGTCAATCGTCGCTATATCAGCCCTAGGGGGAACCGTGATGATACAGGTCTTATTCGTTCTTTTTACACTCTTTTCGGCGCCGATCGCCATGGCCGAAGATACCGCCGCCATGGCCACCAGGCTGGGGGCAATACCGGCAGATGGGGCGGAATTGAACCAGTTTTTATGGAAAAAACGCCCCGTCATCGTGTTTGCTGACAGCGAAAGCGACCCGCGGTTCGTAGAGCAAATGCGCCTTTTGGCCGAAGATCCGGCAGGCCTGTTGGCCCGTGATGTCGTGGTGGTGGTCGATACCGCGCCACAAAACCGCACAGCGCTGCGCCAAGCGCTGCGCCCGCGGGGGTTTTCGCTGGTGATCATCGGCAAGGATGGCGCGTCGAAAATTCGCAAACCCCTGCCATGGAGCGTGCGTGAAATCGGCCGGGCCATCGACAAAATGCCGATCCGACAGCAAGAAATACGCGAAGGCAGCGGCGGCTACCCGCCGCCGCGCCACAGGCCGCACCCGCCGGCGGCGCCTTGGCCCTTTGGGGCCAACACAATATGCCGGGCAGATGCAGCCATAGGGACTTACTCGAACTCCATAATCACGTCGTCCACGGCAAGGCTATCGCCGGGGGCTGCGTTGATTTTGGCCACGATCCCTTTGCGTTCGGCGCGTAAGATGTTTTCCATCTTCATCGCCTCGACGGTGCACAGCGCCTGCCCTTCTTGCACCTCTTGGCCCTCTTCGACATCCAGTTTCACCACCAAGCCGGGCATTGGGCACAGCAGCAGCTTCGAGGTATCTGGCGGCAGTTTTTCTGGCATCAGTTTCGCCAATTCTGCCTGACGCGGGGTGCGCACATGCACCTTTAGGTCGGCACCCCGGGTGCGAATGCGGAACCCGCCCGAGATTTTACCAACCTTCATCACCAGCGGCGCCCCATCCACCAGCATATCGGCCAGCTTGTCGCCCGGCGTCCAATCGCCCGTCACCCGCAAGGTGGTGCCATCGGCAAAGCTGACGCTGGCGCCTTTGGTATCGGCGGCAATATGCAGGGCAAATTCGTGGCCCTGCAAGCTGGCCACCCAGTCGCTGCCGACGGTGCGTTCGTGGTTGTCCATCCGCCCCGACACGCGGGCGCGGCGAATTTCTGCCACGCGGTGCATGGCGGCACAGCTGGCCGCGATACGGCGCAGCGCGCCCTCGTCCAGCGCGGCCCCTTCAAAACCTTCGGGGTATTCTTCGGCAATAAAGGCCGTTGTCATGTCACCCGACACGAATTTGGGGTGATCCATCACCGCCGACAAGAACGGCAGGTTATGGCCGATGCCCTCAACCTCGAAGCGGTCCAACGCCACGCGCATCGCCTCGATCGCCTCGGCGCGGGTGGGGGCCCATGTGCAAAGCTTGGCAATCATCGGGTCGTAATACATGCTGATCTCGCCGCCCTCGTAGACGCCGGTATCGTTGCGCACTGCGGTGGGTCCTGCGGGCGCCTCGCCTTGCCATTTCCCCATATCCAGCAGCGGGCCTGCGGCCACCTCGACGGGCGGGCGGTAGCGGGTCAGGCGGCCAATCGAGGGCAAGAAGTTGCGATAGGGGTCTTCGGCATAAAGGCGGCTTTCCATC
Organism: Paracoccaceae bacterium; assembly: GCA_009924775.1. Classification (GTDB taxonomy): domain Bacteria; phylum Pseudomonadota; class Alphaproteobacteria; order Rhodobacterales; family Rhodobacteraceae; genus CAJXSO01. The sequence goes on along the minus strand of RFQY01000013.1, from coordinate 18,054 downwards.
GCCCAGCCATTCAGCTGCACGTCGTCTTGGGTGATCGACAAGGGCTGGCCCGCAGCCACGCGGATCATTTGTTCGACCAAATCGATACCGGTGATCAGCTCGGTCACAGGGTGTTCCACCTGAAGGCGGGTGTTCATTTCAAGGAAATAGAAGTTCTTGTTGCCATCCACGATGAATTCAACCGTGCCAGCGCTGGCATAGCCCACGGCCTTGGCCAAGGCCACGGCCTGCTCGCCCATGGCGCGGCGGGTTGCCTCGTCGAGGAAGGGGCTGGGGGCCTCTTCGATCACCTTTTGGTTGCGGCGCTGGATCGAGCATTCACGCTCGCCCAGATAAATGCCGTTGCCATGGGCGTCGCACAGAACCTGAATTTCGATGTGGCGGGGCTGGGTGACGAATTTCTCGATGAAAATCCGGTCATCGCCAAACGAGTTCGCCGCCTCGTTCTTTGAAGATTGGAAACCCTCGCGCGCCTCTGTATCGTTCCACGCGATGCGCATGCCCTTGCCGCCGCCCCCGGCCGAGGCCTTGATCATCACCGGATAACCGATTTCGCCACTGATTTTCACAGCTTCATCTGCGTCTTCGATCAGGCCCATATAGCCCGGAACCGTGGAAACATTGGCCTCTTGGGCAATTTTTTTGCTGGTGATCTTATCGCCCATCGCCTCGATCGCGCCAACGGGGGGGCCAACAAAGGCCACGCCCTCGGCGGCCAGCGCTTCGGCGAATTTTGGGTTTTCAGACAAGAACCCATAGCCCGGATGCACCGCCTGCGCGCCCGATGCACGAATGGCCGCCATGACCTTATCGATCACGATATAGGATTGGTTCGCCGGTGGCGGGCCAATATGCACCGCCTCGTCAGCCATTTGCACATGCAGCGCATTGGCATCGGAATCGGAATAGATGGCCACGGTTTGAATGCCCATCTTGCGGGCCGTCTTGATCACACGGCAGGCGATCTCGCCGCGGTTGGCAATCAGGATCTTGTTGAACATGCGCTGTCCCTTTTCTTGGAGAGGTCAAAACGCAAAACAGCGCCGCCCGCAGGGATGCGGGCAGCGCTGTTTGCGCGTGTTAGAAGAACGGATCGTGCCACCGTGGTGGCGCGGGCCCGGCTTAATCCGTGCCGGGAAGCGGCGCGTAAGTCGGGCTGAAATAGAATCGGCTGGACGTTTCCGGTGCCGCCATACAGCCCGAAAGCGCGCTGCAGATCGCTGCAGCTGCCAGTAATTTTGCCATGCTCATGCTCGATGCCCCAGATTTTTGTATAAGGCTTATGAGCACATTCCACCCCAAAAGGATGGGTTTGTATATTCTTTATGGTAAGCGCGGCGCCGAAATTCGCATCAGCACTCTTCTGGGTGGCGCTGGCAATAGGCGATATTGGCAAGCGCGCCAACCAAGGCGCCTGTGGTTGTGTCCACATCCAGCACGGCTGCGCCCAATGCGCCACCACCGGCGCCCAGCACAGATTGCTCCAACGGGGTTTCCCCGCAGCCTGCAATCGTAAGTGCAAACCCAAAGGCCACAGCGGCCCGACCCATGGGCAAACCACCCGGTTTGATGCTGTTTGGCATGAATATCTCCTTGCGCGGTGTTGGCTAAAGCGGCGTGCCGCCCAATGGCATGTGCCGCGTTTTACCTGCCCCGAAAAGAGCGGGCCGCGCAGGGCTGTGTTTTGGGCAAGTCTTTGCCCATTAAAGATATTTGCAAATTTTCCAGACGAAAAAGCAGGCGGAAGGCCCAGGGTAAGGCCCGCCCGCCCGCCAGTGGAAGGGTAACGGTTGGGACCATAGCCCCCGGCCCGCATGCAACGGACGCCCACTACACCCGCAGTTTGGCCTTGGCCGGGATTTCGCGCAATTGGCTTGGCCAGCAAACCGCCCGTTTCGGCTGTTTCCTGCCCAAATGGCACAGCATTGCGCAAAACCCCGCCGATCATTCCTCGAACACCTCGGGGAAAGAGGCGCGCGCCACGTCTTCTTTGATCACCAGCAATGCCTCGTAGCTGGCTGGGTCAAACGTGTCTTCGGCGGGCACAACCTCGCGGCCGAAAAGCCAGCTAAGGCGGCCCGCATCCAGATTGCCGCGCTCGAATGGTTGATCTGCAAAGTGGTCCCACAGGGCCGCCAAGAAGACACGATCGGCCATGCGATCCACGGCCTTGCGGTCGCGATAGCGTTCGCGCCGCACCAATGGCGTCACCCCTTTGGGGTTTGGGCGCCGAATGACGAATTGAAAATCAGTTCCGGGCAGCCGCCCCGGAAAGCCACGATGTTTTAGCATGCCATACCCTTTCTTGGGGCTGCACGCAAAAAACTGCACCGCGACCATGGGCGCGAGGCAGGCGCAGCGGCCCGCCCCGCACAGGGGTTATTTGTACTTGCCTGTGTAAACAGGTTCCACCGAAATCGGCTCGGGGTCGACGACGATGAATTCGTCTTACTTGGGTGCGCTGGCGCATGCGCCAAGCGCTGCAAACAGGCCAACGGCCAGAATGGTTTTAAAAGACTGCGACATGTATTTCTCCTGTATCGTGCCATGGGCAGATCCGCGTTCTGACGCGCGGTGCGTGCCCCGATTGGTTTGACGCCCACACCACTGTGGGCAAGCCAAGCCATACACGACAAAGGCGAGGGCGCATATGCCACATCAGCCTTAGGTAAGGGTTGTGGCCCGAAAGCCGCAATTTTCACGTTGGGTGAAGAACGCCCCGCAAGATATTGTGCTGCCATCAAAACCCCTCCCAGATACAGAGGTTGTTTTCCACGCGAAATGCCTCGAAAAACTGCCGCAAACCGGGGGATGCGGTGCCAAATTCGGTTTCGCGTTCGGCCACAGATACCACGACACGCGGCGCCGAAAGCCCGGCTTGGGCCAACAGCGGCATCGCCACATTTTCGCACAGATGGGCGAAATCGGCCTCGATCTGCTCGAACCGGGTGCCCTGCGCCAAAGCCGGCATGACAAAGCGAAAGCGCGCATAGTCTAGCTGCCCGTCGGCCAAAGGGTCGATGAACCATTCCTGCAGCCAAACGGGGTTATCGGAGGGCACGGCGAGGGCCTCCTCCTGCCCTGCAGCCGTGGTCGCGCCCGCGAACGCCCCTCCCAGCGCGACGGTATCTCGCAGATACTCAAGCATGATTCTTTCCCGCCGCAAAGCCAAACCATCGCCGCTGGTTTGCAGGGTCGTCTAAAAGGTCGCGCAGCGCGGCCTCGGCCCGGGCGCGCGGGAACCGGCCCGCCACGGCGCCGCCTGCACGCACGCTTAGCCCATCGGGCCGGGCGCTGACCTGCACAACCGGGCAAAACCCCCGGATGTGCTGCAAGGCGCGCCACATATCTTGGCGGATTTGCTGGGCCAATTTGCGCCGTGACAGCGGCCATGCCGGCTGTGCAAACCCGGCGCATACCGCAAAATCAAACCGCGCAGGGCTGCGCCGTGCGAGGGTGAGAACACCCTCGCTATCGCAGATATGCCAGCGCGCTTTGGCGGTTTTGCGGGTCATGGGCCGGGTCCAGTTTCGCGCCAGAGGTTACAGCGGAATGTTGTCGTGCTTTTTCCACGGCATCGATTGCTGTTTGTTGCGCAGCATCGCAAAGGCCCGCGCCACCCGCTTGCGCGTGCTGCGCGGCTGGATCACCTCGTCGATAAAGCCGCGTTCTGCTGCAACGAACGGGTTTGCAAAAGCGTCTTCGTAATCTTTGGTTCGCTTTGCAATTTTCTCGGCATCCCCCAATTCACTGCGATAGAGAATCTCGGTCGCCCCCTTGGCCCCCATCACCGCCACTTCCGAGGTGGGCCACGCATAATTCACATCTGCGCGCAGGTGTTTCGAGGCCATCACCACATAGGCCCCACCATAGGCTTTGCGGGTGATCACCGTCACCTTTGGCACCGTGGCCTCGCCATAGGCAAACAGCAGCTTGGCGCCGTGTTTGATCACACCGTCATATTCCTGCTTGGTGCCCGGCAAGAAGCCCGGCACATCAACCAGCGTCAGGATTGGAATTTCAAACGCATCGCAAAAGCGCACGAAACGCGCCGCTTTGCGGGCGCTGTCGATATCCAGCACACCGGCCAAAACCATCGGTTGGTTGGCCACCACACCCACGGTGCGCCCTTCAAGGCGGATAAAGCCTGTGATGATATTCTTGGCGTATTCGGCCTGAATTTCGTAAAAATCGCCCTCGTCTGCGATTTTCTCGATCAACTCTTTCATATCATAAGGGGTGTTGGCATTGGCGGGCACCAAGGTGTCCAAGCTTTCCTCGATACGCGCCGGATCGTCGAAGAAGGGGCGCACGGGGGGCTTTTCGCGGTTGTTCAGCGGCAAGAAATCGATCAGGCGGCGCACTTCGGCCAGCGCCTCGACATCGTTTTCAAAGGCGCCGTCGGCCACGCTGGATTTGCGCGTGTGGGTGCTGGCCCCGCCCAGTTCTTCTGCGGTGACAACCTCGTTGGTTACGGTTTTCACCACATCGGGGCCGGTGACGAACATGTAACTGCTGTCTTTGACCATGAAAATGAAATCGGTCATCGCAGGGCTGTAAACCGCGCCACCGGCGCAGGGGCCCATGATCAGGCTGATTTGCGGCACCACGCCCGAGGCCATGATATTGCGCTGGAATACCTCGCCATAGCCTGCCAGCGAATCTACGCCCTCTTGGATACGCGCGCCGCCCGAATCGTTGATGCCAATAACCGGCGCCCCGTTTTGCATGGCCATATCCATGATTTTGCAAATCTTCATGGCATGCGTGGCGCTGACCGAGCCGCCCAAGACGGTGAAATCTTGGCTGAACACGTAAACTTGGCGCCCGTTCACCGTGCCCCAGCCCACAACCACGCCATCGCCGGCGGGCTTGTTTTGCTGCATATCAAAATCGGTGCAGCGATGGGTTACGAACATGTCGTATTCCTCAAAGCTGCCTTCATCGAGCAGCAGTTCGACGCGTTCGCGCGCGCTAAGCTTGCCTTTGGCGTGCTGGGCTTCGATACGATGCGCACCGCCACCCTGACGGGCTGCAGCGCGGCGGTCTTCCAATTGCTGAAGGATATCTTTCATGGCGGTCCTCTTCGGTTTGGCAGGGTTATAATGTTGCGCGCGCACGAACCAAAGCGAAATCCCGCAAATTTGCAAAATTTGTGAAATACAAGCGCAGCGAATTGCAAATAAGCAAATACCGCAATCTCACGCGCTGGACAGCCCTGCCCCCGCACCTTAAGCCTTGGGCCATGTCAGATACGCCCCGCGGGACATATTTTAACCGCACCTCGCCACCCCATATTTCGACCTTGATCCTGCTTGCAGGCATCTCGGCTATGTCGATGAACGTGTTTTTGCCCTCGCTACCCGGCATGGCCGCGTGGTTCGAGGTGGATTACAGCGTGATGCAGCTGTCGGTGGCGGTGTATCTGGCCATGAATGCGATTTTGCAAATTCTGGTAGGCCCGATATCAGACAAATTTGGCCGCCGCCCCATTATTTTAGGTGGCGTGCTCATTTATCTTGTCGCCACTTTGGGCTGCATTCTGGCCCCCAACGCAACGGTGTTTTTGATCTTTCGCATGATGCAGGCGGTGATTGCCGTGGCCATGGTGCTAAGCCGTGCGGTGGTGCGCGATATCTATAGCCAAGATCGCGCCGCCTCGATGATTGGCTATGTCACGATGGGTATGGCGGTTGTGCCCATGATCGCCCCAGCCATCGGCGGTATGCTGGAACAAATCTGGGGCTGGCGCGCCAATTTCGCGCTGCTCATGCTGTGTGGCGGCATGGTGTTTATCATCGCGTGGAACGATCTGGGCGAGACCGCGCGCAAATCAGACAACACACTGGCAGGGCAGTTTCGGGAATATCCCGAATTGCTGAAAAGCCCCCGGTTTTGGGGCTATTGCATGGCCTCGGCGCTGGGGTCGGGGGCGTTTTTTGCCTATCTCGGCGGCGCGCCCTTTGTGGCATCTGACGTGTTTGGCCTGTCGCCCAGCGAAATGGGGCTTTATTTCGCGGCGCCCTCGATTGGCTATTTTCTGGGCAACTGGATCACCGGCGCCTTTGCCGCGCGGGTGGGGGTGAACCGCATGGTGCTTTACGGCACGCTGATTGGCACCTTTGGCATGGCTTTGTCGCTGGTGTCCTCCTACACCGGCCATTCTGGCCCGATCAGCTTTTTTGGGTTCATGACACTGGTGGGCATCGGCAATGGCATGACCATTTCCAACGCCACCGCCGGCATGCTGTCGGTCCGGCCGCATTTGGCGGGCACGGCCAGCGGGCTGGGCGGCGCCATCATGATCGGCGGTGGGGCGGCATTATCGGCGTTGGCGGGCGCATTGCTGGTGCCCGGCGCTGGCGAATTCCCCCTGATCTGGATCATGTTTATCACCTCGGCCTTGGCGATCTTGGCCATCCTTTCGGTGGTCTGGCGCGAGCGGCAGATAGGTATGTAGCGCCGCGCCCGCAGCATGGCTTTTCTTTTGGCCGCGAGTTGGGCAATCTGGCCAAAAAAGGGCCAGCGAATGACAGATAGAATGATTGGGGTGATCGGCGGATCGGGGCTGTATCAGTTCGAGGGGCTGCAACAGGCCGAATGGCGCCAGATCAGCACGCCTTGGGGCGCGCCGTCAGACGCGATATTGACGGGGGTTTTGCACGGCACGCCAATGGCATTCTTACCCCGCCATGGCCGCGGCCATGTGCACAGCCCCAGCAGCGTGCCCTACCGTGCCAATATCGATGCGATGAAACGGCTGGGCGTGACCGATTTGGTCAGCATGTCGGCCTGTGGTTCGTTTCGCGCGCATATGGCGCCGGGCGATTTCGTGATTGTCGACCAATTCATCGACCGCACCCAAGGCCGCGACAGCAGCTTTTTCGGCACCGGCTGCGTGGCCCATGTCAGCATGGCCCATCCCACCTGTGCCGGTCTGGGGGCGCATTGCGCCACTGCGGCCCAAAACAGCGGCGTGCGCGTGCACCAAGGCGGCACCTACCTGGCCATGGAGGGGCCGCAGTTTTCCAGCCTCGCCGAAAGCCGGATGTATCGCGACCAATGGGGCGCCGATGTGATTGGCATGACCAATATGCCCGAGGCGAAATTGGCCCGCGAGGCCGAGATGTGCTACGCCTCTGTGGCAATGGTGACCGATTATGACTGTTGGCACCCAAACCACGATGCGGTGCAAGTTTCTGATATCATAGCAACATTGACGCGCAATGCGCATGCGGCCCAAGCCACGATTGCCGCGCTGCCAGCGCTGTTGGGCAGCGCCCCCCGCCTGCCCTGCCCGCAAGGCTGCGATCATGCGCTGGATACGGCGCTGATCACCGCGCCCAGCGCCCGCGATCCGCAGGTTTTGGCCCGTCTCGATGCGGTGGCGGGGCGGGTTTTGTAAACCATGCGTTTGGCCATGATCTGGGTTCTGGCACTGCTATTGGCGGGGCCAGTGCGCGCGCAAGACTATATCGAAACATCCGGGCCATTGGCGGACGAGGATTTCTACCGCCTTGTGGCCTGCGCAGCCCCGCCGCGCGGCCCCTGCGCCAAACCGGCGGTGCGGTGGCCATTGGGAACGGTGCTAAAGGTGGCCATCGCCCGCATGGACCGGGCGTTTTTGGGCCGCCCACAGGCACGCGCACGCGCGGCATTGACGCGTGCGGTGCAATATCTGAACACCGCGGGCGCCAATATTCAGCTGGTCCAATCAAACAGCCCGGCCGAGGCCGATATCCGCCTTTATTTCGTCGATAATGATGGGCGCACACCTTTGCTGGGAAAGGGTATTCGCGGCTTCGAGGGGGCCTTGGTGCGCGGCGGGGCGGTGCGCATTTGGTGGGACCAGACGGGCGTTATTCAGGGGGCGAATATCGTTTTCACCCGCCGCTTGGCGATCAGCGATTACGAATCTGCGCTGCTGGAGGAGCTGACCCAATCGCTGGGCTTGATGACCGATATAAAAAACAGCCATTACAACGGCTTGTCAGTCTTTGCCGAAGACAGCAATGCCGCCAAACAGCTGGCCCCCCAAGACAAAATGGCGCTGCGCCGCCATTACCCGGCCGATGAAACGGGGTTGCGCCAATCACGCTAAGCTGGCACATCCCTACCGCCCCCACCCACAGGATAAACCGATGACACCAGCCAAAACCGTAAAAGAGTATATCCGCACCATCGTTGATTTTCCCCATGAAGGGATCTTGTTTCGCGATGTCACCACGCTTTTTGCCGATCCGCGCGGCTTTCGCATGGCGGTTGACCAAATGCTGCATCCCTATGCCGGCCAGCGCATCGACAAGGTGGTGGGGCTAGAGGCGCGCGGCTTTATTCTGGGGGGCGCGGTGGCGCACCAACTGGGCACGGGGTTTGTGCCCATTCGTAAAAAGGGCAAGCTGCCGGGCGCGGTGATTTCGCAAGACTATACGCTGGAATATGGCTCGGCCATCGTCGAGATCCATGATGATGCACTGGCGCCGGGCGAAACCGTGCTGCTGGTGGATGACCTGTTGGCCACGGGCGGCACGGCCGAGGCGGGCATCAAGCTGGTCGAACGCTTGGGCGCCAACATTGTGGGCTGTGCCTTTGTGGTGGATCTGCCCGAATTGGGCGGGCGCCAGCGGCTGGAAGCAATGGGCATGGAAGTGCACGCGCTTTGCGCCTTTGAGGGGCTGTAAAGCAGGCACGGGCCAAGCGCCACCTTACCCCCCCACGCGCAGCACCGCGCCGGGGTTCAAAATGCCATTGGGGTCAAACGCTGCTTTGATCTGGCGCATCATGGCCAGTTTCACCGGGTCGCCATAGCGTTCCAGATCGGCCACTTTCAGCCGCCCAATCCCATGTTCGGCGCTCACCGATCCGCCCATGGCATGCACCAGATCATGCACTTTTTCCTGAATGGTTTCGCGCAGGTTTTCATACTGGCCCTTATCGCGGCCCGCGGCGGGGAAAACGTTATAATGCAGGTTGCCATCGCCCAAATGGCCAAAGCAATTCACCCGCATATCGCCCATGGCCGCCAGCATTTCGGTGCCGCGCGCGATAAATTCCGCCACGCCCCCCAAGGGCAAACTGATATCATGGCTTGAGATCGAGCCGACACGCCGGTTTGCCTCGGGGATTTGTTCGCGCACCTCCCAAAATGCGTGGCGTTGCGCCTCGCTTTGGGCGATCACGCCATCTTGCACCAAACCCGCCTCGAAAGCCGCGACAAACAGCGCCTCTAGCGCGTCGGTGGCCCGCAACCCGCGCGGCAAGCCCAGATCGATCAGCACGAACCATTCGGGAATATCCTCAAATGGCAGGCGGATATCGGGCAGTTTTTCCGCCAGAAATTCGGGGCCCGTGCGGTGCATAAGCTCAAAGGCGCTAAGCCCCTCGCCCACATGGGCGCGCGCCATGGCCAAAAGCGCCAAGGCATCGCTTGGGCTGCCCACCGCCATCAGCGCGGTGCCCGTATCGGCGGGCTGGGCAAACAGTTTCAGCGCCGCAGCGGTGATCACCCCCAAGGTGCCCTCTGAGCCAATGACCAAATTGCGCAGGTCATATCCTGTGTTGTCTTTGCGCAGCCGCGTCAGCCCGTTGATCACCCGCCCATCGGCCAAAACCACCTCTAGCCCCAAGCACAAATCGCGCGCATTGCCATAGCGCAGCACATTCACCCCGCCGGCATTGGTGGCCAGATTGCCGCCGATACGTGCGCTGCCTTTGGCCGCAATCGACAAGGGGAAAAGGCGGTTTTCTGCCTCGGCTGCGGCGTGAATGTCTTGCAAAATCGCGCCTGCCTCGGCCACCAGCACGTTTTCTTCGGGATAGACCGCACGAATGGCGCACATCCGCTCGAGCGACAACAACAACGGTGCGGGGCCATCGGGCATCACCTGCCCGCCCACCAAACCCGTGCCCCCACCATAGGGCACAACCCCCACGCCATGGGCGTTGCACAGCGCCAGCACCGCAGACACCTGCCCCACATCAGCTGGCGCCACAACAGCGCCCGCCTGCCCCTGCCAGCGGCCGCGTGGCTCTTCTAAATACTGGGCAGAGACAGGGCGCAGGGCGCGCGCATCGACTACCCCCTGCAGCGCGTCAAGAAAGCTGTCATTGATTGCCTGCATTGCCATATTCCCCTGATGTCCCCCCAGTTATGCCCAAAGCCGGTCTTTGTGCAACCAATGCAAGAGGGCGGCACAGGGCCGCCCTTGGTCTTTGGCCGCAAGGGGCCATGACGCAGCACGTCTTAGAAGAACGGGCTCATCAATTGGAAGCGCTCGAACCAATCCTGCCCGTCCATCGCCATCATCATCAGCGCGGGCACGCCCACCATAGCTAAGTTGATGATAATGGCGGATCTGGTTAGCCCTTTGAACATTTTGCTCTCCTGTTATGTCTTGCTCGCACACAACAGATGGGGCGCGCGTGGCGCGGTTCAAACGGACAGCTTGCCGCAGGTCAGGGGCTGGCCCATGGCAGCGCCGCGCCGGCCTGCAACACCGCCTGAATGGCCGGGGTGTAATTTTTGCGGTCGCCCATATGCTGGCCGCCCTCGTGCATCACCACCCCCGCATGCAACCGAAAGGCCGCGCGCCCCCCCTTTCGGCCCCGGATCAACACCAGCTGGCTTTCGCGCCCCACGCGCGGGGTGATGGGCAGCACCTCGACCGAGCCCAGATACTGCGAAAACAGCGCCACCAGTTCGGGCAGGCGTTCGACCCGGCAGATGAACGTTACATGCCCCCGGTCGCGGGTGCGCCGGGCCGCGGCCACCACCCATTGGGCCAAGGCCACCCCTTCACCCATACCGGTTTCGCGCCCCTTGTCCTGCGCAGGCAGGCTGCGGTCCCGCAAAAAATAGGGTGGGTTGGCAATGACATGATCAAAGCGCGCTTGGCGCAAAGGGGCCGGCATGTGCACCAAATCCCCCTGATAAACGGTGATCGGCAGGCCATTTTCGCGCGCATTACGCTGGGCCAATGCGGCATAGTCTGGTTGCAGTTCTAGCGCGCTGATCTGCGCATGGGCCACCCTGCGGGCCAGGCACAGGCTGGCAACGCCAACACCGGCGCCCAACTCGAGAACGGTGGTGGCGCTGGCGGGCACACTTGCGGCCAACAGCACCGGATCAACCCCCGCCCGATAGCCGTTGGCGGGCTGCCAAACCTGCAAGGCGCCGCCCAGAAATTTGTCATGGGTCAGCCCTGCATCGGCCTCTGGCCCTGCCGTGGCCGCGCCCTTAGCCATCCAGCGCAATCCCGTTATCGGCCATCACCCGCTGTGCGCGCTGCAAATCCGCGCGCCGCACCATCAGGCGGCGCGGCAAAATGCCAATAGAGCCTTCGAGGATGCTCATATTTACGTCCATTTCAAAGCAGTCTATACCCTCGCCTTGCAGCAGGGCCTGCGCATAGGCAATCGTTGTGATGTTTATGGTGCGTAACAACTGTTCCATGGCGCACAAATACGATGGCGCGCCCAAAAATGAAAGCCGCCGCACGGGGAAGAGATGAGTTTGGATCAACCGGAAACAAAACCGCACGAGCAATTGGCCGCGCATCTGGCCCCCCAGATGCAGGCTGTCAACGCCTTGATCCGCGACCGCATGGCCAGCAAACACGCCCCCCGCATTCCCGAGGTCACCGCCCATCTGGTCGAGGCTGGCGGCAAGCGTGTGCGCCCGATGCTGGTGCTGGCCACGGCACGCATGTGCGGCTACGAGGGGCCATTTGATATTCATCTGGCGGCAACGGTTGAATTTATCCACACTGCCACGCTGTTGCATGATGACGTGGTGGACGAAAGCAGCCAGCGCCGTGGGCGGCCCACGGCAAACCTGCTATGGGATAATAAATCCAGCGTTTTAGTAGGCGATTACCTGTTTGCCCGCGCCTTTCAGCTGATGGTCGAGCCGGGCAATCTGCGGGTGTTGGAAATTTTGTCAAACGCCGCGGCCACCATTGCCGAAGGCGAGGTGCTGCAGCTGACAGCGGCCCAAGATTTGGCCACGGACGAGGGCATCTACCTGCAGGTGGTGCGCGGCAAAACCGCCGCCCTGTTTTCTGCCGCAACCGAGGCGGGCGGCGTTATTGCGGGCGCCCCAGAGGCGCAGGTGCAAGCCTTGTTCGACTATGGCGATGCCTTGGGAATTGCCTTTCAGATCGTGGATGATTTGCTTGATTTTCAAGGCGATAGCCAGTCCACCGGCAAAAATGTGGGCGATGATTTCCGCGAACGCAAGCTGACGCTGCCGCTGATTAAGGCCATTGCCAAGGCCGATGCGGACGAGCGCGCTTTTTGGGTGCGCACGATCGAGCGGGGCAAACAAGAGGCGGGCGATCTGGACCATGCCATCGCGCTTTTGCACAAACACGGCGCGCTGGATGCCACCCGCGCCGAGGCGCTGGCATGGGCGGCACGGTCGAAATCGGCGCTATCCACCCTGCCCGAAAGCCCGTTGCGCCAAATGCTGATCGATCTGGCAGATTACGTCGTGGCGCGGATCAACTAAGGCCTTGCGCCCTAAGACAGCTGGCACGGGGCCACCCACCAGTGGGGCTGTGCCGCCTGCAGCGCCTTGGCCGCGCCTGCTGCCGTGTCTGCCCCGGAAAACACCCCAACACAGGTGGCGCCAGACCCAGACATGCGCGCCAACCACAGCCCCGGCTGATCGCGCAAAGCCGCCAAAACCTGCCCAATCACCGGCTGCACCTGCAGCGCTGGCGCCTCTAGATCGTTTCTTTGCTGGGCCAACCATGCGCAGAGCGCCTGCGCCTTGGCAAAGGCCGGTATCTCATCGGGCAGGGCTGGGTTCGTTTTTTGTGCCAAGCCCTGAAACACCGCCGCCGTGGGCACCCCGACCCGCGGGTTTACCAAGACCGCATGCAGCGCAGGCAATGGCAGCGCAGTGACCACCTCGCCAATGCCCTGCATCCGGGCCGCGCGTGGCTGCAAACACACCGGCACATCGGCGCCCAGCGCCAGCCCCTGATCAGGCGGCAAGGGCTGGCCACTGGCCCGCGCAAGCCCGCGCAAGGTGGCCGCCGCATCGGCAGACCCGCCGCCAATGCCAGCCGCCGCAGGCAGGTGTTTTTCTAATCGCAAATGGCAGCCCAAGCCCATGGACTGCGCCGCGCGCACAACCAAATTTTGCGGCCCCTCTGGCACCCCTTGCGCCATTGGCCCAATGATTTGCAAGCTCACATCGCGGCCCGGGCGCAGGCTGATATGCAGATGATCCCCCAGATCGGCAAACATCACCACGCTATCCAGCAGGTGATACCTGTCGGCGCGCTGGCCAGTGACGTGCAGGCACAGGTTTACCTTTGCGCCTGCAAATTCCTTAATTGTCATTGGCAATCTTCAACGGCGGCGCCCCTTCTTCGGCCAGCACTTGGTCAAGCCCGGCTTCGATTTTGCGGCGAATGCGATCTGGGTTGACATCATCTGCCGATTCCGACCCATCCACGAACGACAAGGCACGGCGCCACTGAAACTGCGCCTCGCGCTTGCGGCCAACGGCCCAATACACATCGCCCAAATGATCGTTCACCACCGGATCCACCGGCATCAATTCGGTGGCCCGCTCCATATGCACCACCGCCTCGCTGTAGCGACCCAGCTTATACAGCACCCACCCCAAACTATCGACGATATAGCCGCTGTCGGGCCGGGCGGCCACGGCACGCTCGATCATGTCCAGCGCTTCATCTAGCTTTTGATGCTTTTCCACCAAGGAATACCCCAGATAGTTCAGCACTTGCGGCTGTTCTGGGTTCAATTCCAATGCGCGGCGAAAATCGACCTCGGCCAGTGGCCAATTGCCCATGCGTTCGTAGCTGATCGCGCGGGCATAATAGACAAACCATTGGCGGCGGTCTGCGCTGTCATAGCGATCCAGCGCCCGGCCATAGGCCGCGGCGGCCTTTTCCCACTCTTTCATCTGGCGCATCAAATCACCCAAAGAGGAATGCACCGTTGCGATATCGCCATGGGTTTCGGCCAATTGTTCCAAAACTTCAGCTGCGGCATCAATGCGCCCATCTTTGCGCAATGCCTCGGCCCGGCCCTGTTCGGCGGCGTGATAAGACGGGTCGTCGCGCGGCACCGATTTGAACGCTGTCACCGCCAAATCGTAGCGTTCCAAATTTTCCAAAAGGTTTGCAGCCATCAGCACCGCATCGGTATGGGTGGGACGCAGGAATTGGGCCATCCGGGCGTAAAGCAAGGTAAAATCGTCTGCAGCCTCGTTCAGCAAGGCACCGGCCACGGTATAAAACACCTCGGCCATGCCCTCGCGGGCATCGCGGGCGGTGGTATAGGACACGGTTTGGCCGGCCTGCAACAGCGCCTGAATTTGGCGCAGCTCTGGGTCTAGATCGGGGCCAAATAGCCCGTCTAGCATGCCCAAGGCATCGGCGTGCCGCCCCAGCTGGCTAAGGATGCTCAGATGCGCAATAGCCCCGCGCCGTGTCATTTGCATATTGCCGTTTTGGGCATCGGAAAACAGCGCCTCGGCGCCCTCGAAATCGCCCACCGAGGCCAGCGCCAGCGCTTTGTGATAGGCGGCAAACCCACCCAAGCCGCGCTTGCTGGCCAAATCATCAAAGGCCGCCAATGCCGCGCGCGGGTCGCCCATGCCCAGATGTGCCCATGCGCCAACCAGCCCATCCACCAGCGGCCCGATGGCACGGTCTTCGCTGATGCGCTGCAGCAAAGCACCATAGGCGCCGCGATCAATATCATCCAGGACCATCACCATCTGGGCCACTTGGCTGGGTGGGCCATCGGCCGCGATCTTGCGCGCGATGGGCAGGGCGCGGTCGATCCGGCCTGCAGACAAATGCGCGATGGTGGCATTTTCCAACAGCGCCGGGTTTGATGGATCGCGTGCCAAGGCGCGGGTAAAATACTCGGCCGCGGCGCTATAATCGTTTTGATACGCAGCTTGGCGCCCCGCCAAATAGGCCCCGGCCAAGCCCTGTGCCTGCACCGGCGCGGGCAAAACCGAGGTCAGGGCCGAGCTTAGGGCCAAGGTCAGGGAAAGGGCAATCGCCCGTCGTGAAAGCCCAAAGCGCGCAATGCTCACCTGCGGATCTCCTATTACCATTTCAAGCAAGAGTAGCGCGCGCAGCAGCAAACGCAATGCACCACCCCCGCCAATTGCCCCGCCGCACGGGCATTTTACAAAAAACAACGGGCAGCCCCATAGGGCCGCCCGTGAAATGACCATGGCGCGCAGCGCAGGCTTACATATTGGGGTAATTCGGCCCGTCGCCACCCTGCGGTGTGACCCAGTTGATATTTTGGCTGGGGTCTTTGATATCGCAGGTTTTGCAATGCACACAGTTTTGGAAATTGACCACAAAGCGCGGGTCTTTGCCCTCTTCTTGCACCACCTCATACACACCTGCGGGGCAATAGCGCTGCGCCGGTTCTGCGTATTTGGGCAGGTTCACCGCGATCGGCAGGTTAGGGTCGCGCAGCTGCAAATGGCAAGGCTGGCTTTCTTCGTGGTTTGTCATCGCAAAGCTGACGTTGGTCAGGCGGTCAAACGACAGCGTGCCATCGGGCTTTGGGTAATCGATGGGTTTGTGGCGCGAGGCCTCTTCTGTGGCGTCTGCGTCGGTTTTGCCATGGCTCAGCGTGCCAAACAGGCTGACGCCGAACAGGCTGTTTGTCCACATGTCCAAACCGCCAAATGCCAAGCTGGCCGTCATGCCCCATTTCGACCACATGGGTTTGACATTGCGCACTTTTTTCAGGTCTTTGCCAATCGGGCCATTGCGCACTTCGGCCTCGTAGGTTGACAATTCATCGCCCGCGCGGCCGGCTTGAATGGCCGCAAAAGCGGCCTCGGCTGCGGCCTTGCCCGACAGCATGGCGTTGTGGTTACCCTTGATGCGCGGCACGTTCACCATGCCCACCGAACAGCCCAGCAGCGCCACACCGGGGGCCACCATTTTCGGCATCGATTGATACCCGCCCTCGGAAATCGCGCGCGCACCATAGGCCACGCGTTTACCGCCCTTCAACAAATCGGCCACCATCGGGTGATGTTTGAAGCGCTGGAATTCCATATAGGGGAAAAGATGGGGGTTTTTGTAGTTCAAGTGCACCACAAAACCCACGTAAACTTGATTGTTTTCAAGATGATAAATGAACGATCCGCCGCCGGCGTTGCCCCCCAAAGGCCAGCCCATCGTATGGGTTACAGTGCCTTCGCGGTGTTTGGCCGGGTCAATTTCCCAGATCTCTTTCATGCCGATGCCAAATTTCTGCGGCTCTTTGCCAGCCGACAGATCGTATTTGGCAATCACTTCCTTGGCCAAGCTGCCGCGCACGCCCTCGGACAAGAAGACGTATTTGCCATGCAGTTCCATCCCCGGCTCGGTGTTGGGGCCATAGCTGCCGTCGGCCTCTAGACCAAACACACCTGCCACCACGCCTTTGACTTCGCCATTCTCGCCGTAAACCAGCTCGGAACAGGACATGCCGGGGAAGATTTCTACGCCCAAGCTTTCTGCCTGCTCGGCCATCCAACGGCACACATTGCCCATCGAAACGATGTAATTGCCGTGGTTGTTCATCAGCGGCGGCATTGGGAAGTTGGGGATACGAATTTCACCCGCCTCGCCCAGCATGTAAAAATTGTCTTCGCGCACAGGCGTATTCAGCGGCGCGCCTTTTTCTTTCCAGTCGGGGATCAACGCATCCAGCCCGCATGGGTCCAGCACCGCACCAGACAGGATATGTGCGCCCACCTCGGAGCCTTTTTCAAGAACCACAACATTTAGATCAGCATCTAGCTGTTTCAGACGGATCGCTGCCGACAGGCCAGCCGGGCCTGCCCCAACGATGACAACGTCATATTCCATCGCTTCACGTTCGATTTCAGACATGCCAGCCCCCCATTAGGTTTTCGCGCGCAACAATATTCCGCCGTGGTTAGCGCGCTGCAGCATTGCCCGTCAATCGCGACACGACGTTAAACTGGCCAAAAACGTCCTGTCCGATCGTCGCAGGCAGGCGTTTTGCCAGCTCTCGGGGCACAATTGCGCAGCAGCTTTGCATCGTCTATTGCATGTTCAACGCCCATTATGCACCTTGGGCCAGCGCCAAATAACATTGGGCAGCAGATAAACACGGATTGCGCATTTGCGCGCGCAGGGAACGACAATGGAAAAAATACCAATGACACGCGCGGGCCATACCGCGCTAGAGGTGGAACTAAAGCACCTGAAATCTGTCGAGCGACCGGCCATTATCAAGGCCATCGCCGAGGCGCGCGAACATGGCGACCTAAGCGAAAACGCAGAATATCATTCGGCCCGTGAAAAGCAGTCCTTCATCGAAGGCCGGATCAAGGAATTAGAGGGCGTGATCAGCCTGGCCGAGGTGATCGACCCAAAAGGCCTGTCTGGCGCCATCAAGTTTGGCGCCACCGTCACCTTGTTTGACGAAGACACCGAAGAAGAAAAAACTTGGCAGATCGTGGGCGAACACGAGGCCAATATCGAAAAGGGCCTGCTGAATATGAAATCGCCCATCGCCCGCGCATTGATTGGCAAGGAAGAGGGCGACGTGGTCGAGGTGCGCACCCCGGGCGGGCAAAAAAGCTACGAAGTTGTGAAGGTTGCGTTTATCTAAGTGATAGTTTGGGGTTTTCCCGCCGATGGACAAAAAGTCCGCACATATGAAACAATCCGGCATTGGGCTTTATGACCGCCCCGTTCGCAACGCGATAACGGGTATCGAGATTGTGGCTGTGCTGCTATCGGCGCTGTGGCTGCTGGGCGCGGCGGCGTTTTTCTTTGTGTTGGGCCCGGGCACAGGCGGGGAAAGCCCGGTTTTGCAAGGGCTTATGGTGATGATGGCGGTGTTTTTGCCCGTTGCCATGATCTGGGTTGCAGCAATCGCAGCCCGCACCAGCAAAATCATGCGCGAAGAAAGCCAACGTTTGCAAACCGCCATCGATGCCATCCGGCAGGCCTATGTGGCGCAGGCCCAAGGGCGCGGGATGGCAAGCGAGCCATCGGTGAACAAAAAACTAGACGA
>RFQY01000120.1 GCA_009924775.1 Paracoccaceae bacterium | reverse complement strand
CGAGGCCACCTGCCCCCCACCATAGCCCGCCGCCAGCACCGCAAATTGATGCGACTGCGTGTGCCCATGGGCGCCTGCAAAAACCGGCACCCCTTGGCCCTGCAATTCTGCCGCCAAGGCCTGTGACATGGCAATCATGGCACGGGCATAGGCCGCCCCATGATCGCGCCAATCCAGCATGGTAACCGCCAAGGCGGCGGTTTTTGCGGCGTCGAAATTGGCGGTCATGCCGGGAAAGGCGATATGATCCAGCGCTTGGGCGATATCGGCATCATTGGTCACAATCAGCCCGCCGGCCGGGCCGCCCAAGCTTTTATACGTGCTCATGGTCATGAAATGCGCGCCCTCGGCCAATGGGTTTTTCCACGCACGGCCCGCGATGATGCCGCATTGATGGGCGGCATCAAACATCACCTTGGCGCCCACTTCGTCGGCGATGGCGCGGATCTGGGCCACCGGGTGCTCGAACAGGTTCAGGCTGCCGCCGATGGTGATCAGCTTTGGCCGCTCGGCCAAGGCCAGCTGTCGCAGCGCGTCCAGATCAACGCTATAGCCCGCCACATCCATCGGCGCAGGCACGCTGCGCAAGCCATAGAGCCCCGCACAGCCCGCGCTGTGGTGGGTCACATGCCCACCAATGGCGGCAGGGGGCGCGATAATGGTATCACCGGGTTTGCAGGTGGCCATAAAGCCATAGAGATTGGCCAATGCCCCAGAGGGCACGCGGCATTCTGCATATTTGGCCTGAAACACCTGCGCGCATAGCGCGGCGGCGATCACTTCGATCTCTTCGATCGCCTCTAGGCCCATTTCGTATTTATCGCCCGGATATCCCAGCGATGGCCGCGACCCGATGCCCGAGGCCAGCAGCGCCTCGGCCTTGGGGTTCATGACATTGGTGGCAGGGTTTAGGTTGAAACAGGTGCGTTCGTGAATATCGCGGTTTTCCTCGGCAAGATCAGCCAGCCGCGCCATCAGCGCCAAGGATGATGCGCCCCCCGCCCCAGCTGCGATTGTTTGCACCAAATCTTCGCTGTGGGCTGGAACCCAATCTCTGCGTGCCAAAACCATTCTGTCCCTCCGTTTTGCCGCGCAGTTTGGCAAGCTGCGCGCAGAATGCAAGCTGCAAGCCATGGCACAGCTGGCAGGGCCCCGGCGGGGCGGCGGCGGCCGCCGGCGCGCTGTTTTAATCGGGCTCGGAAAACGCCTCTTGCGCGCGCAGCAGCGGGTGGAACAGATATTGAAACACCGTGCGCTGGCCTGCATCCAATTCCACATCGGCCTGCATGCCGGGGCGGATGGTGACCTCGCCATCGGGGCCGCGCAGGCTGTGGCCATCCAGCGCCACGATGATTTCGTGAGCAGCATCATCCAACAGCGGTTCCAGCGCGGTGAAGCCGCGGCTTTCCAACAAAATCGTGCGCGCACCATCGATATCGCCAGAGAAGGCGTAAAGCGCCTTGTCGCCCACTGTGCCAATCGGCTGGGCATCCAGCAGCAATTCCACCGCTTGGCCCAAACCATCAAAGGCAAAGCTGGCTGTGCTGGTAAAGTAATCCTCAATCACCACCCGGGTGCCATCGGCAAAGAGCATCACCAGATCGTCGCCATCGCGCACCACCACATAGGCCATGCTATCCAGCGCCCCATCTTCGGCGGCAATTGTAAATCGGTCCAATCCTGCCAATTCGCTGGCGGCTACGGTCGAAGATTTTCCAGTTTCAATGACGAAACGCACATACCGATTATCAAGCACTTGCTTACTCCGAACCTAGGATACCAATTATACCTCACCAACCCAAACGGATAGACTCACCCTAGCCATATTAATAATTTATTTACCATTCAAGACAGGGCGCACAAAAATGACGCAAACGCGCCATTTTTCCCCGACACCCCAATAAGTTGTCAGGACAACCTAAAGTACGCTTTGGCGAATTTATGCGGGGAAATCGGGCAAGCCGTGCAGCGCTTCTTTCAGCGCGTCGCTCCACCCTTTGGAGATGGTTTGATAATAGGGATCATCCAGCTGAATGCGCCCGCTTGGCCCAAGGCATAGGCTGTCGCGCTGGTAGAAATGGTAATCAAACGGCGCGCCGACGGTCAGGTTTGCCTTAAGGGTCGAGTCAAAGCTGACCAGCATCAGCTTCATCGCCTCGGCAAAGCCCATGCTGGGTTCGTAGGCACGCACAAGGATGGGGCGGCCATATTTCATCTCGCCAATCTGAAAAAACGGGGTGTCGCCACCGGCCTCGATGAAATTGCCCTCGGGGTAGATCAAGAACAGCCGCTGCGGCCCGCCTGCAATTTGCCCGCCCAAAAT
This sequence comes from Paracoccaceae bacterium, assembly GCA_009924775.1. Lineage (GTDB taxonomy): Bacteria > Pseudomonadota > Alphaproteobacteria > Rhodobacterales > Rhodobacteraceae > CAJXSO01. Next base: position 6,767 of record RFQY01000120.1, on the reverse strand, counting down.
GATCGTGGCGTTAAACGCGCTATCGGCGCGCTGGCCACTGTCTGCTTGCCGCGCGATCACCTCGCGCAAGGTATCGGCCACGATACGCGCCACCTGAAACATGCTGGGCGCAGCCATCACCGATGGCGCCCTGTCTTCGGGCGCTTTGGTGCGTTCCTCTAGCAAACTGACAACCGCCTGCGTGGTGGCCAGATTGCCCGCGGTCATCATGGTGATCACCCGATCACCCGGCTTGGCCCAGCTGTGCATCTTGCGAAAGGTCGAGATATTGTCGAACCCAGCATTCGTGCGGGTATCAGACATCAACAACAGCCCATGATCCAGCATCATGCCAACACAATATGTCATCGCTTTCCCCTATTGCTGGGCCACTTGAATTTGCACAGCCAGCGTTTCAGCGGTGCCCCCCCCGATGCGCGTGCCCGTCACCGGGGCTGCATCGCTGTAATCCACCCCGGTTGCAACCCTGACATAGCGATCATCGGGACAAATGCCGTTGGACACATCAAAGCCAACCCAGCCCAACCCCGGCACATGCGCCTCGGCCCAAGCATGCATGGCGGTTTGCTGGGTGGTATCATCCAACATCAAATAGCCCGAGACATAGCGCGCGGGAAAGCCCGCCTCGCGGGCGCATGACAGAAAAATATGGGTGTGGTCTTGGCACACGCCCGCCCCCCGGGCCAGCGCCATCTCGGCGCTGTCATTGGCATCAGAGACGCCCAGCACATAGGGCACCTGCGCCCGGATGGCGGCCATCAACCCATGCAGCCACGCCAAATCGCCCGGGTCGCCAAGGCCGCGCAGCAGCGCCCGCACCCCTGCCCCTGCCCGCGTGAGGGCGCTGGCGCGCTGATACAGCCACAAAGGTGCCGCCCCGCGATGCCCACCGACAACGCCATTGGCGTTTTCGACCAAAACCACACCGCTGCAGGTAATAACCACTTCGGTGGCGTGGCGATCAAAGCCGATCAATTCCACCGTATTGTGGTGATGATCTTCAAAAATCAGTTGCCGCGTGCCACCCTGCACCTGCGTTTGCCATTCAAAGATGGTTTGACCATGGCCAGTTTTGGGGGTTTTGCGCAGCTGCTGCAGCCCATAGGCCACGGGCTGCGGAAACCGGTAGCGTGTGCTATGGGTGATCTGTAGCCGCCGGGTCATTCAAAAAACCTGTAATCTATTTCAATTTGGCGGCCCAGCCCTGCCAACAGCGCCAGTTGTTTTTGGATGAATTCGTGCAGGCCATATTCGAACACCGCCTCGATGCCATGGCTAAGATAGGTTGTCTCGATGTGGTTAACCATGCCATGCGAGGGCAGCCGCGCCCCGTGGCTGGTGCCAAGATAGCCCAGATTTTCCCGCAGTTTACGGGTGCAAAAGGCCAAGCTGCGGGGCATGCGGCGATCAAGAACAAGAAATTTCGCAATATCGCGGGGGCCTGCATCGGGCCCATATTCCATGCGAAACCCACCGCGCGCCGAAACCGAGCGCAAGATGGTTTCCCACTGCACGTTATCAATGGATGATCCCACATGCATCAGCGACGGCAGCAGCACATAGTATTTCACATCCAAAATCCGCGCGGTGTTGTCGGCGCGTTCCAAAAACGTGCCAAGGCGGGCGAAATTATAGATATCGTTGCGCAGCATGGTGCCATGGGTGGCCCCGCGCACCAGCGCCGCACCTTGGCGAATTTCGCCCAAAACAGCCGGCAAATCGCGCTCGGCCACTTTGCGCGCCAACATCTGGCGCAGCCGCATATAGGTGCCGTTCATCGCCTCCCACACCTCGTGGGTGAGCGCGGTGCGCACCATGCGGGCGTTTTGCCGGGCTGCGCCCACCATGGTCAACACCGACGAGGGGTTATCGCCCGCCCGCAGCATCCAATCGATTGCCGCGTCTTTGATGACAGCCTCGTATTGGGCATCATAGCCCTGTTCGCACGCGGCTGTTTGCAAAACCGAGCGCCACTGATCATCCGACGCCCCCAGCCGCGTCAGCGCAATACGCTGACCCGTTTCGATCAACCGCGAGGTATTTTCAGCGCGTTCCAGATAGCGATACATCCAAAACAGGCCATTTGCCGTTTTCCCAAGCATCAGTCCTCCAGAACCCAAGTGTCTTTTGTGCCGCCCCCTTGGGACGAATTCACAACCAGACTGCCTTTTTTCAGCGCCACCCGCGTCAGCCCGCCGGGGGTAATTTTGATACCTGCCGGGCTGACCAGCACAAAGGGGCGCAAATCCACATGCCGCGGTGCCAGCCCAGAGCGGGCAAAGATTGGCACAGTCGACAGGCACAAGGTGGGCTGCGCGATATAATTGGCTGGGCGCGCCTTTAGTTTGGCCCGAAACGCGGCCAGCTCTTTGCGGCTGGCCGCAGGGCCGATCAACATGCCATAGCCGCCCGAGCCATGCACCTCTTTCACCACCAATTCGGCCAGATGTTCCAACACATAGGCCAGCGCCTGCGGCTCAGAGCAGCGCCACGTTGGCACGTTTTCCAGCAACGGCCGCTCGCCGGTGTAAAATTCGACAATCTCGGGCATGTAAGAATAAATCGCCTTGTCATCGGCAATGCCCGTCCCCGGCGCATTGGCAATGGTAATGCCCCCCGCGCGATAGACATCCATAATACCCGGCACGCCCAACTGGCTTTCGGGGTTAAAATTCAGCGGATCCAGAAAATCGTCATCCACCCGGCGGTACAGCACATCGATGGGTTTGTAGCCCGCCGTGGTGCGCATGGCGACACGCCCATCCACCACCTGCAGATCGTGGCCCTCGACCAGCTCGACCCCCATTTGATCGGCCAGAAAGGCGTGTTCGAAATAGGCCGAATTATAAATCCCCGGCGTCAGCACCGCCACCGTGGGCTGGCTATGGGTGCTTTCGGGGGCGCAGGCTGCCAAGGAATGCAACAGATCCATCGGGTAGGTTTGCACCGGCTGCACCGCATTGCGCGAGAACAGCTCGGGAAACATCTGCAACATGGTTTCGCGGTTTTCCAGCATATAGCTGACACCCGACGGCGTGCGCGCGTTATCTTCGAGAACATAAAACTGGTCTGGCCCGGTGCGCACCAAATCAATGCCCACGATATGGGTATACACCCCCCCCGGCGGGCGCAGCCCCAGCATATGGGGCAAAAATGCCTCGTTCTGGGCGATCATCTCGCGCGGCAGGCGCCCTGCCTTGATGATTTCTTGGCCATTATAAATGTCGAACAAAAACGCGTTGATGGCGCGCACGCGCTGCTCGATCCCGCGGCTTAGGCGTTGCCATTCGCGGGCGGAAATGATGCGCGGGATAATATCAAAGGGGATCAGCCGTTCCTCGGCCTCGCTGCGGCCATAAACGTTGAAGGTGATACCGCTGAGGCGAAACAGATCATCGGCCTCGCGCTGCTTGGCGCGCAGGCGTTTTGGGTCTTCGCTTTCCAGCCAGTTTTGAAACCGTCCGTAGGGCGCGCGCAACTGGCCGTCATTGCCCCACATTTCGTCAAAAATTGGTGTCTCGGTCATCTGGGATGCCTTGCTGGGGCCGCACATACGGCCAGTGCCTTTTGCGCCGTTTTGGCGGCTAAGGCACAGATTATCCACCGCCGCACCGCCGCCCAGATGGCAGCCGCGGGCCTGCCGTATGGCCCATGGCCTACGCATAATTTGCGGGCAGTTTTGCAAGGCGCGCCCAAAATCTATGCGAAATAAAGATACGCCACCGGGCGGCGCTGGCCCCAGAACAGCCAATGCGCGGGGCAGAATCGGCGTTTTGGGCTTGCACCGGGCGGCCAATAGGCCAAACCTTGGCGCCAAACAGCAGCACGAGGCCACCATGAGCGACAGCTTTTTTCACCCTGTGTCGGGCTTTGATCTTCCGCGCTTTGCCGGCGTGCCGACCTTTATGCGCCTGCCCCATGTGGCACTGGATAACCCACGTCTAGCCGATGTTGATATTGGCCTGATCGGCGTGCCATGGGACAGCGGCACCACAAACCGCCCCGGCCCCCGGCATGGCCCGCGCCAATTGCGCGATTTGTCCACCATGATCCGCGCCCAAAATGGCGCCACCGGCCTGCGCCCGTTTGAAATGCTCAATTGCGCCGATCTGGGCGATGTGCCGCCAAACCCCGCCGATATCATGGCCAGCATGGAGCGGATCACCGCATTTTACGATCAGGTGCTGGCGGCAGGCATCACCCCGCTTACCGCCGGGGGCGATCACCTGACCTCGCTGCCGGTGCTGCGCGCCTTGGCCCGCACGGCCCCCTTGGGCATGATCCATTTCGACAGCCATACGGACCTGTTCAAAGATTATTTTGGCGGCACCCAATACACCCATGGCACCCCCTTTCGCCGCGCGGTGGAAGAGGGGCTGCTAGACCCCAGCCGCGTGGTGCAGATCGGCATTCGCGGCACCGCCTATGACAACGAAGACCGCGATTTTGCCCGCGCTGTGGGGATCCGCGTTATCGCAATCGAGGAATACCACGCCCGTGGCCCAGCCGATGTGATGGCCGAGGCGCGCCAGATTGTGGGCGATACCCCCACATATGTGTCTTACGATATCGATTTTGTCGATCCAGCCTTTGCCCCCGGCACTGGCACCCCCGAAGTGGGTGGGCCCAATTCCTTCGAGGCGCTGCTGGTGGCGCGCCTGTTAGAGGGGGTCAATATCGTGGGGGCAGATCTGGTCGAAGTGTCGCCACCCTTCGATGCCAGCGGCGGCACCGCGTTTTTGGGCGTGTCGATCATGTTCGAAATGCTGTGCAATATGGCGCTTGCCCGCCAAAGGCGCGGCGCCACCATTGCCGATTGCCCAGCCTAGGCTGCACAAGATCACTTGTTCTGCGCGCGCGATCCGATAAAAAGGGTAGCCACCCACCCTTATCAGATTGCCCGCGCAGCATGAGCACACCCGCCCCATCGGCCCCCAAACCCACGCTGATCCCCAAAGGCGCTTTCGTCTTTCCCGTCGAGGGCTTCACCGCAACGCGGGAATTTGGCTTTTTGCTGCTGCCCGAGTTTACGCTTTTGGCCTTCAGCTCGGCTTTGGATCCGTTTCGCATTGCCAACCAGCTGGCGCAAAAACCGCTTTATCGCTGGCAGGTCTATTCCGAAGACGGCGCGCAGGTGCGTTCGTCTTCTGGGGTGGATGTGATGGTCGATGCGGGCCTAGACCAGATCGACCGCGACACACATCTTTTCGTATGTTCGGGCAACCGCGGGGCCGAGGTGGCCACATCAAAGGTGATCGCGGCGCTGCGCCGCCATCACCGCTTTGGCGGGCGGTTGGGCGGCATTTGCACGGGCGCGGCCAGCTTGGCGCGCGCAGGGCTGCTGCACAACCGCCGCTTTACGTTGCATTGGGAAAACCAGCCCGGGTTTGTCGAAACCTTCCCCGATTTGCAGCCAAGCCCCAATAAGTTTGAAATCGACGCCGATTTGATGACATGCGGCGGCGGGGCGGCGGCCACGCAAATGATGCTGTCGCTGATTGCCAGCGATTATGGCTACGATTTTGCCATGGTGGTTTCAGATATGTGCCTGAATTCGGTGGATATCACGCAAAACGCCAAACAGCGCTCGTCCATCGCGCGGGCCATCAGTTCGCGCAATGGCAAGCTGCTGTTGGTGATGCGCGCGATGTACGACAATCTGGAAGAGCCGCTTTCCATGGCCGAGCTGGCCCAAGCATCTGGGCTGTCGCGCCGCCAGATCGAGCGGTTGTTCATCACCTATCTGGCTGAAACCCCGGCCAATGTGTATAAAAACATCCGCCTTGATCGCGCGCGCGCGCTGTTTGCCGAAACCGATATGAGCGTGGCCGAGGTGGCCGCCGCCTGTGGGTTTAGCTCGGCGGATCTGCTGTCGCGCAATTACAAAGCGCGCTTTGGCGAAACCCCCCAAGGGCTGCGGCGGCGCTAATCGGGGCGCGCGCCTTAGCCCAGCATCGCGGTATCGCCACACACAGAAATGGCCTGCCCCGTCATGGTGGCGCTGCGCGGGCTGGCCAAAAATGCCACTTGATCGGCAATTTGCTGGGGCGTCACGTAGTCTTTGATGGCGGTATAGGAAAACGCCTGCGCCTCGATCTCTTCGAAACTACGGCCCTGTGCCTGCGCCCGTGCCTCCAGCACCCGGCGCTGGCGCGCACCGGCCACGATGCCGGGCAACACTGCATTGACCCGAATGCCATCGGGGCCCAATTCGGCGGCCATGGATTTGGTCAGCCCAATCACCCCCCATTTGGCCGCGGCATAGGGGCTGCGCAATTTAAACCCCAACCGCCCCGCCAGCGAGGATATATTCACAATCGCCGGCGCCCGGCCTTGGCGCAAATGTGGCACCGCGCGGCCAATGGTGATGAATTGGCTGGTCAGGCACACCGCCAAGCAGCGTTCGATATCGGCCAGATCCAGATCTTCGATCCGCGCCGTGGGGCCCGCGATACCGGCGTTATTGACCAAACAATCGAGCCCGCCTAGGTGATCAATCGCGGCGGCACAAAATCCCTGAACCGTTGGTTCGTCACCCACGTCAACCACCTGTGCCATGACATTTGGCAGTGCGGTTTTCAGGTCGTTTACAAAATCAGGATTGATGTCACAAGTCACCACATTGGCCCCTTGCGCGACAAACCCTTCCACAATTGCGCGCCCAATGCCAGAGCCACCTGCGCTGATCAAAACACGTTTGCCTGTAAGATCGAAATTCATGTCCTATGCCCCTGTCTTAACGCTCCATACGGAATTTAGATTAGAAA
>RFQY01000119.1 GCA_009924775.1 Paracoccaceae bacterium | reverse complement strand
GGCCCACCAGCACGCCGGCAGGCCGCAAAACCCGGCCCTGCGGCAGCGAGCCGGGGTTCAGATCGAAATCTGACGATGCGGCGCTGTTTTTGGCCAGCGCCGCAATCACGGGCGCCAGCGGGTCATTCACCCTGATCTGCCCCTTTGGTGGCCTCGAAACCCAGCGTGGCTGGATCCAGATCGTAATGCGCACCGCAAAACTGGCAGTCAGCGGTTACGCGGCCATCATCTGTGGTCATGGTGTCAATGTCGCGCGCCGAATAGATCGACATTGTTTGGCGCACCCGCTCGGCCGAGCAGGTACAACCAAAACGCACTTGTTGCGCATCAAACACCCGCGGGTCTTCTTCATGGAACAGGCGCAACAACAAATCTGTCGGCGCAACCGAAGGGCCGATCAATTCCAGCTCTTCCACCGTGTTCAACAGATGGTTTACGCGGTTCCAGTTTTCACTGGCATCCTCGTCCAGCAAGTCATGCGCCGTTAACAGCCCATCTTCGCCCGTGGCACCGCCCTGTGCAAAAGGCGAGGCCTTGGGCATATGTTGCAGCATCACCCCACCCGCGCGCCAATGTTCGGCACCGCCTTTTTCGGTGGATTTGCCAAAAGACAGCGCAAACCGGGTTGGCAGCTGTTCAGATTGTGCAAAATAGCCCTCGGCGCTGTCAGACAGCGACTGCCCCGCCAAAGGCGAGATGCCTTGATAGGGCTTTGTGCCCTGCCCCTGATCGATGAGAATGGCAAAATAGCCCTTTCCCACCTGATCAAAGGGCGCACCCTGTGTCAGCCGGTCGGCATCATAACTGGCATAGGCCCTGATGCGTGCCGTTTCGCCCTCGGCCTGTGGGCCAAAATAATCTGTGGCGATCATGCGCACAGGCCCGTTTGACTGCACCTGCAGCGACAGTTTCCAACGCAGTTTCACGGTTTGGCCAATCAACGCGGTCAGCAGGGCCATTTCGGCCACCAGCGCCTCGACAACCGGGGGGTAGCTGTGTTGTTTCAGGACATTGTCCAAAACACCATCAAGCCGCGCAACGCGGCCGCGAATATCTGATTTATCCAGCTGGAACGGCAAAACCGTATCGTCCCAGGCGATTTTTGTTCCGAAAGTCATGGGATTTCCTTTGGCGCCAAGCCTTGGCATACCGCGCCTATATAGGTCTATCAAGCCGGAGTAAAAGGAGAGTGCCATGATACCGCGTTTTGGAATTCCGCCCATGAAAGGCGTGCGCTATCGCCTGCGCCCCGGTGCCTATGCGATTTTACCCCGTGGAAACGACCTGCTGGTCACATACCAACATGCGCCAGATGCAGAATTTCAACTGCCCGGTGGCGGTATTGATGCGGGCGAATCACCCCTGCGGGCGCTGCACCGCGAGGTGATGGAAGAAACCGGCTGGCACATTGCAGCGCCGCGTCGCTTGGGCGCGTATCGGCGGTTTGTGTTCATGCCGGAATATGACCTATGGGCAGAAAAACTGTGCACCATCTACGTGGCCCATCCCGTGCGCGCGGTATGCCCCCCCACCGAGGCGGGGCACACCGCCCTATGGATGCCCGCACACGATGCCGTGGGCCTGCTGGATAACAGCGGCGACCGGGCATTTTTGGAAAGCTGGTTAAACTGGCGCTAAGATAACGGCCCTTCGGGGCCGTCATATTCCAACAATATGGCAGATACGTCATCTTCCATATCTTTTCCCGGTGCCCGCGCGCAAAGAGCGGCAAAAAGCTGGTCCAGCAGATCAGGGCCACGGTGCTGTGCCAAACGCGCCATCATGGCGGCAAGCCCCTCTTCCTCTAGCATCTGGCCTTGGGCATCTTGGGCCTCGCTAAAGCCATCTGAAAACAACAGCACGCGGTCGCCACGCTGCAGCTGCAGCTCGATCGGTTCGAAATAGGCATCTGGCAACAGGCCGATGGGCATGCCACCCTGCCCCAACAGATCTATTGTGCCATTGGCACGCTGTATCAGGGGCGGGGGGTGGCCAGCCTGCACCATGTTCAACCGCCCTGTGCGCAGGTCAAAAATACCGTAAGCCATTGTAAAATAATCTTCTACGCCCGTGTCAGCCAACAGGCGGTTGTTCAAAATCTCGGCCACCTCGCTAGGGGGGCGCAGGGCATAAAAGCGGCCTAACCGTTGCTCTAACGCGATATTTTGTTCCAAAAACCGGCCGCTTAAATAGCTGGCCAAGCGGGCAGTCATCAAGGCAGATGTTAACCCGTGGCCCGATACATCGATCGAAAAAACCCCCAGCCTGTTTTGGCCCGGCTGAAACAGGCCCACCAGATCGCCCCCGATATGGCGGCAGGGCTTTAGCAACATCGAAACCTGCGTGCCCCCCAGCCGAACCACCCTTTCGGGCACCAACGATTGCTGTATCTTGCGCGCCTGCCGCAGATCGTGGTCGATAGCGGTGTAAAGGCCCTGCAATTCGTCCAGCGCGCCGGTCAGGCCCTGCGATTTGCTGGAAATCTCGCGTTCCATCCGCAGCACGCGGGCACCGGCGGTAATGCGGGCCCGCAGTTCCGCCGGATGCACCGGTTTGGTTAGAAAATCATCTGCGCCGCAATCCAACCCCTGCGCCACGGCCTGCTTTTCGGTTTTCGATGTCAGCAAGATGAAATAGCCATAGCCCACCCGCGGCATCTGGCGAAACAGGCGGCACAATTCCAGCCCATCCATCCCCGGCATGATCCAATCGCTTAGCACAATATCGGGCGGCTGGGCGCGGCAGCGCGCCAGCGCCTGTTGCCCCCTTGCCGCCTGATCCACCACAAAACCCCATTGCCGTAACAACACCACCAAAACATGCCGTTGTGCGGTGCTGTCATCCACCACCAACACCCGCAGCGGTTGGCCTGTATCGTGGACAAAACTATTGGCCGGTAAGTGTTGCATGTTTCAAACATTTCATTCCCAAGGGCCTTAGCAGTGCCGCCCAAGGGTAAAGATCAAGTGAAAGATAAAATGCTTGGCAGTTTGCCCGGCACCTCATACCCCGGCTTAACCAGCTGGCCCCCAATCTTGGCGCAAATATGGGGCGATCATGCTGGATTTAGACCAATTAGAAACGCTGCAGGCAGAAATTGGCGCCGATGGTTTTGCCGAGGTGGCAGATCTGCTGGTTTGCGAAATTGCCGATGGCATTACGGCACTGGGCACGCAACCCACCGGGGCAGACCTGTCGGCGCAGTTTCATTACCTAAAGGGCAGCGCCCTGAACCTGGGCTTTCGCGATTTTGCCGGCCTATGCGCGCAGGGCGAACAGGGCTTGCCCGTGGATACAGCCGCCTTGCAACAGGTTTTTGATGCCTCGGTTTTGGCGCTGCAACGCTGGGCAAACCCCTAAATCAGGAATTCAGATAATGTCGCATCTTCGGTAATATCGCGATAGGTAAAACCCGCCTCGTCAAGCTGGGCAAAGAGGCGCTGAAAATTCTCTGCGCGCCGGGTTTCGATACCAATCAACACCGAACCAAAGTTGCGCGCTGATTTTTTCAGGTATTCAAATCGCGCAATATCGTCTTCGGGCCCAAGGATATTCAAGAATTCCTTCAATGCCCCGGGGCGCTGCGGCAAGCGCAGGATAAAGTATTTCTTCACCCCTGAATATCGCTGCGCGCGCTCTTTGACCTCGGGCAGGCGCTCGAAATCGAAATTACCGCCCGATGTCACGCAAACCACTGTTTTGCCGCGAATCTCTGCCGCGACATCCTGCAAGGCATCGACCGAAAGCGCGCCTGCAGGTTCCAGCACAATGCCCTCGACGTTCAGCATTTCCAACATGGTCACGCAAATACGGTCTTCGGGGGCGCAAAGCACGGCAGTGGCGGGGATATCGGCCAGCTTTTCAAAGGGGCGCGCCCCAATGCGGGCCACTGCAGCACCATCAACAAAACTGTCCACCTTTGGCAGCGTCACGGGCTGGCCTGCCTGAATGGCGGCGGCCAAACTGCGCCCGCCCTTTGGTTCGACGAAAGAATAGCGGCAGCGCGCCCCAAAAAAACCACGCACGCCCGCCGACAGCCCACCGCCGCCCACTGGCAAAATAATGTGGTCGGGCGCTCCCCCCATTTGAATGGCAATTTCCACCGCAACGCTGGCCTGCCCTTCGATGACATCATCATCATCGAAAGGGGCCAAAAAATGCCCGCCTTCGGCCGCACAAAAGCGCTGGGCCTCGGCCAAAGTATCGTCGAAATAATCGCCGATCAGGCGTATTTCGATGGCCTCACCGCCGAACACTTGGGTTTTTTGAATTTTTTGCTGGGGGGTGGTGACCGGCATAAAGATAACACCGCGCACCCCAAAATGCTGGCACATATAGGCCACGCCCTGCGCGTGGTTTCCCGCACTTGCGCAAACAAACAACTGTTGGTCTGGCCGCCGGTCCAACACTTTGCGCATGGCGTTAAAGGCACCGCGCAATTTATAGCTGCGCACAGGCGTTAAATCTTCACGTTTCAGCCAGATATCGGCCTCGAACCGTTCGGATAGATGGGCATTACGCTGCAGCGGCGTTTCGGCAAACACCTCTCGCATCGCGCGTTCGGCCAAGCGGGCCATATCTTGAAAACTGGTCATACCTTGTCTTGCGGCGCATTTTTGGCCAATGCAAGCGGGGTTTGCGGTATTCTTTTGCGTACAAAGCCATGCTGCGCGCCGGTTTTCACCCGCTGGGGCCATGTTGCGCTTGGCCGTTAAAACCGATACGGCAAGAAAAAAGTTTTTCCATGGAGAGTCCCATGTCCGCGCCCAAGAAAGTTGTGCTGGCCTATTCCGGCGGCCTTGATACGTCGATCATTCTGAAATGGCTGCAAACCGAATATGGTTGCGAGGTGGTCACCTTTACCGCCGATCTGGGCCAAGGCGAAGAGCTGGACCCGGCGCGCGAAAAAGCCCTGATGCTGGGGATCAAGCCCGAGAATATCTATATCGAGGATATTCGCGAAGAATTTGTGCGCGATTTTGTGTTCCCGATGTTCCGGGCCAATGCGCTGTACGAAGGGCTGTACCTGCTGGGCACCTCGATTGCACGGCCGCTCATTTCCAAGCGTTTGGTCGAAATTGCCGCCGCCACCGGCGCCGATGCCGTGGCCCATGGCGCCACCGGTAAAGGCAACGATCAGGTGCGCTTTGAACTGTCGGCCTATGCGTTGAACCCCGATATCAAAGTGATCGCACCATGGCGGCTGTGGGATCTGACCAGCCGCACCCGCCTGATCGATTTTGCCGAAAAAAACCAAATTCCGATCGCCCGCGATAAACGCGGTGAAGCGCCATTTTCGGTGGATGCCAACCTGCTGCACACCTCGTCCGAGGGCAAAGTGCTAGAAGACCCCGCACAAGAAGCGCCCGATTATGTCTATCAGCGCACGGTCAACCCCGAAGATGCACCCGACCAGCCCGAAGTGATCGAAATTACCTTCGAACGTGGCGATGCCGTGGCCATTAACGGTGTGGCCATGTCGCCCGCCACGCTATTGACCCAGCTTAATGAATATGGCCGCATCCATGGCATTGGGCGGCTGGATTTTGTGGAAAACCGCTTTGTTGGGATGAAGTCGCGCGGCATTTACGAAACCCCCGGCGGCACCATCTTGCTCGAGGCGCATCGCGGGATCGAACAAATCACGCTGGACAGCGGCGCAGGCCACCTGAAAGATTCGATCATGCCCCGCTACGCCGAGCTGATCTATAACGGGTTCTGGTTCAGCCCCGAACGCGAGATGCTGCAAGCGCTGATCGACAAAAGCCAAGAACATGTCACAGGCCACGTGCGCCTGAAACTGTACAAAGGCATGGCCCGCACCATTGGCCGCTGGTCAGATCACAGCCTGTATTCCGAGGCGCATGTAACCTTTGAAGAAGATGCCGGCGCCTATGATCAAAAAGACGCACAAGGCTTTATTCAGCTGAATGCGCTGCGCCTGAAATTGCTGGCCGCGCGCAACCGCCGCCTGAAAGGCTGATTGCCTTTACAGCCCGTAAAAACCCGCCTTGGCATGGCCAAAGGCGGGTTTTTTAGTGTCTAACACTGCAGTTTGTGCGCAGCCAGCGCATCGTAATATGGCAAGGCCGCCTGCGCCAACGCCGCATTTTCACCCTCTAGGGTGGGCAATGGGCCCTCGGCCCCGGCAAAGCCGATTGATTTGTGCACTTGGTGATACCAATGCGCGGCCCAAATGCCATCGATGCTGCGCGGCCCTGCGTCCCAAACCAGCATCTTAGGGTCGAATTCCAGCCCGATCTCGGCGCAAAGCGCGCCTATCATGCCAGCCGGGTTTTGCCGAATATCGGCACTGTCCAGCACCGGGCCAGGAAAGCGCTGGTAAAACGCCACCTGCTGGGCAAACCCAATATCAGCCAAGGTTGGGTTTTCGCGCTTGGCCGAATAGCTGGCCACAACCCGCGCTGGGTGGCGTATCAAATGTACGTTCACGCAGGCATCGGCCCAGCCCAGCGGGAAATGGGGCAGCATATGCAATGGCATATGCTTCATATAAAAATGCTGTTTTTCGCCCGGTATCGGGCCCAAACAGCGCTGCGCCACGGTATCTGGGTTGGTTTCGTGCTGGGCGATGATGGCATCTGCCATAGGATGGGCAAGCCCGGTTTCCGCCAAGTATGGTGCATAAAACGGCTCGTCCCACGCCGCGCAATCGGGACGGTTGGCAAAGGCATACATCATCGCCGTCGAAATATTACGCGGGCCAGACCACATTGCGATGCGCATTGGTTTTTCCTGTTTTTGGGGCGTCACGCGCAGCTGCGCGCAACCAAATCTTTGTAAAGGTCGCGCAAGCGTTGGGTCACCGGGCCCATATGACCCGTGCCAATTTGGCGCCCGTCAATTTCAGAAACCGGGGTTTGGGCGCCAAATGTGCCGGTCAAAAACGCCTCGTCGGCGCCATAGGTATCAACCAAGCTAAAATTGCGCTCGAACACGGGGATATCGTTTGCGCGGCACAGGTCGATCACCTTTTGGCGGGTGATGCCATTCATGCAGTAATCGCCCGTGCTGGTCCAAACCTGCCCCTTGCGCACGATGAAAAAGTTGCAGGCATTGGTGGTATTCACAAAGCCATGTACATCCAACATCAGCGCCTCGTCTGCGCCGGCCTTTTCGGCGGCGATACAGGCCAAAATGCAATTCAGCTTTGAGTGGCTGTTCAGCTTTGGGTCTTGGGTCATGGGCAGCCCACGCAAATGCGGCACCGTGGCCAGCCGAATAGGGCGCGGGATTTTGGGGCGCGAGTGTTCGCAGATAATCGCCATTGTCGGCCCCGAACGCGACAGCGACGGGTGCTGAAAGGGCCGCATCTTTACACCACGGGTCACCATCAGGCGGGCATGGGCATCGGTGTGCATGCCGTTGGCATGGCGGGTTTCTTCCAATGCGGCCACCACCTGTGCAGGGTTAAGCCCGATATCCAGATCGATGGCTTTGGCCGCTTCAAACAAGCGGTCCATATGTTCGTCTAAAAAGGCCCATGTGCCGTTATAAAGGCGCAGCCCCTCCCACACGCCATCGCCCAGCATAAAGCCGCTGTCATAGACGCTGACCATGGCTTGGGCTTTGGGCACAACGCGGCCATTCAGCCAGATCTGGATGTCTTCGTTGCGCGCATCGTCTTCGGCTTGGTGGGTGGTTACATGATCGGTCATGGGGCGCTCCGGTTTTTTGGCGAGGCTAGCGGTAAACCGTGGCGGGGGGAAGATGCTCACCTCTGCTCAAGCTTGCGTGACAAATCATGTCAGCAACTGGCCAAGCGCCCCCCAACCGCGCATGCTGGCCCAAATTCCGGAGGGTACGATGCGTGACACCATCAGCACTTTGAAAGCCATCACACTGATTTTGGCCATGGCCCTTGGCTTTTGGTTACAAGGCCCGCGGGCCCACGCCGCCACCAGCGAAACATTGGTTGTGGCAGGCGGCTGTTTTTGGTGCGTCGAGGCCGATTTTGAAAAAGTGCCCGGCGTGCTTGGGGCGGTGTCTGGCTATACCGGCGGGCAAGCCGCCAACCCGACCTACAAACAGGTAACCGCAGGCGGCACTGGGCATTACGAGGCGGTCGAAATTACCTTTGACCCAGCCCAAATCAGCCGCCAACAGCTGTTAGATTTGTTTTTGCGCTCGATCGACCCAACAGATGATGGCGGCCAGTTCTGCGACCGCGGCGCCAGTTACCGCAGCGCCATTTTCGCAGCCAGCCCCGCCCAGCGCCAAATGGCACAGCAATCTATTGCCGCGGCGGAACGTGCGCTTGGGGTAAAAGTGGTAACGCCCGTTTTGCCCGCCACCCGGTTTTGGCCTGCCGAAGCGTATCACCAAGATTATTACAAAGGCCAATCCTTGGTTCTAACCCGGTTTGGCCCTTTGCGGCAGGCCAAGGCATACGACCGCTATCGGCAATCATGCGGGCGTGACCAGCGGGTAAAGGCGCTGTGGGGCAGTGCTGCGGCTTTTGCGAAATAGCGCCTAAATCAGGCAGCGATCACGCGCAATCATGGCGGCATGGGTGCGGTTACGCGCGCCCAATTTGCGGCTTAGGGTTTTGACATGCATTTTCACAGTCACTTCCTGCAAGCTGCAATCGCGCGCAATTTCCTTGTTGGATTTACCATCGCAAATGCCGCGCAGCACTTCTAGCTCGCGTGGGGAAAGCGGGCCGGAATGGTCTTCGGGTTTTTTGCGCATAAATTCCAGTGGGGCATACACCTCGCCGGCCACCATGAACCGCGCAGCCGTTACCAGCGACCGCGCGCCAAGGGTTTTAGGAATAAACCCCTGCGCGCCATTTTTAAGCGCCGCTTCCGCCACCTCGCGCGAGGCCGCACCAGAAAGAATGGCAACAGCCTTTTCGGCATTTGCCCTTTTCATCCGTTGCAGCCCTTCCAGACCATTCATGCCGGGCATGTCATAATCCAGCAGCACCAGATCATAGGCACCGTTTTGTTCTGCCGCAGTGATCGCCTCTTCCAGATTGGCAACAGTTTTCACCTCGTCGATGTCGGACTCTTTCAAAAAAGCCGCGATCGTTTCACGCACGAGGTCGTGATCATCTGCTACAAGAATTTTTATGCTCATCGTCGCTTCCCGGATGGC
>RFQY01000118.1 GCA_009924775.1 Paracoccaceae bacterium | reverse complement strand
TGCCGAATTCGATGGCACCCGGCTGCATCTGTCGGTGAACGGGCAGGGGGTGTGGGGCCCTAAGGGGCAGCTGTCGAAAATTTTGGGGCTGGCCGAGGAAAATGTACGCGTCACCAACCCTGATGTGGGCGGTGGTTTTGGCATGAAGGCCATGACCTATCCCGAATATTTCCTATGCGCCCATGCCGCCATGCAGCTGGGCCGCCCGGTGCGCTGGATGTCGGAACGCACCGAAGCCATGCTCAGCGATAACGCGGGGCGCGATTTGTGGCATGACGTGGCCTTGGCCTTTGACGAAACCAAAAAGATCGTCGGCTACAGCGTGCATACCAAATGCAACCTTGGTGCCTATAACAGCCAATTTGGCCAGCCCATTCAAACCCAGCTGTTCAGCCGCGTGTTGACCGGCGTCTATGATGTGCAAGCCACCTATCTGCAGGTCGAAGGCTATTACACCAACACCACGCAGGTTGATGCCTATCGTGGTGCGGGCCGCCCCGAGGCGATTTATGTGTTGGAACGCGCCATGGATATGGCCGCGCGCCAGCTGGGCCTAGACCCTTGGGAATTGCGCCGCCGCAGCTTTATTCCAGCGGCCAGCTTTCCTTATGCCACAGCCACTGGCGAAACCTATGACGTGGGCGATTTCCACCGCGTTTTGGCCCATTGCGCCGAAACCGCAGATCTGGCGGGCTATGCCGCGCGGCGTGCCAAATCTGCCGCGCAGGGCAAGCTGCGCGGCATGGGCCTGTGCTATTACATCGAAAGCATTTTGGGCGATCCGTCCGAAGGGGCGCGGGTGGAATTTAACGAGGATGGCACCGTGTGCATCTTTGTTGGCACCCAGTCAAACGGGCAGGGGCATGAAACGGTTTATGCCAAGTTTCTCAGCGATCAAACCGGTATTCCGGCCGATAAAATCACCGTGGTGCAAGGCGATAGTGATAAGATCGCCAAGGGCGGCGGCACTGGTGGCTCGCGCTCGGTAACGGTGCAAACCAATGCCACCTTGGCCACTGTTTCCAAGATGGTCGAGGCCTTCACCCCCTACCTGGCCGAGAAAATGGGCGTGGATGCGGGGCAAGTGACCTTTGATGACGAAACCTTCCGCGCCCCCGGTTCGAACCTGACACCCACATTCTTGGAGGCGGCCGAAATGGCGCGCGCCGATGGCCGAACTGATTTGTTGGTGCACGAGGCACGCGCCACGCTAGAGGCGCGCTCGTTCCCCAATGGCGCCCATGTGGCCGAGGTGGAAATAGACCCAGATACAGGCCATGTGCGGCTGGACCGCTATGCGGTGGTGGATGATTTTGGCAACCTAATCAACCCGATGCTGGCCGAGGGGCAGGTGCATGGCGGGGTGGTGCAAGGTGTTGGCCAAGCGCTGATGGAGCATGTGGTCTATGACGAAGACGGCCAGCTGCTGACCGCCACATTCATGGATTACGCCATGCCGCGCGCCGCTGACGTGCCGATGATTGCCTTTGAAACCGAGGCTGTGCCGTCCACCGCCAACGCGATGGGCATGAAAGGCTGTGGCGAGGCGGGCACCGTGGGGTCGATGGCGGCCACGGCCAACGCGGTGCTGGACGCGCTGTGGGAACGGGGCGTGCGCCAAGCCGATATGCCCTTTACCCCGCATCGGGTTTGGGCGCTGCTGAACGCAGCCCGCGCCGCCTGATTTGGCAGGCCATGGGCGGTGTCGCGCTTGGCCTAGGCCCTGCGCCCCGGCTTGGGGGCAGGTTTGGGCGGCTTTTAGGCCGATTGCAGGCGCTTGGCCTCGGTTCCGGCAAGACCGATCAGGTCGCGCACAAAGGGCTTTTGCAAATCATCGCTGCGGGTGGCGGCGTAAAGGCGGCGGGTGATGCCGGCCTTGGTCAGCGGGCGGGTGATATAATCAGAGGAATATTTCACCTCGCGCACCACCCAATCGGGCAGCACGGTAATCCCGCGGTTCGAGGCCACCAGCAGCAAGATAACAGCGGTTAATTCGGCTTGGCGGATGGCGGCCGGCTCGACCTTGGCAGGGGTCAGCAATTGGCTGAAAATATCCAGCCGCGCGCGTTCGACCGGGTAGGTGATCAGCGTTTCACCGCGAAAATCTTCGGCTTGGATATAGGGTTTTTGCGCCAAAGGGTGCTGGCTGGAGGCCACGAAAACCGGGCTGTAATCGAACAGGGGCGTAAAGTTGACGCCGGGCAAATCCTCTGGGTCGGAAGACACCACCAGATCGACTTCTTCTTTCATCAGCGCGGGCAGGGCGTCAAAGGCCAGACCGGGACGAATATCGACATCGACATCGCCCCATGTTTTGCGAAAGTTTTCCAAAACCGGAAACAGCCATTCAAAACAGGCATGGCATTCAATGGCGATATGCATGCGCCCGCTATGGCCGGCGCGCAAGCCGCGGAATTCAGCTTGCAGCGCGTCGATTTCGGGCAAAATCCGCTCGGCGGCGCGCAGCAGGCGCAGACCGGCCGCCGATAGTTTCAATGGCTTCGAGCGGCGCACGAACAGCTCGATCCCTGCTTGGTCTTCGATGCCCTTGATTTGATGCGACAGGGCCGATTGCGTGATGTTCAACTGCTCGGCCGCGCGGGCCAGCCCGCCGAATTCGTGAATGGCCTTGATCGTGCGAAGGTGGCGAAACTCGATATGCATAGTTTAAACATACTCATGTTGATCTTCGATTTAATGAAGTTGTCTCATGTTTGTGGGCCTGTCACAAGGGGACAGGTTTTATTGGGGTCTTTGACATGGCTAATCCGCAAATTTCGTTCGAGTTTTTCCCGCCGCAGAATTTGGAAGGCGCGTTTCGCCTGTGGGATACGGTGCAGGTCTTGGCGCCCATGGCCCCGCGGTTTGTGTCTGTGACCTATGGTGCCGGTGGCACCACCCGCGATTTGACCCGCGACGCAGTGGCCACCTTGCATAAAACCAGCGGATTGAAAGTGGCGGCGCATCTGACCTGCGTAAACGCCAGCCGGGCGGAAACCATGGCCATTGCCAATGATTTTGCCGCCGCAGGGGTTAGCGATATCGTGGCGCTGCGGGGCGATCCGCCCAAGGGCAGCGCGGGTTTTGTGCCCCACCCCGAGGGGTTTGACAGCTCGGTCGCGTTGATTTCGGCCTTGGCCGAAACCGGGCGCTTTACCATTCGTGTGGGCGCCTACCCCGAACGCCACCCCGAGGCGGCCAGCACCCAAGCCGATATTGATTGGCTAAAGCGCAAGCTGGATGCCGGCGCCACCGAGGCGCTGACCCAGTTCTTTTTCGAGGCGGAAACCTTCCTGCGTTTTCGCGATGCCTGCGCCAAGGCTGGAATCGATGCCGATCGTCTAACCCCAGGTATTTTGCCGATTGAAAACTGGAAAGGCGCGCGCAATTTTGCCGCCCGCTGCGGCACCAGCATTCCGGGCTGGCTGGATGATGCCTTTGAAAAAGCCACCCGCGACAATCGCGCCGAATTGCTGTCTACGGCGTTGTGCACCGAATTGTGCAGCGACTTGATGGATGAAGGCGTCAGCAGGCTGCATTTTTACACCCTCAACCGCCCCGAACTGACGCGGGATGTGTGCCATGCGTTAGGGGTGCAGCCCAAAGTGCGGTTGGAAAACGTAGCGTAAAGCTTGCGTGGCTTTTGGCGGCGGCGAAAGATGGGCTAAACTGCCAAGCAAGGATAGCCGCATGAGCACCCGCCGCATTGCCAAAAGCCCTGCCGATCTGCCCAAGCCCGAAGAGGTGCTGCAGAAATCGGGTTTGGAATTTATGCAAGCAATGCTGGCCGGCGAATTTGCCGGCCCCCCCATTTCTGACGTGCTGAACTATACCCTGGCCGAGGTGTCGCAGGGGCACTGCGTGTTCGAAGGCACGCCGGTCTTTGCCTATACAAACCCAATGGGGACGGTTCATGGTGGCTGGTATGGCACCTTGCTAGACAGCTGCATGGCCTGCGCGGTTATGACCTGCGTGCCACAGGGGTTTGTGTATACAACCTTGGAATATAAGGTGAATATCATCCGCTCAATCAAGCTGGGCACGCGCATTCAGGCCATTGGCACCAGCCAGCATGCGGGCCGGTCCACCGGGGTTGCGGTGGGGGAAATTCGCGGTGCCGATGACGGGCGGCTTTATGCCACCGGCTCGACCACCTGCATCATCATGCCGGCCAAGCAGGGCTAAACCCCGGTTTCGGGCCCAAGGCACAACAACGGGTCGCTCGATTGCCCAACCTCGTATAGGGGCGAGGCATCGGCGGCGCTGGTGTAATGGGCCAAAAGCCCGGTTTCGCCCTTGAAAAAGCGCCAGCATTGCGGCTCGGGATTGTCTTCATAGGCAAAGCATATCTCGCCCGCCTCTTCCCACCAAAACCCGCTTTTGCATTGCCCATCCAAAAACGACCAGCGCACCCTGCGCCCGGGCAGGTATTCTTCGGCGCCATAGGCCGTGCCATTTTCGGCATACGTAAAGGTGCGCCCCAATGTCAGCTGTTCAAAGGCCTGCGCATCCAGTGCCGTTTCGGCCTGCGCGGGTAGGCTGGTGCATAGGGCAAGGGCGAAAAACAGAGGCTTCATGGCGCCACTTTGCCCAGATTCGGCGCGTTGCGCCAGTCTTTGCAATGCGCTTGGGCGCGGTGGGGGCTTTCAAAATGCTGCGCAAGCGTCTAGGTCAGGGGAAAGCCCGAAAGGACGCACTGCATGTCGCTGTTTGGAAAGCTGAAAGAGCGCCTGTTCAAATCCTCGACCAAGCTGGAAGAGGGGTTGGATGCCATCGTTCAAGAGGGCGGCACCGCCGAACCTGCCGCACCAGAGCATGACGCGCCAGCCCCTGCCGCCCCCGCGCAAAACGTCGCAACAGATGCCGCCGTGCAGGCCACGCCGCCGCAGCCCCAGCGCGAGGCTGAACCCCAGCTAGACCCGCAGCTAGACCCGCAGCCCACCGCGCAAACCCCTGCGCGCCCGGGTATTTTGGGCCGGCTTATGGGGCGTACCCCGCCCGATGTGGTGCGCCGCGTGTTGGATGACGCGATGTTAGAGCAGCTAGAAGAGCTGTTGATCGCCTCGGATATGGGCGTGGATACCGCCCTGCGTGTCAGCGCCAATATTGCCGAGGGCCGGTTTGGCAAGCGCCTGTCCACTGACGAGATCAAAGCCCTGCTGGCCGCCGAATTAGCCCGCATTTTGGAACCTGTGGCCCGGCCCATGCCGCTTTATCCCAAACGCCCACAGGTGGTGTTGGTGGTGGGGGTCAATGGCTCGGGCAAAACCACGACCATTGGCAAATTGGCCAGCCAATTCCGCGCCGCTGGAAAAACCGTTGTGATCGCGGCTGGCGATACGTTTCGCGCCGCTGCCGTGGCCCAGCTGCAGGTTTGGGGCCAGCGTGCCGGCGTGCCGGTGTTAACCGCTCCCGAGGGCAGCGACCCCGCCAGCCTGGCCTTTGATGCCATGACCAAAGCCGAGGCCGAAGGCGCAGATCTGTTGCTGATCGATACCGCAGGGCGGTTGCAAAACCGCAAGGATCTGATGGAAGAACTGGCCAAAATCGTCCGTGTGATCCGCAAAAAAGACCCAGAGGCGCCGCATAACACCTTGTTGGTGCTTGATGCGACGACGGGCCAAAATGCCCTAAGCCAAGTGGATATTTTCCGCCAGATTGCCGATGTTTCTGGCTTGGTCATGACCAAGCTGGATGGCACCGCCAAGGGCGGGGTGTTGGTGGCCTTGGCCGATCGTTTTGGCCTGCCCATTCATGCCATTGGGGTGGGCGAGCAGATCGATGATTTGGCCCCCTTTGACCCGCAGGAATTTGCCCAAGCCCTGACCGGGCTGGATGCGCCGCGCTAGGCGCAAAACGCCAAGGCACCAGCCAAGGGTTGACCTTTGCTGCGGCTTGGGTGTTTCTGGCTGCCTTGTGGCAGCCCCTTTTGGGGGCGATTCTACCGAACAGCCTGCGCCAGACCACGGAGTTTCCATTTGTCTTCAAATACTTCTATGCCCGTGTTGTGCCGCACAATCGAGGTAGAGCACGAACCAGACGGCCTGTCTGACCTGATGGAGCGCCACCGCATTTACCCCGACCACGCCGACGAGTGCTGGCCCGAGGACCGCCAAGTGCTGGGCGAATGCGTGATTTTGCAAGACGCGCGCGCCGTGGGCTTTGGCCGCATTGTTTGGGACGCCCATACCGAAGACATGCCGCGGGTGGTGGATGTGGCCTTGGCCGGGCACTGCTGGTCTGATTTCTTTTTGGATTCGCTGGAACAGGAATTGATCGCCGAATACGCCCAAGAGGCCGAGGGGGGTGAATTCATCCAAGGCCATGATGGGCGGGTGATCGATATTACACGCATCCTTGGCCGCGAGGGGCGGCAGGCGGTTTACGCAGGCAGTCGGCGCCCGCGCGCATGACGCAATGGCTTGTCTCGATCGAGGGCACACAGACAGGCCATGACGTGGCCCTTGCGCTGGCCTTGATCGCGGCGGTGTTGCATGCCCTTTTCGGGGCCTTGCAAAAGGGGCGTCACGACCCTTGGCTGACCCGGGGTGCAATTGATTTTTGTTACGGTCTGATTGCGGCGCCAGTGGCGCTGTTTTTGGTGCCATGGCCCGCCCCGCATCTGTGGCCCATTTTTGCTGGCGCCTTTGTTATTCACACGGTTTACAAATTTCTGCAGGCCAAGGCCTATAGCCGGGGGGCGTTTACCGTGGTCTATCCTGTGGTGCGGGGGATGGGGCCGTTTTTTACCGTGATCGGCGCCTATCTGGTGTTTGGCGAGGTGTTCACCCCCCTGCAATGGGTGGGGGTGCTGGTGCTGATGAGCGGCATTTTTGGTCTGGCCGCCTATAACTATCGCTACCTAGAGGGCGGGCGCGATACGCTGTCGGTGGCTTTGGCCTATGCGGTGGTGACGGGGCTGTTTGTGGCCATCTATACCACCTATGATGCCTATGGCATCCGCGCCACGCCAAACCCGTTTACCTTTATCTTCTGGTTTTTCATGATCGATGGCATCGTGTTCCCGATCATCGCAGCGCTGCGGTGGCGCGCCATGGCCGACCGGCCCGCGCCCGGGCCGTTGATGCAGCGTGGGCTATTGGGGGCGATCATTGCCTTTGCCTCTTTCGGCTCCATCATGATGGCCACCCGGCTGGACAAGGTGGGCGAGGCAGCAATTTTGCGCGAAACCAGCACGGTTTTTGCCGCCGTTATCGGCTGGGCCTTGTTGAACGAAACCGTCGGGCCGCGGCGTTTTGCGCTGATGGCATTGATTGCACTGGGCGCAGTAATAGTTGAATTGAGTGGGTAAGCTGACAGGGGGCGTTGTGATGGCAGAAAAAGAGATCAATCCGCTGGTGAAGACCGGTTTGGAATTGGGACCGGTGCTGGCGTTTTTTGCAGCCTATCTGCTGCTTAAAGACGGCACGTATTCTATCGCGGGGCGCGACTATAGCGGCTTTATTCTGGTCACGGCGGGGTTCATTCCGGTGATGATCGCCTCGACCGCCGCGCTTTGGGCGCTGACGGGTAAACTGGCCAAGATGCAGGTGATCACCTTGGTTTTGGTGGTGGTGTTTGGCGGGCTCAGCGTGTGGCTGAATGATGACCGGTTTTTCAAAATGAAACCCACCATCATTTACCTGTTGTTTGGCGGCATCTTAGGCTTTGGCCTGCTGCGCGGGCAAAGTTATTTGCGCCACCTCATGGAAGAGATGATGCCGCTGCAGCCCGAAGGGTGGATGAAGCTGACGCGCCGCCTGTGTTTCTTTTTCTTTGGCTTGGCGCTGCTGAACGAAGTCATCTGGCGCAGCATGAGCACCGAAAACTGGGTATGGTTCAAAACCTTCGGCCTGACAGCGGCGATCTTTTTGTTTTTCCTCACCCAGGGCGACATTTTTCGCAAATACGGCCAGCGCGATGACAGTTGACCTGGCTTTAAAGCGGGCGTAAATCCGCACTGTGGCGATTTGTTACCGGATTGCGGGCCACGTTAAATATTCCGCTAAAAGGTCAGACGTAAGGAACCCCCTTTCGCTTGGCCGCGACCGGGGGTTTTTTATTGGGCCCTATGGCCAAAGGAATGCGCAATGACGAACGAGTGGAAAGCACGCACAAAACTGGTGCATAGTGGCACCCGCCGCAGCCAATGGGGCGAGGTCAGCGAAGCGGTTTTTCTGACCCAAGGCTTTGTTTACGACAGCGCCGAGCAGGCCGAGCAACGCTTTGAGCAAGCGGGGGCAGATGAATTTATCTATGCCCGCTATGGCAACCCTACGATGCGCATGTTTGAAGACCGTATTGCCACCTATCTGGGGTTTGAGGATGCGTTTGCCTGTGCCTCGGGGATGGCGGCGGTCAATGGCGCGCTGATGGCTTTGTTGAAAGCGGGCGATCACGTTGTTGCCTCTCGGGCGCTGTTTGGCTCGTGTCTTTATGTGCTGGAAGAGATTTTGGCCCGCTTTGGTGTAGAGGTTACGCTGGTCGATGGCCGCGACCTGCAGGCGTGGCAGGGGGCGCTGCGCGCCGATACGCGGCTGGTGTTTTTGGAATCGATCTCGAACCCCACGCTGGAAGTGATCGACCTGCGCGCCGTGTGCGATCTGGCCCATGCGGTGGGCGCTTTGGTGGTGGTCGACGATGCGATGGCCACGCCGGTATTTTCCTATGCCCGCGCGTGTGGCGCTGATTTGGCGGTGATTTCCACAACCAAGCATGTCGACGGGCAGGGGCGCATGTTGGGCGGTGCGATTTGCGGCCCAAAGGCGCTGATCCGTGGCCCCGTCGAGGCCTATATGAAACACACCGGCGGGGCGATGAACCCGTTCACCGCCTGGACCCATTTGAAAGCGATGGAAACGCTAGAGCTGCGGGTGCGGGCGCAGGCGGAAACGGTGATGAAACTGGCCGATGGGTTGGTGGGGCACCCCGCGCTGCAGGCGCTGCGCTATCCCACCCATCAGGCACATCCGCAACAGGCGCTGGCCCTGTCGCAGGCACCGGCGGCGGGCACGGTCTTTACCATCGAGGTCAAAGGCGGCAAGGCGGCGTGTTTCCGTTTTCTCAACGCGCTGGAATTGTTCACAATTTCCAATAACTTTGCCGATGCAAAATCGATTGC
>RFQY01000117.1 GCA_009924775.1 Paracoccaceae bacterium | reverse complement strand
GGCCGATGCGCGGCTGCAACGCCTGCAGGCCCTCATCACCCAGCAGCAACGCGCCATCCAAGACTGTATGGTGGGCCGCGATGTTCAGGTGCTCTTTGAAAAACCGGGCCGCTTTGCGGGCCAAATGGTGGGCAAATCGCAATACTTGCACGCAGTGCATGTCACGGGGGGCACCCCTCGGGTGGGCGAAATTCATCGCGTGCGAATCGTGGAAAGCGGTCCAAACTCGTTGGCAGGCCAGCTTTTGGCCTAACTGGCCACGAAAAAGCCACGTTTTGCGCATATTCCGTTTCTGTGCGCGAAACAAAGCGTGGCCTTTTTCACTTCACTTGCCCCCAGATTTACGCCATTCTCTTAAGGATAGGTAGTGGCCGTTTGTGTGTGTGCCCAGGGTGTTGGGGGAATATATGGTGCGTATTGGTTTTTTTGTAACGCGCGGGGCGATGCTGTGCCTTGCGGCTGGCTTGGCTTTGGCGCCGCTTTCGGTGCAGGCGCAAACGGCAGAGCCTTATAAACCCACAATCTGGATCGACCCTGACGGGTGCGAACACTGGGTCATGGACGATGGCCTAGAAGGCTATATGGATAACCACCTCACCCGCGAAGGCCGGCCCGTGTGCCGCAAAACCGAGGTCTGCGGCGTGATGAACACCGATCAGTTCTTCGCCACCGACAGCGCCCGCCTGTCGCGCCCGGCGCAAGAAAAACTGGCTGAATTCTTCGTCAACTCGCCCGCGCGCGCGTTCATTATTGCAGGCCATACCGATAATCGCGCCTCTGATGAATATAACATGCGCCTCAGCGCCAAACGCGCCAATGCTGTGGCGGCGGTAGGTTAAAGGGCAGGAGCCAATATCATCGATATCCGTGGCTACGGCGAACGGATGCCCGCTGCAGATAACACCAGCGCCGAAGGCCGGGCGAAAAACCGGCGCGTCGAAATTTTGTGCTTTAAATAAGGGGTTTGCAGATGAATTATTTCAGACTTGCAGCGCTTTTGGCTGCGGCTGCAACGCTGGCGGCCTGCGGTAACGGCGGCGACATGAGCCGCGACACAGGCATTGGCCGCAAACATCTCAGCCAGCTCACCGCCGGCATCTGGATCGATCCTAACGGCTGCGATCACTGGATCATCGACGATGGCGCCGAGGGCTATCTCTCCAGCCGCCTTGATAAATATGGCAAGCCCGTTTGCTCGGGCGCCGGGGCGCCCAGCACGGCCGTTGGCCCCTATAAATCCGGCTCGCGCCTGCCCGACCTGCTGTAGGCCTGCGCAGATTGCGGCTTATTTATGCGCCATTGCCCTCGGGCAATGGCGTTTTTCGTAACAGCTGTGCAACAGCGCCCAACCATATCTTGCGTTGGGCCGCACAACTTGGCACCATCAAGCCACACCGCTGACAAGGAGAGCTGTTTGGCTACCACCGTGCTGCCGCCCGCAACCGATCCCGCCACGCAATCCGAGCGCATGCTGGATTTCCCCGATAACCGTCTGTTGATTGACCTGTGCGGAGAATACGATCGCAACCTCGCCGAGATCGAACAAAAGCTTGGCGTGCAAATCCTGCGGCGTGGAAATCTCTTGGCGGTCTTGGGCGAGGAAGACACCACCGCCGAAGCCGCGCGCATCCTGTCCGCGCTCTACACCCGGCTCGAAGCGGGGCGCGAGGTAACCCGCGCCGATATCGACCGCGAATTGCGCATGGGTCAGCCCGACACCGCCACCGGCCCGCAGGCAGGCGATCAGCTGGAAATGTTCCGCGGCGGCGCAATCGAAATCAAAACCCGCCGCAAACTGGTCGAACCGCGCACCGATGCGCAAAAATCCTATGTCCAAAATCTCTTCAAACACGAGCTGTGTTTTGGCATTGGCCCGGCGGGCACCGGCAAAACCTATTTGGCGGTGGCGGCGGGGGTCAATATGTTCATCAACGGTCAGGTCGACCGCATCATTCTCAGCCGCCCCGCGGTCGAGGCGGGCGAGAAGCTGGGCTATCTGCCCGGTGACATGAAAGACAAGGTCGACCCCTATATGCAGCCGCTTTACGATGCGCTGAACGATTTTTTGCCCGGCAAGCAAACCGCCAAATTGATCGAAGAAAAGCGCATCGAAATCGCCCCCTTGGCCTTTATGCGCGGGCGCACCCTGGCCAATGCCTTCGTGGTTCTGGACGAGGCGCAAAACGCCACCTCCATGCAGATGAAAATGTTTCTCACCCGCTTGGGCGAAGGCTCGCGCATGGTCATCACCGGCGATCGCAGCCAAATCGATCTGCCCCGCGGTGTCAGCTCGGGCCTGCACGATGCCGAACGCCTGCTTACCACGATCCCACAAATCAGCTTTAACTACTTTACCTCCAAAGACGTGGTGCGCCATCCGCTCGTCGCCGCCATTATAGAGGCATACGAGGCCGATGGCAGCGTGTAACCGGGCCGCGCGCTTCATCTTGCCCGAAATACTCCGGGGGGTCACAGGCGGGCAGCGCCCCCCTGCCCAATGCGGCGTTTTTGCGCTTTCCTTGTCGCGGTCCTCGGGCTAAGGCGCGCGCATGCTAGTTGATACGCTCATCGAAGATCCGCGTTGGGAAGCGGCAGGTCTTGAACCTTTGGCCGAGGCCGCCGCGCTTGCCACATTGGCCCATCTTTGCCTCGATCCCGATGGGTTCGAAATCGCGCTTCTCGCCTGTGACGATACCCGTATCGCCGCGCTGAACGCGGATTTTCGGGGCAAACCCAGCGCCACCAATGTGCTCAGCTGGCCCTCGGCCGAACGGGGGGCCGCGCAGCCGGGCGCCATGCCGCAGCTGCCCCAGCCCGATGGGCCCGATGCCGAACTGGGCGACATTGCCATCGCCTTTGATACCTGCCAGGCCGAGGCGCAGGCCGCAGATAAGCCATTTCACCATCACGTCACCCATTTGGTGGTGCATGGGGTGCTACATTTGCTGGGTTTCGACCATATCCGTGACCCAGACGCCACTCTGATGGAAACAACTGAAACTGTGATACTTGGCAAACTGGGTATCCCTAACCCATATATGGGGGCGTAGGGCCACATTTGGCTCGCCGCTTGGAAAGGACAGATGGGCGACAGTATAGACGGGTCTTCTAGCGCGGCGCAGGGCGCGCCGGGCGAACAGGCCAAACCGCAGCCGCAAACGCGCGGTATTTTCCACAAGCTTCTTGGGGTATTTGGGGCCGGGCGGCCCCGGCCACAGGCGGTTTCAATGCCACAAAACTCAGCCCCCCGGCCGGGCTTGCTGAACCTGCGCCGTATGCGGGTGGAAGATGTGATGGTGCCTAAGGCCGATATCGTATCGATCAACCAATCCGCCACCAAAGACGAGCTGGTTGAAATCTTCCGTGGCTCTGGCATGACGCGCCTGCCGGTTTACGATGGAACCTTGGATACGCCTTTGGGCTTGATCCACCTGAAAGATTTCGCGCTGAGCCATGGCTTCAACGGCAAGGGCGGGCGGTTTTCGATCAAATCCATGTTGCGCCCGCTGTTATACGTGCCGCCCTCGATGTCGATCGGGGTGTTGCTGCAAAAGATGCAGACCGAGCGCAAGCATATGGCGCTGGTGATCGATGAATACGGCGGGGTCGACGGGCTGGTCACCATCGAAGATCTGATCGAACAGGTCGTGGGCGAGATCGAAGACGAGCACGACACCGACGACGACAAATATTGGATCACCGAAAAACCGGGCCAATATCTGGCGCTGGCGAAAACCCCGCTGCAAGATTTCGAAACGGAAACAGGGTTCAGCCTGACCGCGCATGACGATGTGGACGAGGAAGAAATCGACACATTGGGGGGGCTGGTTTTCATGTTGGCCGGGCGGGTGCCGGCGCGGGGCGAAATGGTGCGCCACCCCGCTGGCCCTGAATTCGAGGTGGTCGAGGCAGATCCGCGCCGGATCAAGCGGCTGCGCGTGCGCATGCCTCAGGCGCAAGAGGGCTAAAATGGCCTCAGCGCGGCCCGCGACATGGCGCAAGCGCGCAAGCGGGCTGGCAGCGCTGGCGGGGGCGGGCGCGGCTTTGGGCCACGCGCCTTTGGGGCTTTGGCCGGTATCGCTGGCGGCTTTGGCGGCCCTTTTCGCGCTGTTTCGCGGCGCCAGCACGTGGCGCGCGGCCATGGCGCTGGGCTGGGCGGCGGGCGTGGGCTATTTCGCCTTGGCGCTGGCGTGGATTGTCGAGCCGTTTTTCGTGGATATCGCCCGCCATGGCTGGATGGCGCCTTTTGCGCTGCTTGGCATGGCGGGGGGGCTGGCGCTGTTTTGGGGGGCTGCGCATGGGCTGGCATGGCGGCTTGGCGGTGGCGCCGTGCCTTGGGCTGTGGCCTTGGCCCTTGCGGAACTGGCGCGCAGCTATGTTTTGACGGGCTTTCCATGGGCCTTGATCGGCCATGTTCTGATCGAGGCGCCGTTTTTGCCAGTGGCGGGGTTTGTGGGCGCGCAGGGCTTGACGCTGTTGGCCTTGGCTTTGGCGGTGGGGGTTTATGCGCTGCTGCGGCGCCAAAGCGTGGTGGCGGTACTGATCTTTGGCTGCGCCGTGGGGCTGGGGGCCTATGCCCATATCACGCAATCGGCCCAGATCGCGGCCCGCCCGGCAGATACGGCGCGCCCTGTGCTGCGCCTGATCCAGCCAAATGCGGCCCAGCATCTTAAATGGGATCCGGCCATGACGGGGCTATTTTTCCGCCGCCAATTGCGCCTGACCGCCGCCCCCGATCCCGCAGGGCGCCCCGATTTGGTGATCTGGCCGGAAACCGCCATTCCCGTTTCGCTCAATTATGCGCAGCCGGTGATCGCGCAGGTGGCTCAGGCCGCCCAAGGCGCACCGGTGGTCATGGGCATGCTGCGCGAAGAGGGGGTGCGCCTCTATAACTCGGCGGTGCTGATCGATGGGCAGGGGGTGGTCAGCGCCATATATGACAAGCATCATCTGGTACCCTTTGGCGAATATGTGCCGCTGTCCGGTGTGATGGCGCGGCTGGGTATCGCGGGCTTTGTCACCAGGGGCGGGCAGGGGTTTTCCGCAGGGCCCGGCGCGCGGCTGATGTCTGTCGCGGGCGTCGGCCAAGCGCTGCCCCTGATCTGCTACGAGGCGGTCTTTCCCCAAGATGTGGCAGCGGCGCCCGCGCGGCCGGAATTTTTGCTGCAAATCACCAATGACGCGTGGTTTGGCAAAATCTCGGGCCCTTATCAGCATTTGGCACAGGCGCGGCTGCGTGCGGTCGAACAAGGCCTGCCCATGGTGCGCGCCGCCAATACCGGCATTTCCGCCATGATTGATATCGATGGCACCGTCACCGCCAGTTTGGGGCTGGGGCAGGCTGGTTTTGTGCAAGCGGCCTTGCCGGCTGCGCGCCCGCCCACGGTTTATGCGCGTTTGGGGGATTGGCCGATTGCGCTGCTTTATCTGGTGGTTTTGGTCTTGTGTCATAGTGTGACTAACAAGACACGCACGCGCATTCGCGGGCTTTAGAAATTGACCGGGCGGCGCCAAGCGCGTAACCGGGCGTACATCTCTGCCACAACGGCTTCCTGGCGTGGCAGATTGGACCCAATGGAGCACTTTTCATGTCTAGACAGAATTACACCTTCACCTCTGAGTCTGTATCAGAGGGGCACCCCGATAAGGTTTGCGACCGTATTTCCGACGCGGTTTTGGATGCCTTCTTGGCCGAAGAACCCGAGGCCCGCGTGGCCTGTGAAACCTTTGCC
Source organism: Paracoccaceae bacterium (assembly GCA_009924775.1). Taxonomy (GTDB): domain Bacteria; phylum Pseudomonadota; class Alphaproteobacteria; order Rhodobacterales; family Rhodobacteraceae; genus CAJXSO01. Next base: position 3,568 of record RFQY01000117.1, on the reverse strand, counting down.
ACCACCAACCGCGTGGTGATCGGCGGTGAGGTGGGTCTTAGCGACCAAGCCAAGCTGACCGAATATATGGGTCGCATCGATCAGATCGCGCGCGATTGCATCAAAGATATCGGCTACGAGCAGGACAAGTTTCACCACGCAACCGTCGAGGTGACGAACCTTTTGCACGAGCAATCGGCCCATATCGCCCAAGGCGTGAACGCCTCGGAAAACAAAGACGAGGGCGCCGGCGACCAAGGCATCATGTTTGGCTATGCCACCAATGAAACCGAAGCGCTGATGCCCGCGCCCATTCAATACGCCCACGCCATTTTGCGCCGCTTGGCCGAAGTGCGCAAATCGGGCGCCGAACCCACACTGGGCCCCGATGCCAAATCGCAGCTGTCGGTGCGCTATGTCGATGGCCGCCCCGTAGGGGTGACATCGGTGGTGCTGTCCACCCAGCATCTGGACGAGGCGATGACCAGCGACGATGTGCGCGCCGTGGTGGAACCCTATATCCGCGAAGTGCTGCCCGAGGGCTGGCTGAACGCCGATACCGCCTGGCACGTGAACCCCACGGGCAAGTTTGTCATCGGCGGCCCCGATGGCGATGCCGGCCTGACCGGGCGCAAGATTATCGTTGATACCTATGGTGGTGCCGCGCCGCATGGGGGCGGGGCGTTTTCGGGCAAAGACCCAACCAAGGTAGACCGCTCGGCCGCCTATGCCGCGCGCTATCTGGCCAAAAACATCGTGGCCGCAGGGCTGGCTGACCGGGCCACCATTCAGCTGTCTTACGCCATTGGTGTGGCGCGGCCCTTGTCGATCTATGTCGATACCCACGGCACCGGCCAAGCCGATGAAGCCGCGATCGAGGCCGCCATCGCCCAAGTGATGGACCTGACACCGCGCGGCATTCGCACCCATCTGGGCCTGAACCGCCCCATTTACCAGCGCACCGCCGCCTATGGCCATTTTGGCCGCGCACCCGAAGCTGACGGCGGCTTTAGCTGGGAACGCACCGATCTGGCAGAGGCGTTGAAGCGCGCGCTGTGATCGGATACAAGACCTGCGATCGGGGCGGTCCAGCACGGGCCGCCCCGACGTGTTTTTCCCCACCACATTGGAGATGGGACCATGGACTATAGCAAGATGGGTGGGGCCCGCGGCTCCAAAGGCGCACCCCGCCACGATGAACATAACCGCAAGGGCACGGCCAAAAACCCCTATGGCGCCCGGCCCAGCAAGGCCGAATTGCTGGCCCGTATGAAGGCCACGGCACAGGGCACTGCACAGGCCACGTCACAGGCCACCAAGAAAGACGCCTAGCGCCTGTATTGCGCGGCGCACCGTGTTCTTGCTATGGGCAGCCCATGACCGGATCAAACAAACACCCCGATGCGCCGTGGCGCAACTTTTATGGCCGCATTCATGGCAAAACCCTGAATCAGGCCCAAAAAGATTACCTGCAAGAAGATCTTGATGCGCTATCGCCGGGGGCGGTGGGCTGGGATGTGAACCCAGATCGCCAGCCCCTGGACATGGCCGCGCGCTTTCAGGGCAAGCCGGTTTGGCTGGAAATTGGCTTTGGTGGCGGCGAGCATATGGTGCATATGGCCGGGGCCAACCCTGATGTTGAAATGATTGGTTGCGAGCCGTTCATGAATGGCGTGGCTATGCTGTTGGGCAAAATCCGCCGTTTGGGCACGCAGAACGTTTCGGTCTATCCCGGCGATGCGCGCGATTTGTTTGATGTGCTGCCCGATGCCTCGGTGGCGCGGGCGTTTTTGCTCTATCCCGACCCTTGGCCGAAAAAGCGCCACCATCGCCGCCGCTTTGTCACGCCCGAGCACCTGCAGCCGCTGGCGCGGGTGTTGCAGCCCGGCGCCATTTTCCGCGTGGCCACAGATATTCCAGATTACGTGCGCCAAACCTTAACCGAGGTGCCGCGCCACGGGTTTGAATGGCTGGCCGAAAGCGCCCAGGATTGGCGCCAGCCCTGGGGGGACTGGATCAGCACGCGCTACGAACAAAAAGCCCTGCGCGAGGGGCGCTGCCCGCATTACCTGACCTTCCGCCGCTTGGGCTAAGCTGCAGCGCCTGCCTTAGCGAAAGGCAGGCCCATGCGCCCAGATGGTCAGCGAGTGCCGCTCGCCCTGCGTTACCGGGGTGACGCGGTGCAAAAGATAGCTGGGAAACAGCGTGGCGCAGCCCTTTGGCCGCGCGGCATCAATGACAGCAGACGAGGGCCAAACCTGCAAATCGCCCCCGCTATAGCTGTCTGGATCTGACAGTTGCACAACCATCGTCAGCTTGCGCTTGGCGGCCAACTGCCCCTCGCCAATGTCGGAATGCCAGTGAAAATGCCCCTCGCGTTCGGCACCATAGCGGGCCACTTGGGCGCTTTCGGCAAATTCCTGCAGGCTGAAATCGAACACATCGCGATTGGCGTGGCGCACCACGTCGATGATTTGTTCCATCACCCAATCGGTGCCGGGCACCTCGTCTAGCCAGACCAATTCGGCACGGCGGATGTTGTGGTTTGTGGTGTCGCCCACCAGCCCGGCATCATTGGCCGTGGCTTGGCGTGCAATCGCCACGATTTCATCGCATTGGGCGGCAGAAAACGCCCCCGGGATGGAATGCACCTTGATCATTTCTATCGCTTTCAGAAAGTAGACGGTGCGGGGCCGACCAAAACGCGCCTCGCCCAATCTTATTGGGGCACTAGCATATCGCAGATGACTGGCCAAGATCCGACGTTAGAGTATTTTGAGGCGCAAGCGCTGCAGGCCTTGGGCGGGTTTCCCGCGCCGTTTGCCGCCTTGGCGGCGCAGGTGCAGCTGCGTGTGGCCGAGTGGCCCAGCCCCGATATGCTGGCGGATTTGGGCATCGATGACCCGCACGAGCTGACAGGCCTATACGAAGGCATCCCGCTGACGCAAAAATCTGTGCAAGATATGCCCTTTGGCCCCGATATCGTTTGGCTGTTTCGCCGCCCGATTTTGGCCGAATGGCACGATCGGGGCGATGTGGATTTGCCCGACTTGATCGCCCATGTGGTGGTGCATGAATTTGCCCATCACTTTGGCTGGGACGATGATGATATCGCCCAGATTGACCGCTGGTGGGAATAAGCCCGCCCGTTGACGACCCTTAGAAAAAGGTGCCCCCATGCCTGCTTTGAAACCCACCAAATTTTCTGCCCGTGTCACGTGGTTGGGCGTGGTCGAAGACCGCGACGCCAGCTTGCAGGCCGCGCCCAAGCCCCAAGTGATGCTGCTTTTTGGCGGGGTCGCGGGCGAGGCGCATGGTGGGCTGACGCGCCCCTCGTGCAGCCGGGTCTTGGCACAACATCCGCGCAATACCCCCATTGCCAACGTGCGCCAGCTGTCGGTTCTGTCTGCCGAAGATCTGCACGTCATCGCAGATCGGATGGGCCTGCCTGCGCTGCAGCCTGAATGGCTGGGGGCCAGTATGGTGGTTGAGGGGCTGCCCGATTTTACCCATCTGCCGCCCTCGGCGCGGTTGCAGGCGCCTTCGGGGGCCACTTTGGTGGTGGATATGGAAAACCACCCCTGCAACT
>RFQY01000116.1 GCA_009924775.1 Paracoccaceae bacterium | reverse complement strand
CCACCGCCACCGCAGCACCAGCCGATCCTGCGCCAAATGATCAGGCCAGCGCCGCGCCCGCACCACAGGCACCGTCCGAGGCCACAAATGCCGCGCCCGCGCCTTTAGCCGCGCCAACGCTGTCGCTGTTTTTGGCCGAGGCCGATGGGCTGACACAGGTGGCAGGCCGCGCCGTGCCCGGCGCGATCGTCGAGGTTATCTTGGATGGCGCGGTGATCGCCACGCTAGAGCCGGGCCTTGAGGGCAGCTTTGCCGCCTTTATCGAATTGCCGCCCATGTCTGCCCCCGCCGCGCTATGGCTACGGGCCAGCAAAGATGGCCAAACGGCCCTATCGGACGATCAAATGTTGATCCAGCCGGTGCCGCAACCCACCCCTGCGCCCGCCGCAGAACCTGTGGCTGAACCTGTCGCACAACCTGTTGCTGTGGCCACAGCCGGCCAAACGCCTGCACAGCCTGCCGCTGACGCGCCAGCGCAGCCCAGCACCGAAACATCAGGCACAGCCCCTGCCACGCAGGAAACCGCAGCGGCCGCCGCCGCCCCAAGTGATGCCACAACCGACGCCGCAACCGTGGCGCCGCCCGTTGTGGCCAGCGCCACACCTGCGCAAAACGCCCCTTCCGCCGCTGCAAGCGCTGCAGGCGATGCAAGCACGGGGGCCGCGACCCAGCCAAACAGCAGCGTCGCGCCTGAAACCACCCCCGCATCCACCACCGAACCGGCGCCAGCCCCCGCCACACAATCGGCGCAGGCCACCGCCCCGGTGGTTGTGCTCGCAAACAATGACGGTGTTGCGCTGGTGCAAGCCGCGCCCAATGCGGCGCCCGACAGCCCAGCCACAGTGGCCTTGGATACCATCAGCTACGACGACAAGGGCGAGGTGCAGCTGCAAGGCCGTGCCGGGGCGCGCGAGGATGGCAAGACGGTGGTGCGCGTTTACGTCGACAACCAGCCCGTGGCCGATGCCGATGTGCAAGAGGATGGCACATGGGCCAGCACGCTGCCGCAGGTCGCAGCCGGGGTCTATACGCTGCGCGTCGATCAGTTGAACGCCCAAGGCCGCGTGACCAGCCGCGCCGAGACACCATTCAAGCGCGAGGAAAAGGAACAGCTGGCCGCAGCGCCCCCGCAAAAGGCGCGCGTGGTCACGGTGCAGCCCGGCAGCACGCTGTGGGCCATTGCCCGCGAACGCTATGGCGAGGGCATTTTGTATGTGCGCGTCTTCAACGCCAACCGCGACCGTATCCGCGACCCCGATTTGATCTATCCGGGCCAAGTGTTTGACCTGCCCGCAGATGATTAAGCCGCGCTGACGTTTGGTTAGCCAAAAAGGGGCTGTGCCAAGGCATGGCCCTTTTGCATACTGGGGGGCATATCAGCGGGGAACGGGCATGGCACAGCAGGTATTGATAGATCGCCACAACATCAAGGCAGCCCAGCTGCACAGCTACACAGCCCCCCGCTGGCGCCCTGCATGGCCCGGCTGCGCCTGCACAGCTTTGCGCTGACCACGAATAACATTACCTATGCGGCCACGGGCGATGTGCTGAAATATTGGCAGTTTTTCCCCACCCAGATCCCGGGGCAGGGCATTGTGCCAGTATGGGGCGTGGCCGAGGTGGTGGACAGCGCCGCGCCAGAGCTGCCGCTTGGCACCCAAGTTTACGGCTTTTTCCCCATGGCCGAGACATTGGACATTGCCGCCAAATCCATTGCGCCCGGGGTTTTTCAGGATATGGCCCCCCACCGCCAAGGGCTGGCCTTGGTGTATAACAGCTATAGCGTGGTCAAATCCCAAGATGCCCAAGCCAGCTATCTGCGCAGCCTATTGCAGCCGCTGTTGGCCACATCTTATTTGCTATGCGATTGGCTGGCCGATCAGGCATGGTTTGGCGCAGACCAAATCATCATTGGCAGCGCCTCGTCAAAAACCGGGCTGGGCCTGTGCAAATATTTGGCCGAAATCCCCGATCGCCCCTTTCAGATCATCGGGCTGACATCGGCAGGGAATGCCGAATTTGTCAGCCGCGCCGCGGGCTGCGATCGCGTTGTCATCTACGACGCCCTGCCCCAGATCGCGCAAAAGCCCAGCGTTTATGTCGATATGGCAGGCAATTCGGCGGTAAAGGCCGCGCTGCACCAGCATTTGGGCCAAGAGCTGCGCCATTCTGCGGCTGTGGGCACCAGCCATTGGGACAAATTTGCCCCCACGGCCGATTTGCCCGGTCCAAAGCCACAGTTTTTCTTTGCACCGGCCCAAATTGCCAAGCGCCGCGCCGAATGGGGGCCCGGGGTGATCGAGGCCGAAATCACCCGGGCGTGGAAACGTTTGGCAGCCGAGGCCGCGACATGGTTGGATGTGGTTGAACATGCGGGCTTGGCGCAATCGGTGCCGCTGTGGCAGCGTTTGGCGGCGGGCGATGTGCCCCCCAACGAGGGCCATATCATTCGGCTGTAAAGCGGGGGCAATAAGCGCTTTGCCGCTCTGGCCATTCGGGGCGTAAGGGCCTATTTGTGAGCGCCAGTAACAGGAGCTGACATGCGCCCAACATCCACCGAACAACCAGCACCAGAAAGCAGCCAATCCGGGCTGCGCACCATCAAGCGCGTGATCCCATACCTATGGCCAAAGCATCTGTCTTGGGTCAAACGGCGGGTGGTGATTTCGATGATCATCTTGCTGCTGGCGAAGGTGGTGACCGTGGTAACGCCGGTCTTTTATAAAGGCGCGGTCGATGCCTTGGCGGGCGAGGGGGTGCCGATGCTGGCCTTGGGTGCCGTGGGCCTAACGGTGGCCTATGGCATGGCGCGGCTGATGTCGAACGGCTTTCAGCAATTGCGCGACGCGGTCTTTGCCGCTGTGGGGCAGCGGGCCTTGCGGCAACTGGCGCTGGAAACCTTTCGCCATATTCACAAATTGTCGATGCGCTATCACATCACCCGCAAAACCGGGGGGTTATCGCGCATTATCGAACGCGGTGTGAAGGGTGTGGATTTCTTGCTGCGCTTCATGCTGTTCAGCATTGGGCCCTTGGTGCTAGAGCTGCTGCTCGTCGCCGCGATTTTCTTTTTCGCCTTCGACGCGCGCTATCTGGCGGTGGTGGTGGTCACCATCGCCATCTACGTCTGGTTTACCTTCAAGGTCACGGAATGGCGCGTCAAACTGCGCCGCGAAATGAATGACCAAGACACCGATGCCAACCAAAAGGCCATCGATAGCCTGTTGAATTTTGAAACCGTCAAATATTTCGGCGCCGAAGAGCGCGAGGCGGCACGCTATGACGTTGCCATGCAACGCTACGAGCGCGCGGCGTTGCTGACCTCGTATTCCTTGGCGTTTTTGAATTTTGGGCAGTCATTCTTTATCACCGGCGGTTTGGTTGCGGTGATGGTGATGGCGGCGATGGGCGTGCAAGACGGCACGCTGACGGTGGGCGATTTTGTGATGGTCAACGCCTATATGATCCAAATCACCATGCCTTTGAACTTTTTGGGCACGGTCTATCGCGAGATCCGCCAAGCCTTGGTGGATATGGCGGAAATGTTCGATCTGCTTGAACAGCCCGCCGAAATTACCGAAAAACCCGGCGCCCAGCCCTTGGCGGTATCCGGGGGCGAGGTGGTGTTGGAGGATGTGCATTTTGGCTACGATCCGGCACGCCCCATTTTAAAAGGGCTCAGTTTGCGTGTGCCCGCCGGGCAATCGGTGGCGATTGTGGGGCCATCCGGGTCGGGTAAATCCACGATTGGGCGGCTTTTGTTTCGGTTTTACGATGTCAATTCGGGCGCGTTACGTATCGACGGGCAAGACGTGCGCGACATCACCCTAGACAGCCTGCACCGTGCCATTGGCGTGGTGCCCCAAGATACCGTGCTGTTTAACGATACCATCCGCTACAACATCGCCTATGGGCGCGACAATGCCACCGAGGCCGATGTGATCGCGGCGGCCAAAGCCGCGCAAATCCACGATTTCATTTTGTCGCTCCCCGAAGGCTATGACACGGCGGTGGGTGAACGGGGCTTGAAACTGTCGGGCGGGGAAAAACAGCGCGTGGGCATTGCGCGCACCTTGCTGAAAAACCCGCCGCTGCTGTTGTTGGACGAGGCGACAAGCGCATTAGACACCGAAACCGAGCGCGAGATACAAGGCGCGTTAAAGCGTGCCGCCGAAGGGCGCACCGTGCTGATGATTGCGCATCGCTTATCCACCGTGGCCGATGCCGACCAGATCATCGTGCTGGAAGATGGCCGTATCGCCGAAAAGGGCAAACATAGCGAGCTTTTGGCGAAGAAAGGCCGCTATTACAGCCTGTGGCAGCGCCAAGCCAGCGAGCAAGAACAAGCCTAGCAGCGGTCGGGGCGATACCCACAGGGCGATAGCAAAAGGGGGCCAATCTGGCCCCCTTTTTTATGGTGTTATTCCGCGGCTTTCAGCGTGGCTGCGGGTTTGGGCGTGTCCTCTGGGTCATCCCAGATGATCTCGGGCGCCTTGATCTTGCGTGCGGCGCGATCTAGCAACAAATCGCGCGCTGCACGGCTGGTTTTGCCCAGCGACAGCGCCGCCATCAGCTCGGCCAGCCAGCTTAGATAGGTCGAAAGCCAAATCCGCAGGGCCAGCAGCGATGGGGTAAAGACCAAGGTCAACATCGTGGCCACCCCAAGGCCGAAAACCACCGCTGTGGCCAGCTGTTTCCACCACAGCGCGGTGGGGCTGTCGATGGAATAGCCGCCGTTGAAGAAATCTAGGCTAAGCCCAAACATCATCGGTGCCAGCCCCGCCATTGTGGTGATGGTGGTCAGCAGCACCGGGCGAATGCGGTCTTCGGCGGTGCGGATAATCGCCTCGATCTGTGGCATGTATCGGCGGTAATCTTGGAATGTGTCGATCAACACGATGTTGTTGTTCACCACGATCCCCGCCAGCGCCACGATGCCCGTGCCCGTCATGATGATCGAGAAGGGCTGATTGAAATACAACATCCCAATCAGCACGCCGGTGGTAGACAAGATCACCGCCAGCAGCACCAAGACCGCGTTGTAAAAGCTGTTAAACTGCGCCAGAAGAATGATGAACATCAGCCCCAAAGCGGCCGCAAAGGCCGATTGCAAAAACGCTTGGCTTTCGGCTTCGTTTTCTTGGTCGCCCGTCCACTCATATTCCACCCCTGCCGGCAGCACACCGCTGTCTAGCCATTTTGTCAGGGTTTCAATGCGCTCGGCCGGGGTTAGCGGCACCGTGGTTTGCGTGCCATCAGTGGCGGTGTGGGGCACGGTTAGGCCGTTGGCAACGCCTGCCTTGACATCGAAATAGCGTTTTTGATCCACGCGCTTGATCTGGGCCAGTTTCGGCACAGGCTGACGCGTGATGAAATTGGCTAAGGGCACCAGCCCATCGCGGGTGCGCACCTTTAGGTTATCCAAGGTCGACAGCACGCGGTATTCTTCGGGCAGGCGCACGCGGATATCAATTTCCTCGTCCGAGGTATCCACCCGCATCGTATCAAGCAAGATACCGCGCGTGACCAGCTGCACCATGGCGCCCACCGTGGCCACATCGGCCCCAAACCGGCCCGCTTTTTCCACGTCAACATCGATCTGCCAGTCGATGCCGGGCAGGGGCAGCGTGTCTTCGATCAGCGTCAGCCCTTCGGTCTGGTCAAATTTCTGCCGCACCATTTGCGTGGTTGCAATCAACTGATCCCAATCGTTGCTTTTTATCCGCAAATGCACCGGCTTGGCCGAGGCCGGGCCGCGCGATTGTTCTAATATCTCGATCTGGATCCCGGGAATATCTTGCAAGCTTTCAGTCAGCTCTGCTATGACGATATCACCATCCAGCTCGGGGCGGTCTTGGCGGTCTTTCCACGGGATGATTTCTATCTGAACCTGCCCAATCGTATCCAAGGGCGGCTGCGCCCCCGATGTATTGGTGTTCAACCCGCCATCGCCGGCAAAGGAAAAGGCGCTTGAAATGCCGGGATGGGCCAGAATGCGCTGTTCGACCAGCCGTACCAATGCGTCTTTCTCGCCAAGCGACAGGTTACCACGGGCGCGCACATAGACGATGGCCTGCTCGGGTTCAGTATCGGTGAAAAACTGCACGCCGTTGTTGTTTTCGCCATAATAGCTAAACACCGACATCACCAAGAATATCACACCCGCAATGGTAACCAGCGGCATCACCGGGTTGCCCGCGATCAAGGCGATGAAATGGCCAAAGACGCTGCGCTGATAGCCTGCCTTGATGCGGCGGCGGCGCTCGATCTTGGCCGCGGACAGGGTGATCGAGGCGCAAAACGACGCCACCAAAAACAGCACCAGCCCCGGCACGGTATCCATCGGCCCCATGTCGGTGCGCGCGGCCCCCGAAAGATAGGCGGGGTTAACCGTCATCATCGCGCCCAAAAACATGCCATAAAGCGGAATGGGCACCAAAAGCGCGCGCACAAACCAAGGCAGGCGGCTGCGCAGTGCATCCGAATAATGGGTAAATTTGCGGCTGACGCGCCCGGTTACGCCCCCCATAACGGGCAGATAAACCAAGGCCACCACCAAACTGGCCGACAGCACGAAAATCAGCGTGATGGGCAGCATGCCCATAAATTCGCCCGCAACACCGGGCCAAAAGAGCATGGGCAAAAACGCGCAAAGCGTCGTGGCGGTCGAGCTGATGATCGGCCAGAACATGCGTTTGGCCGCCTCGACATAGGCATTCATCGGGCCTGACCCTTCGGAAATGCGCTTGTCGGCATATTCCACCACAACAATGGCGCCATCCACCAACATGCCCACAGCCAAGATCAGGCCAAACATCACGATGTTGGAAATGGTGACGCCCATAACGGCCAACAGCACGAAGCACAGCAAAAACGAGGTGGGAATGGCAAAGCCCACCAGCAATGCCGCCCGGCTGCCAAGGCTGGCCAAGATCACGATCATCACCAAGGCAATGGCGGTCAAAACCGACCCTTCCAGCTGCCCCACCATAGAGGCCACAGTGTCGCTTTGGTCGTTCGAGCTGCCCACATGGATGGCGGCGCGCAGGTCATCGGGCCAGTCGGCATAGGCGGCCTCGACCAGCGCGCGCACCTCGGCGGCGGTGTCGATCAGGTTATAGCCCTTGCGCTTGACCACCTGCAGCGCAACGGTGGTTTCCCCGTTAAACCGCGCGGTGCCCTTGCGGTCTTCGAAGGTCAGCCGAATTTGCGCCAGATCGCCCAAGGTGACCACCCGCTCGCCATTGGTTTTGACTGGCAGGGCGTAAATATCGGCCACGGTTTCGAAACTTGAGGGGATTTTGACGCTAAAGCTGCCTTGCGGGCTGTCTACTTCGCCCGCCGCGATCAGCATGTTGTTGTTTTGCACAACATTGATCAGCTCGCCCGCAGAAACATTATAGGATTCCAGTTTCAGCGGGTCGATTTCCACCTCGACCATCTCGTCGCGGTTGCCCGCGATGCCCGCCTCTAGAACCGCGTCCAGCGCCTCGATCTTGTCTTGCAGATCTTTGGCAATCTTGGCCATCGTCCGTTCGGGCACATCGCCGGTCAGGTTGACAATGATGATGGGGAATTCACTGAAATTGATCTCGTTGATCGAATATTTCTCAAACCCGCTGGGAAATTTACCTTCGGCCGCGCTCATCGCGTCGCGCACATCGGCCATCACGCGGGTTTTGTCCCAGCCGAATTCAAACTCTAGCGCCACGCCCGCATAGCTTTCCGCGGCGGTCGATGTCATTTTTTTCAGCCCGTCCAGATCGGACAGTTCGGCCTCCATGGTTTTTACCAGCAAAGATTCCGAATCTATGGCCGAGATGCCGGGGAAGGGAACCGACACGAACAAAGCCGGAATTTCGATATCCGGCTCGCCCTCTTTGGGCAGGTTCCCATAGGCATAGGCGCCCGCCAAAATGCTCAGCGCGATAAAGGCCAGCACCATTCGCGCGCGTGAGGCGGCCCAATCAACCAAACCTGTCATTACATCGGCTCCTTAAAGCTGGGCGCCACTTCTACACCTTCAACCACATATTCTTGGCCCACGGTGATGACATCTGCGGCATCGGGCAAGCCTGTTACCCACACGCCCTGCACCGTATCGCGCAGCAATTGCACGGGGGCAAACACCGTCAGGTTGCCATCGCCCACAAGGCGCACGCCCAACACCCCATCGTCGTTCAAGGTAAGGGTGGATTGCGGCAGCAAATGCGCCTTGGCCCCATCCGAGGCGATCAGCAGCTCGGCGGTTTGGCCATCGCGCACCGATAGATCGGCATTTGGCACCTCGATTTCCAAGCGGAAGGTGCGGGTGGTGTCATCGGCGCGGCGCGACAAAAACGTAACGCGCCCGCGCAATTCGCGCCCGTCGCTAAGCCGCGCACCGGCCAAGGCCCCCACTTCGATGCGCCCAACCTGTGCCTCGGGGGCATAGCCCACCAGCTTGATCGGGTCCAACTGGATCACCGTGGCGCACAGGCCGCCGGGTTGCAGCAGGCTGCCCAATTCGGCGGTGTCGCTTTCCAACAAACCCGCAAACGAGGCTTTGATTTCTAGCCGCTCTAATTCTTTTTCCGCACCGGCCAAGGCGGCCTCGGCCCGGCCATATAGGACACCGCCCCCAGCCACGATCACCGGATGTTTCGCATCCCGCAGAAGGGCCGCCACTGCCGCCACCTCGACCGGGTCGGGCTGTGGTTCACGGCGGCGCCAGACCTTTTCATCAAAGAACGCGACAGGCCAGTCATAGGCTTCGGCCTGCACATCCTGACAAAAAGCCAGAACGGCCGGTCCGCAATCGGCGGGATCGGTCATGGTGCGCAGCGCGCGCGGAAGCGCTGTCAGCAATTGTTCGGGGCGGGTGATCCGGTCGAAATAGCGGCTAACCGGGCGGAAGGTGTCGGTTGCCGTTACGGTGCCATCGGCAAAGTTTTCGGGCTGTTGCAGAACCGGATCGGGGCCACGATGCGCAAAGACATCGCCCGGCACAAAGAGCACTGGCAGGCGGTTCACATAGGCCAGCGCACAGGCGGTGACCATATTGGTGGCCCCCGGCCCAATAGACGAGGTGACCATCATCGCGCGGTCCCGCCGGTTTTGCTTGGCATAGGCGATCGCCGTATGGGCCATGGTCTGTTCGTTGTGCCCGCGATAGGTCGGCAGGACGTCTTGCACATGATAAAGTGCCTCACCCAAGCCCGCCACATTGCCATGGCCGAAAATGGCCCAGCAACCAGCGATAAAGCTGTCGCCGGCGGGTGTCTTTTGCGCGGCCAGCCATTTCACCATGGCCTGTGCGGCGGTCAGTCTGATCGTTTTCATCTGGTGGCTCCTAGTGGTTCGGGCAGGAGGGGGGCTGTCTGCCCCCCGGGGCTTCCGCCCCTCCCCCCGAAGGTATTTATGACGAAATGAAGGTGTTAGGGGCGGACATTGTCCCAGACCGCGCAAAGGGACGCATAGTTTGATTTCATTGTGGCCACGGCCTGAGCATC
>RFQY01000115.1 GCA_009924775.1 Paracoccaceae bacterium | reverse complement strand
GAAAGTGGCGCGGTTGACGGGGCTCGAACCCGCGACCCCCGGCGTGACAGGCCGGTACTCTAACCAACTGAGCTACAACCGCGCATTTCAAACGCTGCAATACAGCGTGACGTGCGGAATAAGCAAAGCGCCGCCCCCCGTCAAGTGCCCAAACCATGGCTGGTGCAATTTTTTGAAATTTTCTGCGCAACCACCCAGTAACGCACTGAAATAAAGGTGTTTTTCAAAATCCACCCCGTGAAAAAGAATGGGGCGCCGAAGCGCCCCAGTTTCGTTGATCAAGCTCACTCTTTTCACCGCTCTGATATTTCTGCCTGCGGCTTGATCAACCCAGGGCAAGCGCACCTGCCCCGTGACCGTTTTGGGCAGGCGCCACCGCGCCCACCCGATTCCTAGCTGCAGCCCGAGGTGGCGCCGCAGGTGTTGCACTTCATGCAGGTGCCATTGCGCACCAGCGTGTAGTTGCCACAATCACCGCAGGCCTCGCCCTCGTAGCCCTGCATTTTGGCCTTGGTGCGTGCATCCATGGACACGCTACCGCTGGCCAATGCCGTGGTGCTGGTGGCAATGGCCACAGCTGCACCGGCGGTTTCGGGCACCAACGTTTGCAACGCCGCCATGGCATCAGTGCCGGTGGCCAAGCCCTGCCCGCCATTCAGCACAACCAGTTCCTGTGGCAAACGCTTGCGCAGATAGCCGGTCGAGCTGATCTGCTTGAGCACCTCAAGGCTGCGCGACGCGGCGGTTTCCGACAATTCCCGAACGTTCGATACGCCCTCTTCCTCGCCACGGCCCAGATCATCGAACGAGGCACCTTGCGGGGCTACATGCGCCAGATCTGTCCGGTCCAGATAGGACACCGCCAGTTCGCGGAAGATGTAATCCAAGATCGACGTGGCGTTCTTGATCGAATCATTGCCCTGCACAATGCCCGCCGGTTCGAATTTGGTGAAAGTGAAGGCATCAACAAATTCTTCCAGCGGCACGCCATATTGCAGGCCAACCGATACCGCGATGGCAAAGTTGTTCATCATCGCCCGAAAGCCTGCGCCCTCTTTATGCATATCGATGAAGATTTCACCCAAGCTGCCGTCTTCGTATTCGCCGGTGCGCAGATACACTTTGTGCCCGCCCACCACGGCCTTTTGGGTATAGCCTTTGCGCCGCTCGGGCATCTTGGTGCGGTTCGAGCGGATCACCTCTTTCACGATGACCTTCTCGATGATTTTCTCTGCCAGCACCGCCGCTTTTTCCTGCGTGCTGCCGCTTTGCAAGATTTCGGCGGCTTCGTCATCGTCTTCCACCAAGGCCGAGGCCAAGGGCTGGCTTAGCTTCGAACCATCGCGATAAAGCGCGTTGGCCTTAATCCCCAGCGACCACGACAATTCATAGGCCTTTTGGCAGTCTTCGATCGTGGCATCATTGGGCATGTTGATGGTTTTCGAAATCGCCCCCGAAATGAACGATTGCGCCGCAGCCATCATGGTGATGTGGCTGTCCACCGACAAATAGCGCTTGCCCTTCTTGCCGCAGGGGTTGGCGCAATCGAATACCGAATAATGCTCGGTCTTCAGATGCGGTGCGCCTTCCAATGTCATGGTGCCGCAGACATGGTCGTTGGCCGCCTCGATATCGGCGCGGCTATAGCCCAAATGGCGCAGCAGATCAAAGGAAGGATCGTTCAGCTTGGCCGCCGGGATGCCTAAGACATTGGTGCAGAAATCCGCCCCCAGTGTCCACTGGTTGAACACAAAGCGGATGTCAAAGGCGCTTTTCAGCGATGCTTCGATTTTATCCAGCTCGTTCTGGCCAAACCCGTGCCCGATCAGGCTGGTGTGGTTGATGGCCGGCGCCTGGCCCAGGCTGGCGTGGCCCACGGCATAGGCGATGATCTCTTCGATCTGAGCGCTGCCATAGCCCAGCTTTTCCAAGGCCGCCGGAACCGAGCGGTTGATGATCTTGAAATACCCGCCACCGGCCAGCTTTTTGAACTTCACCAGCGCGAAATCGGGTTCGATGCCGGTGGTGTCGCAATCCATCACCAGCCCGATCGTGCCTGTGGGAGCGATCACCGTGGCTTGGGCATTGCGATAGCCGTGTTTGGTGCCAAGGCGCAGCGCCTCGTCCCAGCAGTTTTTGGCAATCTCAACCAAGCTTGCATCGGGGCAATTGGCATGATCCAGCGGCACTGGTTTGATGGCCAGCTGCTCGTAGCCATCGCTTTCGCCATAGGCGGCGCGGCGGTGGTTGCGGATGACGCGCAGCATATGTTCTTTGTTGCGCTCATAGCCGGCAAACGCCCCCAGCTCGGCTGCGATTTCGGCGCTGGTTGTGTAAGAAACGCCGGTCATGATGGCAGTCAGCGCAGCGGCCAGGGCGCGGCCCTCGTCGCTGTCATAGCCAAAGCCCATGTTCATCAACAACCCGCCGATATTGGCATAGCCCAAGCCCAGCGTGCGGAATTCGTAAGACAGCTGCGCGATTTCCTTCGAGGGGAATTGCGCCATCATCACGGAAATTTCCAGCGTCAGCGTCCATAGGCGGCTGGCATGCATGTAATCTTCGGTCTGGAACGCGCCATCCTTGAAAAAGGTCAGCAGGTTCATCGAGGCCAGGTTACAGGCGGTATCGTCTAGGAACATATATTCCGAGCACGGGTTCGAGCCGCGGATCTGCCCATCTTCGGGGCAGGTGTGCCACGCGTTGACCGTGTCGTGATACTGGATGCCCGGATCGGCACAGGCCCATGCGGCATGGCCAATATCTTCCCACAATGCGCGGGCCTTAACGGTTTTGGCCACCGCGCCATCGGTGCGGCGCAGCAATTCCCAATCTGCATCGTCTTGCACGGCCTTCAAGAACGCATCGGTCACACGCACCGAGTTGTTCGAATTCTGGCCCGAAACGCTGGCGTAGGCCTCGCTATCCCAATCGGTGTCATAGGTGGGAAATTCGATGCTGTCATAGCCCTGCTTGGCGTAATCCAGCACACGCTTGACATATGTTTCCGGAATAGCGGTTTTCTTGGCCCCGCGAATAGCGGATTTCAGCGCCTCGTTTTTGGTGGGGTCCACCGCATCTTCGGTACTGCCGTCCCATTGGCGGATGGCGGCAAAAATTTCATTCAATTTTTGCTCGTGCATCTTGCTGCCGGCCACGATGCTGGCAACCTTTTGCTCTTCTTTCACCTTCCAATTCACGAATTGCTCGATATCGGGGTGATCGACATCGCAAATCACCATTTTCGCGGCGCGGCGGGTGGTGCCGCCCGATTTGATGGCGCCCGCAGCGCGATCGCCGATTTTCAAAAAGCCCATCAACCCCGAGGATTTGCCCCCCCCCGAAAGCGCCTCGCCCTCGCCGCGCAGCGACGAGAAATTGGTGCCGGTGCCAGAGCCGTATTTGAACAGGCGCGCCTCGCGCACCCACAGATCCATGATACCGCCGTCGTTGACCAGATCGTCACTGACCGACTGAATGAAACAGGCATGCGGCTGGGGGTGCTCGTAGGCGCTGTTCGATTTGGTCAATTTGCCGGTTTTATAATCGACATAGTGGTGGCCTTGGCTGGGGCCATCGATGCCATAGGCCCAATGCAGGCCAGTGTTAAACCATTGCGGGCTGTTGGGCGCGGCGCGCTGGGTGGCCAGCATAAAGCGCATTTCATCGAAATAGGCGCGCGCGTCTTCCTCGGTGCTGAAATAGCCGCCCTTCCAGCCCCAATAGGCCCAAGCGCCTGCCAGCCGGTCAAACACCTGACGCGCGCTGATTTCGCCTGTGAAACCGGTGTTGTCATTGGCAGGCACCGAGCGCCACAAAAATTCGGGCACGCCTTTTTCAGCCACACGGCGGCTTTTCAGCGGCACGCCGGCCTTGCGAAAATACTTTTGGGCGATGACATCGCTGGCAACCTGGCTCCATTTCGCCGGCACTTCGACATCATCAAGCTTGAATACAACCGTGCCATCCGGGTTCCGGATCTCGGACGAGGTGGTGACGAATTCCAGTTCAGCGTAGGCGTCCTGCCCTGCCTGTGTGAATTTTCTTTCAATTTTCATGTGCGCTGCCTCATTCTTCCAGCTTTTTGGTCCCCCCACCCACCATTTTGATGGGCCGCAACGTGGCATGGGCGCCGGCAAAACAAAGACATCTGCGCGGTTTTTTAAGCGCACTTATAGTTCGGGAGGTTCCCGAAGTGATGTTCAGAATTTTTGACCGAAGACCAACAACCACTATATCTTGTGGTCGCCCCGCCTGCCCGCACAAACTGGCGTAAAACCGCCGGGTGGGTCAACGAAAATATTTCACTTTAACCGCTCAAAAAACGGTTGACCTTGGACCAAAGGCCAATGCCCTGATTCAATCTCAAATCGCATCACGGTTTTTTACCCGGCGCGTCCGCTACCCAGCCGAAAAAAGCCTAAGAACTTAAGGCATTTAAAGCGCCCATGACACAAAATGATGCATTTTGAACGTTTTTTATGCTCTTTAGAGACAAGCTTGCGCAAATGGATAGTATGGGTCAAATAGCGCAATCTAGGCCAGGAAACGGGTGCAATGCGGTGGATGCGGCGAATCTGTTACACTATATTTAGTGTTACCCTTGGGGGCTGCACCCCTATTGGTGGTATACCAAACGATGCCCCCTGCCCGCCATCGCACCCAGCCAAGCCTTGGCCACCATCGCCGCCACCAGCACAACCATAGATGCCCGCATTGCAGCATTGTGCCAACAGCCCGGAACCCGCATCGCGCGCCCACCCGCCTGCAATGCCGCCGCCTGCTGCCACCCAAGGGGGCCGCGCGCGCGATTTTAACCTATGATGGCAGCTTAACAGCCCTGCCCGAAACGGTGCTAGAGTTTGACACCAGCGCCTTGCCGCAACTGCGCTTGACCGCCTATGTCGACATCCCACGCAAAGATGGCAGCACGCTGCGCTTGGCCTATCCGGGCTTGCGCACACAGCGCCAGTTGATGGGCATCATGCGGCGCCTTGGTGCGACGGCCGCGCCCGAATAGGGGCAAATAAAAATCCCCGGTGCCATACCGGGGGTTTTTTGTATTGGCTTTATCCGCGCGACCACCAGCCGCGGCGCTTGGGCTTGGCCGGGTCTTCTGGCTGTGGCGCCGGGGCGGCCACAGGCGCGGCCATTTCCACTGCGGGCGCAGGGGCCGGTTGGGGCGCTGGCGTATCCGCAACCGGGGCCTCAGCCGCCGCAGGCGCTGCCGGCGCAGGGGCCGCATCGGGTGCGGTGGCCACGTCGGCTGCGGGCTTTTTCGCCTTGGCCGGCTTGCGGCTGCGCGTGGTTTTGCGCGGTGCCTTGGCCGGGGTTTCGGCGGCGGCACCTTCGGTACTGGCACCGGCCTCGACCGCCGCGTCTGCCTTGGCGGGTTTGGCTTTCGGGGTGCGCTTGGCGCGGGTGCGCGGTTTCGCAGCGGGCTTTTCCTGTGGCGCATCTGCGCCAAGATCTGGCGCTGTTTCAGCTGCCTCGGCGGTTTCCACGGCCACGGGTTCTGGCGCGGGTTCTGCCACGGCTGCTTCTACGGTGGCCTGGGCAACGGTCACTGCCGCCGCGGCCCCCATGGCTGCGGCTGCAGCCTCGGTTGTGGCATCGGCTTTTTTGCGGCTGCGCGAACGCGAGCGCGTGGCGGTTTTCTTGGGCTTGTCTGCCTGCGCTTCCACCGCATCTTCTGCGCTGGCCGCATCAGGCTGAGCATTGGTGCTGGGCGCAGATTGGGCATCGGCATCGGCGCTGGCCTCGGCATCTGCCTCGGCTTCTGCGTCCGTGCCATCCAAGATCTGGCCTTCGTCTGCCCCGCCCTGTTTGCCACGGCTGCGACGACGGCGGCGGCGCTTGCGCTTGGGCTTGGCCTCGCCATCTTCGTCGCTATGGGTGGTGACAGAGGTTACCGCCTCGTCTTCGTCTTCGTCTTCCAAAGCCGTGGCATCATCGACCTGATCCATCAAAGAGGCGTCCACCGACACAACCGCCGGCGCCACTTCGGCCACAACGCGTGTGGCGGTTTTGAATTTTTCCATGGTGAAATCGGGCGAAATCAGCATCGGGTCGCCCTCAATGCGCACCGACAGGCCATAGCGGCCTTCGATCTGGGCCACATGTTCACGCTTTTGGTTCATCAGGTAGTTGGCGATGCCCACAGGCGCCTTGACCAGCACCTCGCGCGAGCGGCGGCGCGTGCCTTCTTCTTCGATCTGGCGCAGGATAGAGAGCGCCAAGTTGTCATCCGAGCGGATCAGGCCCGTGCCGTGGCAGTGCGCGCAGGGCTGGGTGGTGGCCTCGATCATGCCCGGGCGCAGGCGCTGACGCGACATTTCCAACAGACCAAAGCCCGAGATCCGGCCCACCTGAATGCGCGCACGGTCGGTTTTCAGCTTGTCTTTCAAGCGCTTTTCAACGGTTGCGTTGTTCTTGCGCTCGTCCATATCAATGAAATCGATCACGATCAAACCAGCCAAATCGCGCAGGCGCAATTGGCGGGCCACCTCTTCGGCGGCCTCTACGTTGGTTTTCAATGCCGTCTCTTCGATCGAGCCTTCTTTCGTGGCGCGCCCCGAGTTTACATCGATGGCGACCAATGCCTCGGTCACGCCGATCACGATATAGCCGCCCGATTTCAGCTGAACCACCGGGTTGAACATCGAGCTGAGGTAGCTTTCCACTTGGAAACGGGCGAAAAGCGGCAGGGTTTCGCGGTATTGTTTCACGTTCACGGCATGCGAGGGCATGATCATTTTCATGAAATCTTTGGCAATGCGATACCCGCGCTCGCCCTCGACCAGCACTTCGTCGATATCGCGGCTGTAAAGATCGCGGATCGACCGTTTGATCAGATCGCCCTCTTCGTAAATTTTTGCCGGGGCGATCGATTTCAGCGTCAATTCGCGGATCTGTTCCCACAAGCGCTGCAGATATTCGTAATCGCGCTTGATTTCGGCCTTGGTGCGTTTGGCGCCCGCAGTGCGCACAATCAAGCCTGCGCCGGTGGGCACATCGATTTCTGCAGCGATTTCTTTCAGCTTTTTGCGATCAACAGCATTGGTGATCTTGCGGCTGATGCCGCCACCACGGGCAGTGTTGGGCATCAACACGCAATAGCGGCCTGCAAGGCTAAGATAGGTGGTCAGGGCGGCGCCTTTGTTGCCACGCTCTTCTTTTACCACCTGCACCAGCATGATTTGGCGCACTTTGATCACTTCTTGGATCTTATAGCGGCGCGGGCGCGGTTTGCGTACAGGGCGAATATCTTCGGCATCGTCGTCATCAGAGACGTCTTCGATTTCGCTGTCGCGCTCTGCCGGGCGGGCCTTGCGGCCACGGCCACGCCGTGCGGGGGTGCCATCGGCCTCGGCATCGTCAGCCTCGGCGTCATGGTCCCCGTCTTCGTCAGCGCCGTCTTCGGCACCGTCGTCTTCTGCACCCTCTTCATGCGCGTCGGATGCAGGCACATCATCGCCCGCCGCGGCGGCATCTGCCGCTTCGGTGGCCTGTGGTGCGCTGTCTTCGGGCTCTTCCACCGGGGTTTCTGCCACGCGCTCCATGGGCGAGATCGCCTCGTCGCTGTCGTCGGCCGCCAAATCGATGGTTTCCATGCCCGCGATTTCGCCGCTGTCATCGGCGACGTCTTGGGTGATGATCACATCGTCTTGGGTAGATTTTTCTGCCTTAGACTCGCTGCGGCCACCGCGCCGGCGGCGCTGGCGGGGGTTTTCATCTTCATCTTCGCGGGCGCGCTGTGCCTCGGCATAGGCGCGCTCTTCTTCCATCAGGGCTTCGCGATCGGCCACTGGGATTTGGTAGTAATCGGGATGAATTTCCGAAAACGCCAAAAACCCGTGTCTGTTGCCACCATAATCGACAAAGGCCGCCTGCAGCGAAGGTTCGACGCGGGTTACTTTTGCTAGATAGATATTGCCAGCGAGCTGGCGTTTGTTTTCAGATTCAAAGTCGAACTCTTCAACCTTGTTTCCGTCCACCACCACAACGCGAGTTTCCTCGGCGTGGGTGGCATCGATAAGCATTTTCTTAGCCATGTTTTCCGTTTGCACGACGTTGCAGAGCGCAGCCATAAACGGCGCGGTCCAGCAAGGTCTTGACTGTCAGGGGCGATTGCGGTCGTAGACACAGAAAAGCGACAGGCGCTTGCGCCTGCTCTGCTGTTCGGTGCTCGTTCACGCCTCATCGCGTTTCTTCTCCAAACGATGGCGCATCGCGCACCACCGCTCATTCAACACGCATCGCGCGGATCTATGCCTGCGCCTGCGCTATTCACTGGCCCGTTTCCGGGCCCAATCGGCCTGTTCAGAACTTCCGTGGTCATCGGAGCGGTTTCTGTAACAGCGAAACTCTTTGCGGCGGGCGGATTGCGCCTCTCGCCGTGGATTGAGCATAAGGCCTGCACACCGGGAAAGACAATGGCAAAAATGCGAAAGCGCTTTGCCACCCCCTTTTGAACACATCCGCTAAGGCCCTGCCAACGGCGGGCACAGCCGCAATGCTACAGGTAATCTTGGCGTTGCAGCGCGTATTTGGCCATTTTTTCATTCAGCGTGCGGCGTGGCAAACACAGCTCGTCCATCACCGCCTGAATAGAGCCTTTGTGCCGGCGCATGGTGTTATCGATCAACATCCGCTCGAACGCCTCGACATATTCTTTCAGCGGCTTGCCCTCGGTCGTCATGACGGGTTTCATATCGTCGTGATCGGCCATCAGCAGCGAGGCAATCGTGCCCTGCCCCCGGCGCGCCTGCAACACCGCGCGTTCGGCAACATTGATCAATTGGCGCACGTTGCCCGGCCATGGCGCTTGTAACAATTGCGCCGCTTCTTGGGCGGTTACCTTTGGCGCCTCGCAGCCATATTCCTCGGCAAACTGGTCGCTTAGGCGGGTAAACAGCGTTAAAATATCCTCGCCCCGTTGGCGCAGCGGCGGCAAGGTAATGCGCAGCGCGCCCAAGCGGTAAAACAAATCTGGCCGCAACACATCTTCAAGGGTTTTATCCTGCTGTTGCAGGTTTGAAATGGCGATAATGCGGGTTTCCGCCGGGGTGCCCTGATCGTTGAGCACGCTCAAAAGCCGCGCTTGCAAACTGTCGGGCAGCGCCTCGATATCCTCTAGGACCAAGGTGCCGCCGCGCGCCTCTTCCATGGCGGGCAAAATGGTGTCTTCGGGTTGCATCGGGCCAAACAGCCGCTTGGCCAAGGCTATTTCTTCAAAGGCCGCGCAAGACAGCAGCACAAATTTCTTGCCCGCCCGCGCCCCCACCGCATGCAGCGCATGCGCCACCAGCGTTTTGCCGGTGCCGGTTTCACCATCGATCAAAACATGGCCATCGGCCTGCCCCAGATCTAAAATATCCTCGCGCAGCCGGTCCATGGCCGGGCTGGTGCCGATCAACTTTCGCATCAGCTGCGTGCCATCGCTGAGCTCGCGGCGCAGTTGGCGGTTATCCAACGTCAAGCGGCGCTGCAGACTGGCCTTTTTGGCCAGCTCGGACATCCGGTCGGGGTTGAACGGTTTTTCCAAAAAATCAAAGGCACCAACGCGCATCGCCTCGACCGCCATCGGCACGTCGCCATGGCCGGTGATCATGATCACCG
>RFQY01000114.1 GCA_009924775.1 Paracoccaceae bacterium | reverse complement strand
TGGGTTGGCCCGATGACACGTTCGAGGCCAATGCCGTGGTGTCGCGCCGCCGCCCGGTGGAAAACGTGACCCGTTTCCTGGGCTTTGACGGCGCTTGAGACCCGCATTACCAGCAGTGGGCCGCTTGGGTGAAATGGGTGATCACGCAATCGGCCTGTGCGGCCCCCGCAAGCCCCAGAAAAAGCGCCAGCCCCAGCCCTAGGCCTGCATCTGCTATCTGTCTGATAAACCAGCGCAAAGGCGCCCCACTGATCCAGCTACGGCTGTTAGTGAATACATCTTTTGCGTGTGTTGCAAGGAAATTTTAACGGTGCAGCTGCGCCGCCTGCTGGGCGCTTAGGCGCAGCTGGCGCAAAATGGGGTATGGGGCAGTAGCGCAAGGCGCTTTGGCTGGATATCGCCGCCGCATTTCGTGCATTGCCCGTAACTGCCGGCCTCGATCCGGGCTAGGGCAGCCTTGATCTGGGCCATCTCGCGCTGGTTTTGCAGCCCAAGCCCCTCGAGCACCTCGTCGCCTTCGCGTTCGATGGCCAGTTCGCTCCAATCGGGGTTGCGATGGGCGTCCAGCGTGTCTTCGATCTGGTGGATATGGGCGTTCAGCTGGGCCAAACGCGCCTGAAGATTTTGCTTTGTTGCGGCCAGATCCATGGCTTTGCCTCCTGTTTTTGCCTAAGGTGGCGGGCACCACCATGGCCATGCTAGGCGCCTGTGCTCTTGCGTCTTTGATCTGGGTCAGGCCGCGGGCAGTTTAGGCCGCTGGGCTGTTGTCATAGCCCGCCGCGCGCAAGATATCGCCCAGCTGGTTGGCGGACAGGCTGCCAGCAACCGAAACGGTATGCGTGCCAAGATCGCAGTGCACATCAGCGCCTGCATCCGCGGCCTTGATGGCTTTTTCAATGGCGCTGGTGCAATGGCCACAGCTCATATCGGGGACGGTGAATTTCATGCCAAAACTCCTTGCTGGCGGTTTTGCCTTTATACTTGGGGCTTCCCCCAGGGGGAAGGTCAAGGGCGCACTGCAGGGGTGCGGCTTTGTGGTGGAAAACGGCACAAACGCCTTGACCTTCCAGTTGCTGGAATCCCTATGTAGGCCTAACACAGCACCAAAGGGGGCGATATGCACAGCCAACACCGTTTTACCCTATCCATCGAAGGCATGTCCTGCGGGGCCTGTTCTTCGCGGGTAGGCCGGGCGCTGGGCGCACTGCCGGGCCTGTCGGATGTGGCGGTAAACTTGGCGGCTGAAACCGCCAGCTTCAACGCCGACACCCCCGCCACCCTGGCCCAAGCGGTGCAAAAGCTACAAGACCAAGGTTATCCCGCCCGACAATCAACGGTGGAACTGGCCGTGTCAGAGATGACTTGCGCCTCGTGCGTGGGGCGGGCCCAGCGGGCCTTGGCCGCGCAACCCGGGGTCTTGGCGGCCTCGGTCAACTTGGCCTCTGAAAGCGCCCATATCACCTATCTTGACGGGGCGACCACCCCCGCCCAATTGGTCGATGTGCTATCCAAGGCCGGCTATCCGGCGCGTCAGGCCAGCGCCACTGCAACGCAGGACCGCACCACCCGAAAAGCCCAAGAAGCGCATGATTTGGCGCGCACCGTCCTGCTGGCCACGGCCCTGGCGCTGCCGGTCTTTTTGATCGAAATGGGCGGCCACCTGATACCGGCGTTGCATATGGCCATCGAAAACAGCATCGGCCAACAGACCAGCTGGCTGCTGCAATGGCTGCTGACCAGCGCGGTGCTGGCAGGGCCGGGGCGGGCGTTTTACACCAAGGGGCTGCCGGCCTTGGCCAAGGGCGCGCCAGATATGAACAGCCTTGTCGCGGTGGGCACGGGGGCGGCGTATCTGTATTCGCTTGTCGCCACTTTTTGGCCCGCGCTGCTGCCACAAACGGCGCGCGTGGTCTATTTCGAGGCGGCTTCGGTGATCGTGGTGCTTATCTTGCTGGGCCGCTGGCTCGAGGCGCGGGCCAAGGGCCGCACCGGGGCGGCCATCGCGGCGCTTTTGGGGCTGCAGGTGCGCACGGCCCATGTCTTGCGCGCAGGCCAACCCACCGAGATCCAGATCGAGGCGCTGCGCACCGATGACCTGGTGCTGGTGCGCCCCGGTGAACGGCTGGCCGTCGATGGTGTGGTCAGCGAGGGCACAAGCTTTGTCGATGAAAGCATGATCACAGGCGAGCCATTGCCGGTGGCCAAGGCACCGGGCGACCCGGTGACAGGGGGCACGGTCAATGGCGCGGGCAGCCTAACGGTACAGGCCACGCGCGTGGGCGCCGATAGCACGCTGGCGCAAATCATCCGCATGGTGGAACAGGCCCAAGGGGCGAAACTGCCCATTCAGGGCTTGGTCGACCGGGTCACGCTGTGGTTCGTGCCTGCCGTTATGGCGCTGTCTGCGCTGACGGTGCTGGCTTGGCTGGCCCTTGGTGCCGAAGGTAGGCTTAGCTATGCCTTGGTGGCGGGCGTGTCGGTGTTGATCATCGCCTGCCCCTGCGCCATGGGCTTGGCCACACCCACCTCGATCATGGTGGGCACGGGCCGCGCGGCGGAACTGGGGGTATTGTTTCGCAAAGGCGATGCGCTGCAAGCGCTGGGCGGTGTGCGGGTTGTGGCGCTGGATAAAACGGGCACCATTACCGCAGGCCAGCCCGAACTAACAGATCTGGTGCTGGCGGATACCGCGCAGCGTGGGGCGGTTTTGGCCGCCATTGCCGCCGTCGAAGCCCGATCAGAACACCCCGTGGCGCAGGCGATTTTGCGCGCCGCGCAGGCCGAAAATTTGGCCCTGCCCATGGCCCAAGATTTTCGTGCCGAACCGGGGTTTGGTGTCTTGGCCAATGTGGCGGGCCAGCAGGTGATCGTCGGGGCCGATCGCTTGATGGCGCGCGAGGGCATAGACACGGGCCCGCTGGCCCAGGCCGAAGCCCGCCTGGCCGCCCAAGGGCGCACCGCGCTTTTTGCTGCCATCGATGGGCGTTTGGTGGCCGTTCTGGGCGTCAGCGATCCGGTCAAACCCGCCAGCCGCGCCGCCGTGGCCGCGCTCAAGGCGATGGGGCTGCAGGTGGCGATGATCACCGGCGACAAAGCCGCCACTGCGCGGGTGATTGCCGATGAAACCGGGATTGATCATGTTATTGCTGGGGTGCTGCCCAGCGGCAAAGTCGCCGCACTTGCACAGCTGCGTGCCCATGGGCGCTTGGCCTTCGTGGGTGACGGAATAAACGACGCCCCCGCCTTGGCCCATGCCGATGTGGGCATTGCCATCGGCACAGGCACGGATGTGGCCATTGAAAGCGCCAATGTTGTGCTTATGTCGGGCGATCTGCGCGGCGTGGTCAATGCCTTTGAAATCTCGCGCAAAACCATGCGCAATATCCGGCAAAACCTGGGCTGGGCCTTTGGCTACAACGTGGCGCTTATTCCCGTGGCGGCGGGGGTGTTTTACCCGGCCTTTGGCCTGCTGTTATCGCCCGTTTTCGCCGCCGCTGCCATGGCGCTCAGCTCGGTGTTTGTGCTCAGCAATGCCTTGCGTTTGCGCCGCATCGCCCCGGCCATGGACGAGCGTCACCCCCGGCGTAAAGGAGATCTTTGATGAATATCGGCGATGTTGCACAACGCGCCGGCGTGCCGGCCAAAACGATCCGCTATTACGAAGAAATCGGGCTTGTGACACCGCAACGCGCGGCCAATGGCTATCGCCATTTCCGCGCGGTAGATCTGCATAAATTGGCCTTCATCGGCCGCGCGCGCGCCTTGGGCTTTACCATCGAAGATTGCCGCACCCTGCTGGCGCTTTACAGCGATGACAGCCGCCAAAGCGCACAGGTCAAAGCGGTGGCCGAAGAGCACCTGCGCCAAATAGATGAAAAAATCGCCAAGCTCATCACGATGAAAGAAACGCTATCGGCCTTGGTGCAGCAATGCGCGGGCGATCACCGCCCCGATTGCCCGATCTTGGCAGATCTCGCAGATCCTCACGCCACGCAGGCCTAACCGGCCACGCCGCCGCCGGTTGTGGCGCCTCGGCGCGCCCGCGCCTTTCATCTTGCTCCAAATACTCATTCTTGCCGCGCGCGTTTTTTTGCCCAGATCGGTTTAGGCGCGTGGCGCGCTGGTCTTGGCTTATGCAAACATAGCCTGTATGCGAAGGTATATGGCGCATAAACGAGGCCCCCTATGACCCTGATCCGCGAAGACGACCTGATCGCCTCCATTGCCGAGGCATTGCAATATATCTCTTATTTTCATCCGCCAGATTTTATCCAAGCGATGTCATCGGCATGGGAGCGCGAGGAAAACCCCAGCGCCAAGCAGGCGATGGCGCAAATTCTGGTCAATTCGCGCATGTGTGCGATGGGCCGCCGCCCGATTTGCCAAGACACCGGCGCCGCCAATATTCATATCAAATATGGTGTTCAGGCCAAAACCGATTTCCGCCGCAGCCTGCAAGAGATTTGCGACGAAGGCACGCGGCAGGGGTATTTGCGCGATACCAACCCGTTGCGCGCCTCGGTCGTGGTTGATCCCTTTGGCGCGCGTAAGAATTCGGGCGACAACACGCCCTGCATGCTGACCGTGGAAATGGTGGCAGGCGACAAGATCGAGGTGGAAGTGGCCGCCAAGGGGGGTGGGTCTGAAAACAAAGCCAAGTTTACCACGCTCAACCCCTCGGGCTCGGTGGCCGATTGGGTGGTGGAAACCGTCGAAACCTTGGGCGCGGGTTGGTGCCCGCCGGGTATTTTGGGCATTGGCGTGGGTGGCAATGCCGATCGCGCCATGGCGATGGCCAAGGCGGCACTGTCTGATCCCATTGATTTGCACGACTTGCAGCGCCGCGGCCCATCGAACCGCACCGAAGAGCTGCGCCTTGAAATCGCCGAGCGGGTAAATGCGCTGGGCATCGGCGCGCAGGGCTTGGGCGGTGTGACCACGGTGTTGGATGTAAAAATCCGCAGCTTCCCCACCCATGCCGCCTCGTTGCCCGTGGGGTTGATCCCCAATTGCGCGGCCACGCGGCACGCGCATTTCACGCTGGATGGCAGCGGCCCGGCCAGCTTTACCCCGCCGGATCTGGCGGATTATCCTGAAATCCTGTTGGATCAGGCCAGCGCCGATATTCACCGTCTGGATCTAGACGATTTGAACGATCAGGCCTTGGCCAATCTCAAGCCGGGGCAAACCTTGCTGGTGTCTGGCACGCTTTATACCGGGCGCGACGCCGCCCATAAGCGGATGATCGACATGTTGGACAAGGGCAACGCCCTGCCGGTCGATCTGAAGGGGCGCGCCATTTACTACGTGGGCCCCGTGGATGCGGTTGGTGACGAGGTGATTGGCCCGGCGGGCCCCACCACCTCGACCCGGATGGATAAGTTTACCGACCGGATCTTGGCCGATACCGGGCTGAAAGTGATGATCGGCAAGGCCGAGCGTGGCCCGGCAGGCCTAGAGGCGATCGCGCGGCACAAGGCGGCCTATCTGATCGCCGTGGGCGGCGCGGCCTATCTGGTGTCAAAAGCCATCAAATCGGCCGAGCCGGTGGCCTTCACCGACTTGGGCATGGAGGCAATTTACAAGCTGCAAGTGCAGGATATGCCGGTGATGGTGGCGGTGGATACGCAAGGCAATTCCATCCACAAAAGCGGCCCCGCCGCGTGGAAACGCCCACCGATCCTGAAATAAACAATGCCTATGGGCGGTGCTTATCCCCGAAACAAAATCGCGCCGAGCACCGCCAATAGCGCAAAGCCGCCCACCACCACAGCAACAGCCGGCCAAGCGCTGGGCGCCTCGGCTGGGGCCTGCGCTGTGGGCGCTGTGGGCGCGGCAGGGCTTGGCTGGGCTGGCGCGGCCTGTGGCTCTGCGGCTTGCACTGGCGCGGCCGGTTCGGGTGCTGCGGTTTGCCCCTCGACCAGCGCGATCAGATCGGCCTTTTTCAAGCTGGCGCTGGCAGGTGTGCCACGGCTGGCAAGCATGTCCAGCAATTGCGCCTTGGTCTTTGATTGCAAGGTCATTTTCTACCCCTTTTCCCCCTTGGCAGCGTCATAGCCGCAATTAGGGCGATTTCGCCGCTGTTTTGCAAGGGTTTCGTCGGTAGCGCGGCGCGTTTCAGGGCAGCTATGCCTATGGGGTGGGCGCATAGGCCAGTTCGGTGCGGAAATCGGCGCGCTGCATCCATGCTTCGTAGGTGCTGCGCAAGGCCAGTGCCTGCGGCCCCGGCGCGCCATTGCTGAAGTGGCGTTCGTTTACTTGCACCACGGGCAACACCCCACCCGAGGATGTTGTTAGGAACACCTCGTCTGCCTCTAGAAATTCGGCCAGTGGCAGGGGGCGGGTTTGCACGCTATAGCCCTGCTCTTGGCACATCTCGATGGCGGTGCGGCGCGTGAGCCCATGCAACACGCCGTGATCCGATGTCACAACCTGGCCGTCCTTGATGATAAAGGCGTTAAAGCCGGGCCCTTCGGTAATATTGCCCTGATGATCGGTCAGCAGCACGGTATCAAAACCGCGATCTTTGGCGGCAAACAGCCCTTGGGTGAAATCGCCCCAGTGATAATTCTTGGCGCGCGGGTTTACGCAATCTTCGGGGATGCGGAAAATATCGTCGGGCACGTAGACGCTGACGCCAGCCGCCACCCGGTCCAGCGGGATGATATTCACATAAGGCACGCACCACGCGAAGAAATGGTTGGCACAATAGCGCGGGTCGCGGGTGCCCGGGATCAGCGGCGCGCCGCGTGCGCAGACCATGGCAACATAGGCATCGCGCAGGCCGGATGTGGCCACCATCTGCACCAGCGCCGCGCGGATTTCGGCCCGGGTCATTGCCGGATCAAGGCGCAGATCGGCCATCGAGGCCATGAAACGATCCAGATAATCCTCTAGCCGAAAAAAGCCGCCCCGCCACACGGGCACAACGTCATAGGTGATGTCACTATGGGTCAGCCCCCAATCTAGAACCCCAATCGAGGCTTGGTCTATGGGCATCACCTGCCCGCGCATCCATGCAGCACCTGCGCTGAAATCTGTCATCTTGCCCCCCTGTGGCTGGTTTTGCACCCACCCTGCACCGCCATCTTTGGCCGGTCAATCGGGCAAGGCGGCAGTGGCGGCTTGGGCCAGCAGCCAATCGCGAAAACGGCGTGTTTCTGGGCGCGGTGTGGGGCTTTCGGGGTGAAGAACATGGTAGGCTTCGGCGCCGATAATGCTGCATTCCGGCCCGGCGCAGGGCTGCAAGCCCAGCTGCGCCACCAGCCCATCGGTGGCAGGCGCGCGCGCCAGCGCCACGCCGCCCCCGGCGGCAGCCAGATGCAGCGCGGCCAGCGAATTATCGACCTTGGTGGTGCGCGTGCCCGTGGGCAACACCTGCAGGCCCAGCACATGCGCCCATGTGGTTTCATGGGCCGAGGGTTCGATCAGATGTTGGGCCAGCAGCGCGTCGCGGGTGCGGATCGTCTGGGCCAATTCTGGCGTGGCCACGGGTGTCAGCCTTTCACCAAACAAACGCTGCGCCACCAGCCCGGGGCCAAAGGGGCCAAAAGCCACCCAGATATCCACGTCGTGCCCGGCCTGTTCGGGGCGGCCATGCAGCGCGCGCAGATCCAGCCGCAGGCCCGGGTTTGCCGCCAAGAACTGCGGCAGGCGCGGGGCCAGCCACGCCACGGAAAACATCAGCGATGCACCGATGACCAAGGTTTTTTGCCGTGGGCGGGCGAATTCGGCTGTGGCGCTTTCGATCTGGGCCAGGGGCGCGGTGCAGGCCGACAGCAGGGCGCGCCCCTCGTCGGTCAGGCGAACGCCGGCCGCGTC
The DNA here is from genome assembly GCA_009924775.1 of Paracoccaceae bacterium. Taxonomy (GTDB): domain Bacteria; phylum Pseudomonadota; class Alphaproteobacteria; order Rhodobacterales; family Rhodobacteraceae; genus CAJXSO01. Next base: position 1,929 of record RFQY01000114.1, on the reverse strand, counting down.
ACGGTGAAACAGCTGGCGGCCCAAATGCTGCTCTAGCGCGCGGATTTGCTGGCTGACCGCGGGGGCCGACATGGCCAACCGCTGGGCCGCGCGGGCAAAACTGCCGGTGCGCGCAGCGGCATCAAAGACGCGGATCAGGTTCAGCGATGGGGTTCCCTTGGCCATGAGGCAGGCTAAGTTTTTCTTATCCTCGCGGTCAAGAGAAAGCGTTACCGCCACTCTTTGCGCCGCAGTAGCCTGAGCTTGGCAATCAACGAGGCACAGATGTTGGATCAATTAGACAAGGTTGTGGCCACCTATAACGCAGATGGGTTTGTGGCGGGGCTGCCCGCGCTGTCGCTGTCCGAGGTGGAAGAAATGCGCGCCTATATCGAATGGCTAGAGGCCCGCCATGCCCCCGGTGCGGGCGGCCACAGTTTGGCGCAGTTTTTCAGGGTGAATGGCCATGTGGTGATACCCGCCTTGGCCCAAGCGGCCCGCCACCCCACGATTTTGGCGGCGGTCGAGGCCATTTTGGGCCCCAATTTATTGGCATGGTCGGTGGAATTGTTCATCAAAGAGCCGGGCAGCGCAAAAACCGTGTCGTGGCACCAAGACATCACGTATTGGGGCATGGGGGAAACCAACGACGAGGTCACCGCTTGGGTGGCGCTGTCTGAGGTCAGCCAAGCGGCGGGCTGCATGCGGTTTTTGCCCGGCAGCCATCTGGGCGGTGTCGTGCCCCATACCGATACGTTTGCCGAAGATAACCTGCTTTCGCGGGGGCAGGAAATTGCCGGGGTAGACGAGGCACGCGCGGTGTATGGCCCCTTGGCGCCGGGGCAAATGTCGCTGCATCACGGGCGGTGTTTTCATGCCTCGGGGCCAAATCAGGGCACCGACCGGCGTATTGGGCTGGCCATTCGCTATGTGACGCCAGCGGTGCGCGATCATGCGCCGGGCCGCGATTGGGCCATGCCCGTGCGTGGCGAGGTGCCCCGCGGCGGCTGGGATTGCATTGTCGGGGCCCGCGGCCTGTTTGATCCCGCCGATCTGGCCCTTTACGACCGCATCCTGATGGGCCAGTCTGCAGCATTATCGGCCGGGGCCACGGGGAAGGTGGCGCTTTATGAAAAAGGATCCGCGACATGAGCGAAACCGTCAGCTTTACCGCGATGAAGGATGGCACCCGCGAAGAATATCAGCTGCTGGCCAAGCTGGAAAAGCCGTTTTTGGCCCTAACCGCTGAGCGGGTGCTAGAGGAGCTGCGCCGCGCGGGCGAGGCCACGCTAGAGGGGTATCGCATCACCCGCCTGCAGCATGGGCTGCAATCTGGCACGCGGGCGCTGCGCGATGGGGCCGATATCGATTGGGTGGTGGGCGCGCTGCTGCACGATATCGGCGATGGGCTGGCCCCGCAAAACCACGATCGCATGTCAGCCGAGGTGATACGCCCCTTTGTGCGCTGGGATGTATCATGGGTGGTGGAACATCACGGTATTTTCCAGATGCTTTACTACGGCCACCATTATGGCTGGGACCGAAACGCCCGCGATCAATTCCGCGACCATCCCTGTTTTGACAGTTGCGCCGAATTTTGCGAACGCTGGGACCAATCCAGTTTCGATCCCGACTATCCCACCGAGCCTTTGACGACATTCGAGCCAATGGTGCGCGAGGTGTTTGGGCGCAAAGCTTATGACCCGGCGGTCATTCAAGAAGGCCATGTCAGCCCGTTGACCAGCCACGTTTAACCCATGCTGGCGCGTCTGCAGGCAGGCCAGAAAAATTGGGTGGTGGGGGCGCTGGGTAGCGCGCTGACCATCAGTTGGGCGTGCAGCTATTATCTGCCGGCGGTGCTGGCTGCGCCCATGGCCGCCAGTTTCGGCCAATCGCCGGTTTGGGTGTTTGCCGCCTTTTCGCTGGCTTTGGTGGTCTCGGCCATGGTGG
>RFQY01000113.1 GCA_009924775.1 Paracoccaceae bacterium | reverse complement strand
TGCGGGCGGTCAGGTATGGTGGCGCTGCGGCTGATGGTAGAGGCGGGCGAACCTGCCAGCGCCGCCTTGGCCCGGCTGCGGCATGTGCGCCCCTGCGCCGTTGAAACCGAGGATCAAATGACATGGGCGCGCGGCGAGCCAAGACCGGAATTTGTGCATAGGCCGCTGGAATAGGCGCCTGCCCCCTTGCGGTGCCGGGGGTTATATGGCCTGTTTGTGGGCAGTTTTTACCAGTGTTTTGGGGGTATGGTGTGGTTGGGCCAGCGCTGAAGATCATCAATTTGGGTTTGCCAAAATCGGGCACCACCACATTGGGCGAGGCGCTGAAACACGCAGGCCTGCGGGTGGCAGACTGGCGCATCAGGCCGGGGCAAACCGAAAACCGCGCCATCTTGCGCAGTTTTGTTGGGCGTTTGATGTATGATGGCTATTTCACCCATGGCGACCCACTGGCGTTGATGCCAGAATTCGACGCCTTCAGCGAAATCGACATTGTGCGCAACGGGCTAAATTTATGGCCACAAACCGATTTGGGGCTGCTATCGGCCATTCGCCAGCACCACCCCGGTGCACGCTTTGTGCTGATCTATCGCGATGCAGCGGCGCTGTCTGACAGCATGGCGCGCTGGTCGAATTTGGGCAATCGGCGCCTGCCGCAAAACACCATCCCAGGTTTGCCGCTGGGCTATGGCCAGACCGATGGCGAGCGCATACGCTGGATCGAGGGGCATTATGCCTTTTGCAGGCAGGTCTTTGCCGGCGCGCCAGATTTTCTGGAATACGACATCGCCGACCCAAACGCACAAAGCAAACTAGAGGCGTTTTTAGGCCTTGAATTGCCTTGGTGGGGGCGGGCCAATGAAAACACCCGCAAACCCCAAGGCGCCTAGGGCTATTCGGGGAAGGCGTGCACCTGTTGCAACAGGCTTTGCAGCGTATCGGCGCTGGTATAGGCAAAATCGCCTTGTAGGGCGCGCTGCACGAATTTGCTGTGGTCTTGGCGCAGATCGACGCCCGCTGTTTTCAAAAAATGCGCAATTTTGCGGGGGGCGCGGGCGGCGGTATCGGATGTGTCGGTGAAAGACTGAATATAGGCAAACAACCGCGGATCTGACAGCGACGGAAACCTGCGCCCCGATTTGATATGCGAAAAACCAAACACATTTCGCCGCGATGGGCCGCTGGCATAAAACGCATAGCCCGCGCCGGTATGGGGGCGAAACATTGGCAGCAATTCGGGTTTGCCCTCGCGTAGCCACAGCATCAGGCCTTTGGGCATGGTCAACAACATGTCGCTGGCCAAATGCGGCGCCCAACCGCGCAAAGTGGCGATGAAGTTTTGCGATATGGCATCGTCATCATCGCAACGAAACTGCAACAGGCCCTGCCCTGCCACCGCCGGGTCTAAGGTGTAGCGGCCCACCTCGGGGCCGATGCTTTCGCCTTCTGCAAAAATCAGCTCTATCTGGGGCAGGCTGGCGCATAGGCGGGCCAGGCGGGTGCGGTATGCCTCGGGCATGATGGCCGAGCTTAAGACGACAAGCTTGAAATCGGGGTCGGTTTGGGCCCGAAACCCGGGCAGCACCATATGCTCGAACAAATGAAACCGCGTTTCCATGCGCCGGGGGCTGTAAAGCCTGTCAAAGGCTGCTTGCCGATCGGAATAATCCAGCTTTGTATCGCTGGGCCCAAAAAAAGAAAATCTTAGAAATCCCAATATTTGCGGGTGCATAATGGGCCAACCTTTTACCAAACTGGGCGCCACAATAGCCCCACTGCGCCAAAGCGAAAGGGGCATTGCTGGGCTGCGCGTGCATTCTGCTGCGGGCGTGGCCTGTGCGCTGCACATTTGGGTATGTTAAATTTTACCACAAATCGCTTTGCATAGGCACAAAAAGCCCCATTTATACCAGCACGACGGCCAAAGGAGACGCCATGCCAACCTATGCCAAAACCCCAGATGCCATTGCCGCCCTGTCGCCCGAAGAATATTGGGTGACCCAAGAAAGCGGCACAGAACGCCCCGGCACGGGCAAATACCTTTATAACAAAGAGCCGGGCATTTACGTCGATATCGTTTCGGGCGAGCCGCTGTTTGCGTCCTCGGCCAAATACGAATCTGGGTGCGGCTGGCCAAGTTTTGTAAAGCCCATCGCGCCTGATAATATTGTCGAGCTAAAAGACACCAGCCATGGCATGCTGCGCGTCGAAGTGCGCTCGCGCCATGGGGACAGCCATTTGGGGCATGTTTTCCCCGATGGCCCGCGCGACCGGGGCGGGCTGCGCTATTGTATCAATTCCGCCTCGCTGCGGTTCATTCACCGCGACGATATGCAAGACGAGGGCTATGGCGCCTATTTACCCCAAGTGGAGGAAATCGAATGACACAAGAACGCGCCGTTCTGGCGGGGGGCTGTTTTTGGGGCATGCAAGAGCTGATCCGCAAGCTGCCCGGTGTGCTGCGCACGCGCGTGGGCTATACCGGCGGCGATGTGCCCAATGCCACCTATCGCAACCATGGCACCCATGCCGAAGGGATCGAGATTTTCTTTGACCCAACGCGCATCAGCTATCGGCAGATATTAGAATTTTTCTTCCAGATCCACGACCCAAGCACACCAAACCGCCAAGGCAATGACATCGGGCTTAGCTATCGCAGTGCCGTTTATTATGTGGACGCGGCACAAAAGGCCGTGGCGCTAGAGACGATTGCAGATGTTGATGCCAGCGGGCTGTGGCCGGGCAAAGTGGTCACCGAGGTGGCCCCCGTGGGCGATTTTTGGCAGGCCGAACCGGAACACCAAGATTACCTGCAGCGCCTGCCCAATGGCTATACCTGCCATTTCCCCCGCGCTGATTGGGTGCTGCCCAAACGCAGCGCCGCGGAATAAGCACAAAAAAGGGCGCGCCGGCGGTGCTGGCGCGCCCTTTTTGTTTATCAAATCAGTTGTTTACTGCCGATACCGTGGTGGTGATGATCGAAGGCGTCAACTGTTGAATTAAACGGTTCCATTTGGTGATGGGCTGTTCCGCCACAAAAATCACATCATTGGGGCGCAGCTGCATGCGGGTGGCCAGCACGAAATTGGCCGCCTCGCGCGCATTTAGGTGAAAGGCTGTGACAGCGCCCATTTCGGCCGGGTTATCCGAGCCGCGCAACACGTAAATCTGGCCTGGGTTCGCCTTTTCGCTGGAAAACCCACCCTTTTCATAAAGCGCGTCGGCCAAGCTGGCGGTGCGCCCCATGGTTGACCGACAGGTTATAAATTTCAGTGCCTAGATTATCTGCCTCGATCGGCGTGGTATCATCGGGCACCTGTGGCCCGTCGTATTGATACGAGAAGCTGGTTACCCCGGCGCGTGTTGCAATCCCAACCGTTGTCAGCGCAAAGTCAATGGCTTGGCCGTCTGCATCTGTCTCGAAATAAAAACCGTTAAAAATGTACGTCGGCATAAGAACCCCCAGCACGCGTCACCAAAAAAAACCATACCCAAAAGGTAGCAAAGACTATCTTTTGAGTAAAGTTTTGCGCGCCGGTTTTCGGATTAAACCACCACTTCTATCCGTTTTTGCGGCCCAACCCCGAAAACGCGCTTATAACGGGCGATTTCGGCATCGGGGCCCATGGCTTTTTCGGGGTTATCCGACAATTTGACCGTGGGCCTTCCATTGGCGGACACAGCTTTGCACACCAGCGAGAACGGCGCCAAACTGTCCTCGGGCGTCAGCCCGCGGAAATCGTTGGTAAGCAAGGTGCCCCACCCAAACGACACCTTGACCCGGCCATGAAACTGCTGCTGCAATTCGGCGATTTTGCCCACATCCAGCCCATCCGAGAAAATAACCAGCTTGCCTTTGGGGTCTTCGCCGCGCTCTTGCCACCAGCGGATGGCGGTTTCGGCCCCTTGCGCCGGGTCGCCCGAATCGATGCGAATGCCCGTCCAGCCCGCCAACCAATCGGGGGCGCGGCGCAAAAACCCTTCGGTGCCATAGGTATCGGGCAAAATGATGCGCAGGTTGCCGTCGTGTTCTTCGTGCCAATCGGCCAACACCTGATAGGGCGCGCGCGCCAATTCTGCATCATTTTCTGCCAAGGCCGCATAGACCATGGGCAATTCGTGGGCATTGGTGCCAATCGCCTCGATATCGCGTTTCATAGCGATCAGGCAGTTCGACGTGCCCACGAATTTGTCGCCCAACCCTTCGATCAGGGCCTGCACAGCCTTGTCTTGCCACAGATAGGAATGCCGGCGGCGGGTGCCAAAATCGGCCAAGCGCAGCCCAGCAATTTCGCGCAAGCCTTCGATTTTTTCCCATAGCTTGGCCAAGCCACGGGCATAAAGCACCTGCAATTCAAAGCGCCCCATCGTGTTCAGCACCGCGCGGCTGCGCAGCTCCATCAGCACGGCAAGCGCGGGAATTTCCCACATCATCACCTCGGGCCATTTGCCCTGAAATGTCAGCTCGTATTGGCCATCGCGCTTTTCAAGATGATAGGGCGGCAGTTGCAGGTTTTCGAACCATTCCATGAAATCGGGCCGAAACATCTGCCGCTTGCCATAAAATGTATTGCCGCGCAGCCATGTCGATTCGCCACGCGTCAGCCGCAACGAGCGGATATGGTCAAGCTGCTCGCGCAGCTCGCCCTCGTCGATCAGCTCTGCCAAGCGCACCGATTTGCTGCGGTTGATCAAGGAAAACGTGACCGTGGTATCGGGGCTGTTGCGAAACACCGACTGGCACATGAGCAATTTGTAAAAATCCGTATCGATCAACGAGCGAACGATCGGGTCGATCTTCCACTTGTGGTTCCACACGCGTGTCGCGATATCTACCATTCCGGCCCCCGGTGGCTGCGTTTTCGTGCTTAAATCAAAGCGCAGTGGGGCTGGCAAGCGGTGTCAGTGCGAAACCAGCTGCACACCCAGCGCCGCCATCTCTGCCTGTGCCCGCTGCAGCGAGCCATCCAGATCGATCGCGCGGCACAGATCTGTGCGCAGGCGCACCCCCAAACCCAGCCGCGCCGCATCGCAGGCAGAATAGGCCACGCAAAAATCTGTGGCCAGCCCTGCCAGCGTGATCTGGGTGATCCCAAGCTGCTGCAAATAGCCAAAAAGCCCGGTGCTGGTGGTTTTGTCATTCTCGAAAAACGCGGAATAGCTGTCTATTGCGCGGCGATGGCCCTTGCGCAAAATCAAATGCGCCGCTGCCACGTTTAGGCCGGGGTGAAAACCCGCGCCATGGCTGCCCTGCACGCAATGATCGGGCCACAACACCTGTGGGCCATAGGCCATTTCTACCACGTCAAAGGCCGCGCGCCCGGCGTGCTGGCTGGCAAAAGACAGGTGGTTGGCGGGGTGCCAATCTTGGGTCAGCACAACGCAATCGGCCTGCGCCATTGCGGCGTTGATGCCCGGCACAATATCGGCGCCACCGGCCACAGCCAGCGCCCCACCGGGGCAGAAATCGTTTTGAACATCAATCACAATCAGGGCGTGGGCCATGGCGCACCTCGGTTTGGCCTATCGGGCGGTTGCGGGTAATATAGGCCACTGCAAAGCCAATTGCCACACTGGGCGCCACGCGTTATGCCCGGTGCTTTGGCTTTGGGGGCGCGAATGGCACGGCTGGGTCTGGATTTTGGCACATCAAACACCGCAGCGGGCGTGATGGCAGGCGGGCGCCCCTTTGCCATACCGCTGGAACCCGGCCAAGATACCCTGCCCAGCGCCATTTTCATCGATGCTCATAGCAAAGAGTTCTTGATTGGCAGCGCCGCGGCACAGGCCATGCGCATGGGCCAAGAGGGGCGGTTTATGCGGGCCTTAAAAAGCGTGTTGGGCACCCCATTGGCCCACGAGCCGCGCCAATTTTTGGGCCAAAAAATGACGCTGATCGATATCATTGCCACGTTTTTGGCCGAAATAAAGGCCCGGGCGCAGGGGTTTACTGGCATGCAGTTTGATACGGTTTTGTCGGGCCGGCCCGTGCATTTCCACTCGAACGCGCCCCAGCGCGACGCACAGGCACAGGCCGATTTGCGCAGCGCCTATGAAAAAGCCGGCTTTCAAAGCGTAGATTTTCTGCCCGAGCCCGAGGCCGCCGCGCTGGCGTTGCAGGGCACGGGCCGCATGCTGATTGTCGATATCGGCGGCGGCACCAGCGATTTTACCCTTTGCCTGCGCGAAGGCGGCCAAACGCGGGTGCTGGCCAGCCGTGGCCTGCGCTTGGGCGGCACCGATTTTGACCGCAGCCTTAGCTTGGCCGCAGCCATGCCCTTGCTGGGCTATGGCGCCTTGTTGGGGGCCGAATTTGGCCCCAACAAAACCGAAGCCCCCCGCGCGCTGTTTCACGATCTGGCCACGTGGCAAAAAATTGCCTTTGTCTATGATGACCAATCGCTGCGCGATGTGCGGCGCTGGGTGCGCTTGGCCGAAGAACCGCGCTTGTTTGAAAGGCTGGCGGATGTGCTAGAGATGCATCTGGGCCATGATGTGGCCTATGCGGTAGAGGCTGGCAAAATAGCCGCCAACAAGGGCCAAGAGGCACAGATCAATCTGGATGTGGTAGAACGCGGGCTGCAGGCACCTTTGGGGGCGGCGCTGTTGCAGGCCACGCTGGGGGGCTTTGCCGCCGAGATCAACGCACAGGCCCTGGCAACCATCGCCGACGCAGGCTGCCAGCCCGCCCAGGTTGATATGGTGGTCTTTGTGGGCGGCAGCAGCCTGATGGGGGTGGTGCGCCAGGTATTGGGGCAAAGCCTACCAGACGCGCGCCAAGAAAACGCCGAAGTATTCACCGCAGTGGTGCATGGGCTGGCCATTGCGGCGGCTTGATCGCCTGGCCAGAAAGGCGTAAAGCGCCGCCATGTTTATCGTTGCTGCACTCTATCACTTTACCCGCTTTGACACCCCCGCCGCTTTGCGCGGGCCATTGCTGTCTTTGATGCAAACCCATCAGGTGACAGGCACATTGCTGCTGGCACACGAGGGGATAAATGGCACGATCGCCGGCAGCCGTGCCGGCATTGATGCGGTTTTGGCCCATGTGCGCGGCTTGCCCGGATGTGGCGATCTGGAATGGAAAGAAAGCACCGCCAGCCAACAGCCATTCCCGCGTTGCAAGGTAAAGCTGAAGCGCGAAATCGTAACTATGGGCCAACCCGATGTAGACCCTAAAGCGCGGGTTGGGCACTATGTTGCGCCGCAAGACTGGAACGATCTTATTCGCAGCCCCGATGTTGTGCTGATCGACACCCGCAACGATTACGAGGTGGCCATAGGCACGTTCGAGGGCGCAATAGACCCGAAAACCAAATCGTTTCGGGAATTTCCGCAATGGTGGGAAGAAAACAAAGACCGCTTTCACAACAAACGTGTTGCGATGTTTTGCACAGGTGGCATCCGCTGCGAAAAATCCACCAATTTCTTGCTGTCGCAAGGCGTTTCTGACGTGTTTCACCTGAAGGGCGGCATCTTGAAATATCTCGAGGATGTGCCCCAAGAAAACAGCAGCTGGCAGGGCGAATGCTTTGTTTTCGATGGGCGCGTCTCGGTGGGCCACGGCCTGCGCGAGGGGCCGCATGTGCTGTGCCACGCCTGCCGGCGGCCGCTGCTGCCAGATGACCGCACCCGCCCAGAATACGAACATGGCGTGAGCTGCCATGCCTGTATTGATGAAACCACCCAAGCCGACAAAGCCCGCTTTCGCGAACGCCAAAAGCAAATTGCACTGGCCCAACAGCGCGGTGAAAAACATTTGGGCGGCGATGCCCCGGTTTAGGCGCCCCGTCCACGGCGTTTGACAGCGCGAAATTGCTGCGGTAACCCCGCGCATTCATTCATCCATTGCCGGAGGCACAGCCATGGGGCGCAAACGCAAGGGCCGCAATATTTCAGGCTGGCTGGTGGTCGACAAACCCGCTGGCATTACCTCGACCGCGGTGGTGAACAAGGTGCGCTGGGCGTTGGATGCGCAAAAAGCCGGCCATGCAGGCACGTTAGACCCAGAGGCAACAGGCGTTTTGGCCGTGGCCCTTGGCGAGGCCACGAAAACGGTGCCCTATATCACCGATGCGCTGAAAGCCTATGAATTTACGGTGCGGCTGGGGCAGGCCACCAATACCGACGATGCCGAAGGCCAAGTGATCGCCCAAGCCGATGACCGCCCCACCGACAGCCAGATTACCGATGCGCTGGCCGGGTTTTTGGGCGACATCATGCAGGTGCCGCCCCAGTTTTCCGCGGTAAAAATCGACGGGCAGCGTGCCTATAAATTGGCCCGCGAAGGCGAAGACCTGGCGCTGGCCGCCCGCCCCCTTTGGGTAGAAGAACTGCTGCTGATCGATCGCCCAAACCCAGACCACGCAGTGCTGTCGATGACCTGTGGCAAGGGCGGCTATGTGCGCTCGGTGGCGCGGGATCTGGGGCAGAAACTGGGCTGTTATGGCCATGTGCTGCAGCTGCGGCGCATATGGTCGGGGCCCTTTGATGCCACCGATGGCCTGACGCTGGATCAGATTGATAAACTGGCTCGAACCCCCGAATTAGAAACACATTTGCTGCCCTTGGAAACTGGCCTTGCCGATTTGCCCATGGTCACTTGCACGCCCCAAGGCGCGGCACGGCTGCGCAATGGCAACCCCGGTATGGTGGTGGCCCATGACATAGACTATGGCGAGGAATGCTGGGCCAGTTTCGAGGGTCAACCGCTGGCTGTGGGCCGTTTCAAAGCGGGCGAATTGCACCCCAGCCGGGTCTTCAACCTGTAACCCTTGCGTTGGTGCGCCAAGCGCGGCAAAAACAGCCATGATCGAGCGGCATTTTACCAAGGGCGACACTGTTTCCAGCGCGCTGTATTCGCCGTGCGAAACCTATCGCTATGCGCTGACCCGCTGCTGGGGCAACGCTGGGCGGCTGTTGTTTGTGCTGTTGAACCCCTCTACCGCCACCGAGGCGCAAAATGACCCCACCGTTGAACGCTGCGAGCGGCGGGCGCGGGCGCTGGGCTATGGCGCCTTTCGCGTGACCAATATTTTTGCCCTGCGCGAAACCAACCCCCATAAAATGCGGGCCGCGCCACACCCCATCGGCCCGCAAAACGATGCCGCGCTTTTGCGCTCTGTGGGGTGGGCCGATACCATTATTGCGGGCTGGGGCACCCATGGCGCGCATATGGATCGCGGGGTGCAGGTGGCGGCGATGCTGGGCCAAACTGGCCGCGCGGTGCACCACCTTGGCCTCACCAAAGCAGGCCAGCCACGGCACCCATTGTATATTGCCTATCATCAGGAACCACAGGTTTGGTTAGCGGGAAAAGACCGCGAAATTAGACCCTAAACCGCCAATTAGTCCCTGACACTGGCCCATTTACGCAAAGCGCCATTAACCATCTGCTGCGTTCTTCTTTGACGCAGCACTGCAGGCCCGCATTATGCAAACTGGGGCCGATAGCCCCACACCAGATGACGGGCCACAGCCCGATAGCGCCGGGGCAACCACCGCCGAAGATGGCGGTGATGGGCTAAACAGCCTGCTTGGCGGCCCGGGCGACGATACTTTGGTTGGTGGATCTGGCCAAGATCTGCTGCAGGGCGCTGGTGGCGACGACCAGATCGGCGGCGGCGCCGGAAACGACCAGCTGGCCGGGGGCGATGGCAACGATTGGCTGCTGGGGCAGGCCGGCGATTATTTGGTGATCGGCGACAGCGGCGATGACAGCATCGCGGGCAACGAGGGCAACGATAGCCTAGAGGGCGGTTTAGGCACAGATACGCTGCTGGGTGCCACCGGTGATGACCTGCTGGCAGGCAATGCCGGTGACGA
>RFQY01000112.1 GCA_009924775.1 Paracoccaceae bacterium | reverse complement strand
CCCCGCCCCCTGCACCGCCATAGGCCTCGGGCACGGCACCGCCCATCAGCCCCTGCGCGCCTGCAATTTCCCAAAAGCTGCGATCAACCTGGCCTTGCTTGACCCATTTCGAAATATGCGGGGCCAGATCTTGGGCATAGACGCGCGCGGCCATATCGGCAAACATGCGATGCTCGTCTGTGACCCATGCGGCACTGGGGATAAAGAGGCTCATTTTGATCTCCTTTGTCTGCGGTGGCCCGGGCTGTGCGGGGCGTTTGCCCCATGTTGTGCCTAAGAATTATGCACAGTCCAGCGGTGGGTGGGGGTATCGCTGCGTCAGATGGTGATTTTCTGCAGTGCGAACATAAGTTCCGCAACGTCATCACACCGCTTTGTGTTGACCCGCCACGAAAAATATGGGTGGAATGCGCTATCACCTAGGAGGGGTGGCGCAACCTAAAGCCGACTGGCTGCGGGCTGCTAGAGGTCTGCGCAACCAATGACGTAGGCCACTGAAGAACAGGGAGGAATGGGGTGGAAGTTTTACAGCTTCTCATCAGCGGCATGGCTAATGGCTGTGTCTATGGGCTTGTCGCCCTAGGGTTTGTGTTGATCTACAAAGCGACCGAGGCCGTGAACTTCGCCCAAGGTGATTTCATGATGCTGGGTGCTTTTGTCACGCTGGGCCTTGTGAACCCTGAATTCATGGGCATCCCGTTTTGGTTGGCGCTGCCGCTGGTCTTTGTGATCATGGGCGTCTTTGGCTACCTGCTGGATCTGGTGGTGCTGCGCGCGGTTTTTGGCCAAAACCAAGTGGCTGTGATCATCTTGACCATCGCCTTGGGGTTCATCTTGCGGTTTAGTGCCGGGCTGATCTGGGGGCACGAGCCGATGTCGCTGCATTCGCCCTTGGCCTTGGGCGATGTGCGGCTGGGGGATCTGGTTTTGGGCATGGCCGATGTGGCCATCATTATCACCACCTTCTTGCTGACCCTGGCGCTGTGGCAGTTCTTTCAACGCACCAAAATTGGCCTTGCCATGCAGGCCGCCAGCCAAAACCAAATGGCGGCCTATTACATGGGGATCCCTGTTAAGCGGGTTCAGGGCATGGTGTGGGCCTTGGCGGGTATCGTGGCGGCTGTGGCGGGCATTCTTTACGCCTCGAAAGGCGCGATCGACCCTAATGCGGGCTTTATCGGCATCAAGGCCTTTGCCGCGGCGGTGATTGGCGGCTTTGGCTCGTTGCCCGGGGCGCTGCTGGGCGGGCTGATCGTGGGCATTATCGAGCCCTTCGCCGCCCGCTATCTGCCTGCTGGCTGGTCACAAATTGCGCCCTATGCGCTGCTGATTGCGGTGCTGCTGTTCCGTCCGCACGGGCTGTTTGCCCAAGTGCGCGTGAAAAAGGTGTAACCCATGCGCATTCATTTCAAAACAAGCTACGACGACGACATTCGCCTGTTCGAAGATGGCTGGAAGCTGTCGCTTTATGCGGCGCTGCTGGCGCTGATGGCGGCCCTGCCTTGGCTGATCGATGATTTCTATCTGGGCGAGGCCACGAACGTGCTGATCTGGGCCACCTGCGGGTTGGGCCTGATGCTGCTGACCGGGCAAACCGGCCAAGCCAGCCTTGGGCATTCGGCCTTTATGGCGCTGGGCTGCTACACAACCGTGCTGTTGATGGAGGCGGGTGTGCCTTTTGTGCTGGCATTCCCATTGGCAGGCGTCCTAACCGGCATTGTGGGCGGTTTGATCGCCATTCCGGCGCTGAAACTGCATGGCGTTTATCTGGCCATTGCCACCTTGGCCTTGGCCATTCTCACCGACGACCTGATCGTGATGTTAGAGCCATGGACCGGCGGCGTTGGGGGTAAATTTGCCCCCCCGATCACCATTTTCGGTCTGGAAGTGAACCGTTGGTCAAGCCCTGCGGCGTGGTATTACATGGCCTTGGTTGTGGTGCTGGTGGTCACGCTGTTTTATCGCAACTTGCTGCGCGCGCCGATGGGGCGGGCCTTTGCCGCGGTGCGCGATAGCGAGATTTCGGCGCAGGCTATGGGCGTGAACCTTGCGCGCACCAAAACCATTGCTTTTGGTATGTCGGCGGGCATCACCGGCTTGGGCGGCGCGCTGATGGGGCTTTTTGCCGAGGTGTTCAACAACGAGACCTTCACCTTTATTCTGTCGATCCAGCTGCTGATGATGATCGTGGTGGGCGGCTTGGGCTTTATCCATGGGGCCTTTTTGGGGGCCATCGTGATTTCGTTTCTGCCGCAGGCCCTGTCGATTGTCACCGATGGTATCGGCAGCAATGTGGCCATCCCGGGGCTGGAAATTGGGGTGTTTGGGGTGATCATGATTTTGTTCATCTTGTTCGAACCCATGGGCCTTTATGGCCGCTGGCTGAAGATCCGCACGTTCTTTCAGCTGTTCCCCTTTGCCCGCAAAGACATGTTCCGCCGCCAAAAATCCTATCTGAAAACGGAGCGCCTAAGATGAGTTTGCTGACGCTCGAGAACGTTACCTTGAAATTTGGCGGCCTGACGGCGGTGAATAACCTTAGCATGCAGGTCGAAGAGGGGCAGGTTTTTGCGCTGGTTGGGCCAAACGGCGCAGGTAAATCGACCGTGTTCAACCTGATTTCGCGGTTTTATACGCCCGTGTCTGGCAAGATCAGCTTTGCAGGCACCGATCTGTTGGGTCTTGCCCCCGACGAGGTGCCCAGCCTTGGCATTGCGCGCACCTTCCAAAATATCGAACTTTTCGATCAGGCGACGGTGCTGGAAAACTTGCTTGTCGGCCGCCACCGCCACCGCAGCACCAATCTGGTGCAGCAGATGTTTCACACCCCGGCCGTGCGCAGCGAAGAGCGCGCGCATCGCGAAGCGGTGGAAGAGGTGATCGATTTTCTTGATCTGCAACCCTATCGCAATTCGCGTATCGCGGGCCTGCCTTATGGGGTGCGCAAAGTGGTCGAGGTGGGGCGCGCGCTGGCCTCGAAGCCGCGGCTTTTGCTGCTGGACGAGCCGGCCTCGGGCCTGTCGGTGGAAGAGACGCAAAACATGCGTTGGTGGATCGATGATATCCGCCGCCAAATGGGGATTACCGTGTTGATGGTGGAACATGACATGGGGTTGGTCAGCAAAGTGTGCGACAAGGTGTTGGCCTTGGCCGATGGCGCGATGCTGGCCCAAGGCACACCAGCCGAGGTGCAAAGCCACCCCGCGGTGATCGAGGCCTATTTGGGTACAGGAGATGCAGCATGAGCAGCAAACCCCTGTTGGAAGTGCGCAATCTGGAAACCTTTTATGGCCCCATCATGGCCATTCGCGGTGTAAGCCTAGAGGTGCACAAAGGCTCGGTTGTGACGGTTCTGGGCGCCAATGGCGCGGGCAAAACGACGCTTTTGAAAACCATTTCCGGCATCATGGATCCGGAAAAAGGCGAGATCTTGTTCGAGGGTGAAAACATTGCCGGCCGCGAACCGCACCGCGTGGTGAAATCGGGCATCGTGCATGTGCCCGAGGGGCGCGAGGTATTTCCGCTGTTGACGGTCGAGGAAAATCTGGCGCTGGGCGCCTATACCCGCAGCGACCGCGCCGGTATCGCCCAAGACCGCGACATGGTTTTTGAATATTTCCCGATCCTGAAAGAGCGCCGCAACCAAGAGGCGGGCACGCTTTCGGGCGGGCAGCAGCAAATGCTGGCCATTGGCCGCGGGCTGATGTTGCGGCCCAAAATCATGCTGCTGGATGAACCCAGCCTTGGGCTATCGCCGCTGTTGGTGCAGGAAATCTTTGCCATTCTCAAACGTCTCAACAGCCAAGAAGGCGTTACCATGATGCTGGTGGAACAAAACGCCAGCGTGGCCCTGGGCTTGGCCGATCAGGGTTATGTCATGGAACTGGGGCGCATCGTGATGAATGGCAGCAGCGAACGGCTACAGGCAAGCGAAGACATCAAAAGCTTCTACCTTGGCCATAGCGAAGACACGGGGCGCGGCGAAAAGCGCTGGAAACGCAAGAAAACCTGGAGATGAGCCTGTGAATATGCAGTCCCGGTCCGCATCTGTTAGCATCAATGGCGTCACCTTTAACGCCGACCCGGCGGCACGCCCTGTGCAGGTGGATGGCCAAGACACGATCGTGAAGCTGTTTGCGCATCGCTGTGCCAGTTTGGGCGCGCGCACCGCACATCGTGAAAAAGATTTCGGCATTTGGAAATCCTACAGCTGGGCCGATTACTGGACCCATGCCGCATGGGTGGGCATGGGCCTGCGCGCGCTTGGTTTGCAGCGTGGGCAGGTGGTGTCGATTTTGTCCGAGGACCGCAAGGAATGGGCCTATTTCGATTTGGGCATTCAGGCGGTCGGGGGCATCGCATCGGGTGTTTATACAACCGATTCCGCAACGCAGCTGGCCTATCTGCTGACCGACAGCCAATCGCGGTTTTTGATTGTCGAAAACGAAGAGCAGCTGGATAAGTATCTGGAAATTGCCGATAGCGCGCCTGACGTGCAAAAGGTGATCGTGCTGGAAGACGAGGGCCTGCACGCCCTGTCTGACCCGCGGGTGATTTTTTTGGCCGATCTTTATGCTTTGGGCAAACAGGCGCATGAGGCAGATCCCAATATTTTTGCCGATGAAATCGCAAAATCCCAGCCCGGGGATACGGCACTGCTGATCTATACCTCGGGCACAACCGGCATGCCCAAAGGCGCGATGCTGTCGAACGAAAATATCATGGCCGCGATCACGGCGGGCGCCCATGGCTTGCCCGCGCATGAAAGCGATGAACAGCTGTGTTTCCTGCCGCTGTGCCATATTTTGGAACGCGATGTTTCGATCTATTTTCCCTTGGCCGCCAAATGCACGGTGAATTTTGCCGAAAGCCCGGAAACGGTTTTCAGCAACTTGCAAGAGGTCAGCCCAATGACCTTTACCGCCGTGCCGCGGGTGTGGGAGAAAATCTATTCCCGCGTGCTGATCATGGCGCAAGAGGCCACTTGGCTGGGGCGCTTTGCCTTTGCGCAGGCGTTGAAGGCGGGCCGCAAGCGCGCCGATGCCTTGGCAAAAGACGGGCGCGTGCCGATGCTGACGGCGCTGAATTATACGCTGTGGGATATGCTGGTGCTGCGCAACCTGCGCCGGATGTTGGGCTTTGACCGCATGCGCCGTGGCGGGACTGGTGCGGCGCCCATCTCGCCGGAATTGCTGAAATGGTATTGGTCGATCGGTGTGCCGCTGGTCGAGGGCTATGGCATGACCGAAACCAGCGGCATTGCCACCATCAACACCCCCGATGAAAATCGCACCGGCACCATTGGCCGGCCGGTGCCGGGTGTCAGCGTGCGCATCGCAGAGGATGGCGAAATTCAAACCAAGGGTTTGAACAATTTTCAGGGCTATTGGCGCAATAACGAGAAATCAGCCGAAAGCTACACCGCAGATGGCTGGCTGCGCACCGGCGATGTGGGGCGGGTGGATGAGGATGGCTATGTCACCATCACAGGCCGCCTGAAAGACATCATCATCACCGCGGGCGGCAAGAATATTACCCCTGCCGAAATCGAAAGCCGGTTGAAATTTAGCCACTATATCAGCGACGCCGTGATCATCGGCGACCGGCGCAAATACCTGACGGCCTTGGTGATGATTGACCAAGAGAATGTGGAAAAATACGCCCAAGACAACAAAGTGCCGTTTTCGGATTTTGCCTCGCTGTGCCGGGCACAGGCGGTTCAAGATTTGATCCGCGCCGAGGTAGAGCAAGTGAACCGCGAATTTGCACGCGTGGAGCAGATCAAAGATTTTCGTCTGATCGACGTGCTGCTAACTGCCGAAGATGAAGAGTTGACGGCCACCATGAAACTGCGCCGCAGTTTTGTTGAAAAGCGCCACAAAGCGCTGATTGATGATATGTACTGAACAGCCCTTGGTGAAATGGGCAAAAACGGGAGGAAAGATAAAATGAAACGCCTGATGAATACCCTTTTGGGCAGCGCATTGGCGCTGGGCATGGCGCAGGCCGCTGTGGCCGAAACCCAAGGTGTCAGCGATACTGAAATCGTGATCGGCTCGGTCAATGACCTCAGCGGCATTTTCGCCGCCGTGGGTGTGCCTGCCACCAACGGTGCAAACCTGTTTCTGGACAAAGTCAACGCCGCCGGTGGCGTGCATGGCCGCCAGATCCGCTTTGTTGTGGAAGATCACAGCTACCAGCTGCCAAAAGCAGCCCAAGCCTATAACAAGCTGGTAAACCGCGACAAAGTATTTGCGATGATGCTGTCGCTGGGCACGCCGCATAACTTGGCCGGTTTCAAAATTCTTGATCCCAAAGGCATTCCAAACCTGAACCCGCTGTCGGCCGCGCGCGAGATGCTGTCAGAGCCGATCGACAACAAATACACCGGCTTTGCCAGCTACTACGATCAGGCTGTTGCAGGCATCAAATACCTGAAAGAAAACACCGGGGCCACGAAAGTGTGCGCGATGTATCTGCCCACCGATTTCGGCATTGAAATCGCAACCGCAGCCAAGGAAAGCACCGCTGCGCTGGGCACCGAATTTATCGCAGAAACCACCCATAAGCCGGACGAGCAAGATTTCGTAGGTGCGGTGCAAAAGCTGCGTTCCGAGGGCTGCGAAACGGTTGTTATGGCGCTGGGTGTGCGCGCGGGTATCACCGTTGTGGGCACCGCCAAGCAGCTGGGCTGGTCCGAGGCGAAATTGCTCAATACCTCGGCCGGGTTTCTCGAGGCAGTGGCGGCTGTGCCAAATGGCTTGACCAACGGCCTTTATGCAGCGGCTGGCTGGGTAGACCTGCGCGCGCGCGCCGCTGAACCCGCACCTGCCGCCTTTATCGCGGAATACGAGGCAAAATATGGCCACCCCGCCACGGGTTTTGCGATGCTGGGCTATAACGCCGCTGAAACGCTGGTTATGGCGCTGGAGGCTGCAGGCCGTGACCTGACGCAGGAAAGCTTCCAAGCCGGGATGGAATCGATCAATTACTATTCGGAACTGCTGGATGCGCCCATCGCCTATGGCCCGGGCGACCATCAGGGTGGCGACGAAGTGACGATCTCGGTTGTTGAAAACGGTCTGTGGAAATTGCTGGCCCGCCAGTAAGCCCCACAGCTGATCTGCCACGCAAACGGCCACCCCACGCGGGTGGCCGTTTTTCTATTTGCAGGGCTTGGTGCGCAGGGTTTCTACCGATAGTCTTGGGCGCATATGTTTTGGGCGGCTAAGCCCTGCCGCCCGTGTGGTTTGATTGGTAATATAAAGGCACCGTATGACCCAAATGCCGCAGGATCAGTTTCCGCAAGTCAGCGGCATGCGCTATTTGCGCTTTTTCCGTTGGTTGCATCAGCACCGCCGCCCGAATTGGTATCTGGAGGTGGGCACGCATATGGGCCGCAGCCTTGATATTGCCACCTGCCGCTCGATCGCTGTGGACCCAAATTTTTTGGTCAATCGTGGGGTGATTGGCACCAAGCCCGAATTGCATTGCCTGTCCCAAACCAGCGACGATTTTTTCGCCAGCGGTTTTGCCCAGCGTATCGGTGCCGTGGTGGATTTGGCGTTTTTGGACGGGATGCACCTGTTTGAATTTACCCTGCGCGATTTTATGAATTGCGAGAAAATCATGAGCCCCGATGGGATGATCATTTTGCATGATGTCGTGCCCATCAGCTATGACGCGGTGCAGCGTGTCTGGGACCGCGAGAAAACCCGCGAATGGACAGGCGATATCTGGCGTTTGATCCCGATTTTGCGCCGCTACCGCCCCGATTTGACCGTCACGGTGCTAGATGCCCGCCCCAGCGGGTTGGCCTTGATCACCGGGCTTGATCCCAACAACACTGTTTTGGATCAGGCCTATGACCAGATCGTGGCCGAAAACACCGATCAAGACCTGACAGCCGAGGTGCTGAAAGCGGCGGTCGACAGCCTGCAAATCGAAACAGTGGCCGACTATATTTCCCGCCACACAGCCCCACAAGAGGCGCTAAATTTTGCGCTAAAAATCCCCACGCCGCGGCAAGAAACCTCGCATAAACGGGGTGAATTCCACTATGCCACGTCGCTGGCCGGGGCCTTGCAGCGCATGGGCCATGCCGCGCGGGTGGATTGCCGCGAAGACTGGCAAAGCGCGGCCCAACCCGGCGAGGTAGAGCTGCTGGTGCGGGGCAAATTTCCCTTTGAGGACAGCAGCGATAATCTGCGCCTGATGTGGGTGCAATCGCATGCTGAAAAGGTGGGCGCCGATGAAATGCGCGGGGTGGCGCATAGTTTCTTGGCCACTCAAAACCTACCCAAACCGGCCAAGGGCGTGTCGTGCTCGGCCTTGTTGCAATGCACAGACGCCACCCGCTTTCCCGGCCCAAAAGGGCAAAAAGCGCCCGAACACCAGTTGCTTTTTGTCGGCAATTGCTACCCCAAACGCAAAACCTACGGCATGGTCGCTTGGGCGCAGGCCGCAGGGCTGGACGAGGTGGCGGTTTATGGCACGGGCTGGGGTTGGGTGGCGCCCGAATGGCAAAAGGGCGGCGTTATTCCCAACGACCAGCTGGGTGCCTATTACCGGGGGGCGGGCGTTGTGCTGAACGATCATCACCATTCGATGCGCGGTGCTGCGGCTTATGTAAATAACCGTGTCTACGACGTGTTGGCCTGCGCCGTGCCGCCGATCTGCGATCCGGTCGAGGGGCTGCCAGACGGCTTTGACGAATTTATCTATATCTGCGATGGCCCCGAGGCGCTGGCCGACTGCGTGGCACAAGCCTTGGCCGAGGACGAGGCGATGCGCACAAGGCGCCGTGAATTCGCCCAACATGTGCGCGAGGCGCATAGTTTCGATGCACGTGCCCGCGAAATTGTGGAAAAAGTGCGGGGCTTGGGGCAGGCCGGCTAGGGCTGTGTGGTAATTCGTGGGTTGGTTTTTGGCGCTGGTGCGTGTACCAGCGCCCCCGACCGCATGACACCAAGACCGCGCCATCCGCGCGGCCCGAGGACCAATCCCAATGTTTTCCCTTTCTGCCTATCGCGCCGAATGGTTGCGCAACCCCCGTGGCGATTTGTTGTCAGGCCTTGTGGTGGCGCTGGCCCTGATCCCCGAGGCGATTGCCTTTTCCATCATCGCAGGCGTTGACCCGAAAGTGGGGCTTTATGCCTCGTTCTCGATCGCTGTGATCACCGCCATCACCGGCGGGCGGCCTGCCATGATCTCGGCCGCCACCGCCGCCACGGCGGTATTGATGGTGACATTGGTCAAAGACCACGGGCTGCAATATCTGTTGGCCGCCACGGTTTTGGCGGGGCTGTTGCAAATCGCGGCGGGGTTTTTGCGGCTGGGCTATGTGATGCGCTTTGTGTCGAAATCGGTGATGACCGGCTTTGTCAACGCGCTGGCCATCTTGATTTTCATGGCCCAACTGCCCGAGCTGGACCCGCGCACAGTGCCGCCGCTGACCTATGCGATGGTTGCGGCGGGGCTGGCTATTATTTACCTCTTTCCGCGTGTCACACGCGCGGTGCCCTCGCCCTTGGTTACGATCATCGTGCTAACGGTTCTGACCGCGCTGATGGGGTGGGATGTGCGCACCGTGGGCGATATGGGCGAATTGCCCGATACGCTGCCGGTGTTCTTGATCCCTGAAATTCCGCTCAATCTTGAAACCTTGCAGATCATCTTTCCCTATGCGCTGGCCGTGGCGGTGGTGGGGTTGCTGGAAAGCTTGATGACACAGCAATTGGTGGATGAACTGACCGATACCCCCTCGAGCCGCAATCAAGAATGTATTGGCCAAGGTCTGGCCAATACCGCAACTGGTTTTATCGGTGGCATGGCAGGCTG